>NZ_RAWA01000240.1 GCF_003611675.1 Corallococcus sp. CA053C
GGGGAGACGGGCGGAAGGAGGGGGCCCTTCCACCCATCGTCGGCGCGACGCGGCACCCGGTTGCGTCGCGCCTCCCTTTTTCTCAACGGGCAGGGCTTTTTTCGGTCCGGATCAGCCCGGCTGTCACTTTATGCCGGGCTTGGTGGGGGTCGGAGGGCGGTGGCCGTCGACGCGGGCGTGCTGGACGGCGTGGACGATGCGGGCCTCGGCCTGGAGTTTTTCGACGACGTCGGCAGGCAGACGGGCGCGCTCGGCGGCGACGGCGAGGGTGATGAGGAAGGCTTCGCTGACCGGCCCCTGGGTGGAGGTGTCGCGGGCACTGGGAGTGAAGGCGAGGGCGTCCACCACGGTGCCGGAGGCGGTGCGCACCTGGACGGGGCGCTCCTCGGTGGCCAGGGCGAGGGCGGTCTCCAGGCGGGCCAGGGCGGGCCAGGACTCGGAGGCCACGGGGCGCAGCCGGCCGACGACACTGTGTCCGGGGGCGTCCACGAGGCGGGCCACGCGGCCACTCCAGTTGGCCACGTGGACGTCATAGACGACGTCCACGTCGAGGGCCTCGGCGAGCTCGCCTTCGGGGAAGTCGGGCACGGGGGGCAGGCCGTGCAGGTGCCGGCTCGCCGCGGCCGGGGCCAGGTCGAGGGAGAACGCGAACCAGGGACGCGAAGCCGCGGGGCCAGGTGCCATGGGACGGAGTGTCCCCGGCGCGCGGCGGGGGGACAAGGGCCGGGCGGTGTGCGCGGCGTGGATCCGCGGGATGGGGGTTCCGGGTGGATCCAACCTTCCCCCGGACGCGCGGAGATGCGCGCCCGGGGGAAGGTCAAGTCACCACGGCGGCGAGGATGCGCTCGAAGAGCCAGGGGGCGCGGCCCAGCAGGCGCACCACGGACCTGCGCAGGCGCGGGCGCCTCGTGAGCATCAGCAGGCCGTGCGTCGTCCAGGAGTACTTGCGAAATACCTGCTGGAAGGTGCGCTCGTAGGGCAGCAGGGTGTCGCGCGCGGCGCCCTTCGCCAAGGCATCCGGGAGCAACGCGCCCAGGGACTCCGCGCAGGCGAAGGCCAGGGTGAGCCCCTCGCCCGTCACCGCGTCCACGTAGCCCGCCGCGTCTCCCACGAGGGCGAAGCGGTCCGCCACCCGCGTCCGCGCCACGCGCGCCAGGGGGCCCGCGCCGCGCACCTGCGAGTCCGTCTCCACGCCCGCGAGCTGCTCCGCGAGCTTCGGGAAGTGCGCCAGCAACGCATCAAAGCCCACGCGCTCCGTCACGGTGCCGGCCTCCCACAGGAAGGCGATGCCCACGCGCTCCGCTCCGGCGGGCGTCACGTAGGCCTCGACGCCAGAGGCGAAGTGCACCTCCACGTAGGGCGTCCACGGCACGCGGCGGAAGTGCCGCCGCAGCCCGAAGCGACGAGGACCTTCGCGGACCACGTCCAGGCCCTCCGCGCGGCGCAGCGGCGAAGCCAGTCCGTCCGCCGCCACCAGGAACCGGGCCTGCACCGGCCCCGTGGGCGTCTCCAGCCTCACGCCTGCGTCCGTGCGCTGATGCGACACGACCTGCGTGTGTTCACGCAGATCCACGCCCACCTCCCTCGCCCGGGAGACGAGCGCCGAGGACAGGGCCAGCCTGCGCACCCCCAGGCCACCGGGAGCCGGCAGCTTCCCCTCCGCCGAGCTGCCGTCCTCCTGCACGTAGCGGATGCCCACGAAAGGCGAGCTCTCGCGCCGGTCCAGGTGTGCAAGCGCGCCCAGTCGCTCCAGCGCCTCCAGCCCCGAAGGCATCAGGCCTTCACCGCACGCCTTGTCTACGGGTGTAGACGACCGCTCCAGCACCACCGTGTCCAGCCCGCGCCGGGCCGCGGCGATGGCCACCGCGAGCCCCGCCGGGCCACCACCGACCACCACCACGTCGTGGCGTCTCACCCGCCCTGCCTCATCACGAGTCGTGCTCCGCGCGCACCATCGCGAGCGCGCTCTTCGCCATCTCCACCGCGAGCCCCACCGCGCCCACCTTCTTCGGCGCCGTCAGCTCGCCCGCCAGGTAGCGCCGCAGCGCCTCGCCCCGGCGCAGCTTGCCGCTGGACGTGCGTGGCAACGTTCCCGGCTCCAGGATGCGCACCGTGTGCGGCTGCACGCCCGTCGCCGCCACCACCGCCGCGCGGATGTCCGCCTCCAGCGACGCCTCGTTCCCCGGCGCCGCGCGTTCGGCGAGGATGAGCAGCGCTTCGTCCTCGCTGCCCTCGGGCGTGAAGCCCAGCGCCACCGCGCAGCCCGTGCGCACGCCCTCCACCGCGCTGAGCGGCTCCTCGAAGGCCTGCGGCGCGTGGTTCGCGCCCCGGATGATGACCAGGTCCTTCGCGCGGCCTGTCAGGTACAGCTCGCCGTCCGCGCCAAAGCCCAGGTCTCCCGTGTCCAGCCATCCATCGCCCGTGAGCGCGCGCCCCGTTGCCTCCGCGTCCTCGAAGTAGCCGTGCATCACCGACGGCCCTCGCGCGAACACGCGGCCCACCCGACCCTCCGGCAGCTCCGCGCCGTCCTCGCCGCGCACCTGCACCTCGAAGCCCGCGACCGGCGCGCCCACGCTCACCAGCGTCCGCGTCCCGTCGCGCACCTCTCCCTCGCGCGCCAGCACGTTCGGATCCACGCCCAGTTCGCGCGGCCCCCGGCCCGCCGGCGGGAACGTCACCGCGAGCGACGCCTCCGACAGCCCGTACACCGGCCGCAGCGCCCGCGCGGAGAAGCCCCACCGCTCGAACCGCTCCGCGAAGCGGCGCAGCGTGTCCGCGGACACCGGCTCCGCGCCGTTGAGCGCGTGCAGCCACCCGGACAGGTCCACGCCCTGCATGTCCGCGTCCTTCACCCGCTTCAAGCACAACCCATAGGCGAAGTTCGGCGCCGGGGACACGAAGCCCCGATGCCGCGACAGCGCGCGCAGCCACAGCGCCGGCTTCACCAGGAACGTCTCCGGAGGAATCAGCACCAGGCTGCCCGGGTAGTACAGCGCGGAGAGCACGCAGCCGATGAGCCCCATGTCGTGGTACAGCGGCAGCCAGCTCACTCCCACCGGCGTCACGCCCGCGGCCAGCGGCATCGCGACCTCCAGCGCCGCCACCTGCGCCACGAGCGCCCCGTGCGTCAGCGCCACCGGCTTCGGATCCACCGTGGATCCGGACGAGAACTGGATGAGCCCCAGCGCTTCGGGGCTGACCTCCACCTCCAGGTCCTCATCGCCGTGCATCACCGCGTCCACCGTGTGGCAGCCCAGCCGGGGCCGGGCCTGCTCCACGCTGGGCCCCAACAGCAGCCGCACGCGCGTGTCCGTCAGCACCACGCTCGCGCCCGTGACCTGGAGCATGCGCGACGTCGCGCGGTGGTACTCGTCCAGTCGGCCCAGCCGCACCGGCGGATACAGCGGTACCGGCACCGCTCCCGCCAGCAGCGTGCCGAAGTAGGCGTCCATGAACGCGGGCGACGTGGGCAGCAGGAGGGCCACGCGGTCCCCCGGCTTCACCCCCAGCCGGGCCAGCCCCGCCGCCGCCCGCTTCGCGCGCCGGTACACGTGGGACCAGGGCAGTGACGTCTCGCGCTCGGAGGCATCCACGAACACGAGCCCCAGCGACGTGTGCGACGTCGCCTTCAGCATCGCGTTCACCGTGGCGTGCTTCAGCGCGGGCAGGGGCGGTCCCTTCATGGGTGCGTCCCCGCTTCCGAGGCCGTCGCCCGGGCCTCGACCCGCGTGGCCACCAGCCGCGCCAGGTCCTCCACCGTGCGCACGCCCTGCGCGTCCTCCTCCGACAGCAGCACGCGGAAGCGGTTCTCCAGCCCCACCGCGAGCACCGTCAGCCCCAGGCTGTCCAGGTGCAGGTCGCGCAGCAGGTCGTGCGAGGGCTCCACCCCGCCCTCGAACTCCAACTCCTCGCGGGCGATGCGGCGGATCTCCGCCATCGCCTCCGTCACGGTGTCAGCCACGGCGTACCTCCGGAATGAAGCGGGGACGGTCGGCGAACGCCTCGGAATACATCGCGCCGAGCGCCGCCTCCTCCGCGCGGATGCGCACGAAGAGCAGGACCGCGTTGCCCACCGTGAAGACCACCGCCGTCATCCACGCTCCGTGGATGAGCGGCACGCACAACAGCTCCAGCACCACCGCCACGTAGTTCGGATGTCGCAGGAAGCGGTACGGCCCACCCGTCACCGGCGCCAGCCCCGGCACCACGATGATGCGCGAGTTCCACCGGTCGCCCAGCGTCCCGATGGCCCAGTACCGCAACCCCTGCGCCACGAGCGCGCCCACCAGCGCCGCCACGCTCCACGCGCCCCAGAAGGGCCGGTGCAGGGCGAACACCTCCGCCACGCACGCGAAGAGGAACAGCGTGTGGAACACCACCATGAACCGGTAGTGCCCCTGCCCCGTCTCCACCCCGCCCCGAGCGAAGGCCCGCGCCGCGTTGCGCTTGGAGAGCACCAGCTCCAGCAGCCGCTCCGCGATGAGCAGCGACATGAAGCACAGGAACAGTGTCTGCGTGCCGGTCACCATCGCACCAGCACCATCTCCGCGCAGAAGCCCGGCCCCATCGCCATCACCACGCCCCAGTCGCCCGGCTTCGCGCCCGCCTCCTCCAGCGTCTCGCCGAGCACGAAGAGCACCGACGCGCTGGACAGGTTGCCCACCTGGCGCAGCGAATTCCACGAGCGCTCCAGCGCGCCCGCCTCCAGCTCCAGCGCGGACTCGAAGCCCTCCAGCACCTTGGGCCCGCCGGTGTGCGCCACCCAATGCCTCACGTCCTTGCGGGTCAGCCCGTGCTCCGCGAGGAAGCCATCCACGTTGCCGCGGATGTGGTCCTTCACGAGCTGCGGCACCTTCGCGGACAGCACCACCTTGAAGCCCGTGTCCACCACGTCCCAGCCCATGACCCGCTCGGTGTCCGGGTAGAAGACCGAGCGAGAGCCCACCACGCGAGGCCCCGTGGCCCCGGAGGCTTCCGCGCCACGCAGCACCACGCACGCCGCGCCGTCGCCGAAGAGGCCGGAGGCGATGATGTTGGGGATGGACAGGTCCTCGCGCTGGAGCGTCAGCGAGCACAGCTCCGTGGCGATGAGCAGCGCCGTCTGCTTCGGGAACGCGCGCAAGTAGTCCGACGCGCGCGCCAGCCCCGCCGCGCCCGCCACGCAGCCCAGGCCGAAGATGGGGGTGCGCTTCACGTCGTCGCGGAAGCCCATCCGGTTGACCAGCCGCGCGTCCACGCTGGGGGTGGCGATGCCCGTCACGGTGACGAAGAAGACGTGGTCCACGTCCTTCGGCGTGAGCCCCGCGCGCTCCAGCGCCTGGCGTGCGACGGTCTCCGAGAGGTCGGTGGCGACGCGGATCCACGCGTCGTTGCGCTGCTGGAAGGTCGCGAGCGCGGGGTACTGTTCCAGGGGCAGCGCCAGGTGCCGGCCGCCGACCTGCACGTTGCGGTGCAGGTCCTCCAGCCGCTCCAGGTTGAAGTGCCTCGTCGCCCACAGGTCGCGCAGCGCCGCGATGAGCTGCTCCTGGCTGGCGTAGTGCGGCGGCAGTGCGCGCCCCACCGCACTCAAGGAAGGTGCGGGCGTGGCGTCGTGACGGGTCGTGCTGAGCATGAAGTCCCTGAAGGGTCCCACCCTGGAAGTCGAGTCCCCACGATTAACCGGCAGCCGGCCCGGATGCGATGGTCAAGCGCCGCGTTGCCTACGCCTGAACCCCTGGGGGCGTTTCCAGTGTTGCGCACGCGACGCGCTATCGCCCCCTCGCGAGAGAAAGCCCAGAAATCCCAACGGGTTGCCAGGCGCTTGACCTGTGGCGTCCCGAATGGGTTGAAGGAACATGACCATGCGGCTCCGAGCGTGCAGCGCACTCCTCTTCCTTCTCTCTGCCTGCGCTACCTCGTCAGGCCCACGCGAGCGCGTGACCCGCGACCCAAGGCTCGCCAACCTCCAGCGAGCGGCGAAGCTGCCCTGGAGTGACGATGGACGGTGCGCCGTCCAAGAGGCCTCCCAGCCCTGGGCCGTGATGATGGAGCGGTGCTTTCAGGCTCTCGACCATGACCGGATCCGGTTTCACGACCCGACAGGGAGATGCACGGTCGCGTCCGCGGACGCGGCTGCCATGGGACTCGGTGTCTGCGTCCTGGCGGCTCCGGAAATCGTCGTGGGGGCGGTGATCGTCGTTGGCGTGGTGGTGGTCGCCGTCGCCATCCAGGAAGCCATGGATGCGCATGAGCTACGACAGCTCTATCCCGAGGAAGCAGGAGCTGCGCGGGGAACAAAGGCGGCACCCCGGGAAGCCGTAGCGAAACGGAAGCCCAAGCTGGAGCCGGAACCCGCTGGGCAGGACTGGCAGCCCCCAGCTCCACCTCTGCCCGTGGACCGGACGGGCCGCGCCAGTTGCGAGCCCATCCCGGTGAAGCACCGAGGTGGAGACAAGGCGCATGACCGATGCGCCGACAGGGTTCCGCCCAACCGCTATCCCGGCAAGGACGTGCGCGTTGGCGGCAAGCACTTCGACGCACTGCAAATCGGCGTGCGCGTGCTGTGGGAGATCAAGACCGACCAGTTTGATACGTACAGTGACTTCCTCCAGAAGCAGGTGGTCGCAGATCAACTGGAGGAGATGCGTGAAGAGCGCGATATCGCTGTGTCCTGTGGATATGGGTTCGTCGTGGGGGTGAGCACCGAAGAGCACAAGGAAGCACTGGAGTTCCAGGCACGGGAGTTCAAGATCGTCGTCACGGGGTGCGAGCGATGACCCGGAGAAGGACTCTCGGCATCATCGTCTACGCGCCCGCGCTGGTGGACAATGACAGTCGCACGCTCGCCATTGTCCAGGGGATGGAGCGGGCGCTTCCCGGTTTGCGCCTGGAGTGGAAGGTCTCCAAGGAAGGGCAGCCCATCGCATTGCCACGGCGCGACGCGTGGCTCACGGAAGGGACGAAGAAGGGGAAGTTCCCTCTGGTGTGCAACGGTGACGAAAGCCATCCTGTTACGATTCATGGGCTGCAAACCCCCGCGCGCCAGGCGCCGGGTGGGCAACCGCTGTTGGACGTCCATGGCGAGCTGCCACAAGACGAAGCCGTGATGGGGGTCGCGGTGAATGTGCTCGAAGGCGTGGCTGAAGGCGCGCATGCGTTCTGGGGACACGCGACACCGTTCAGCGCTGGGGTAGAGATCGCACGGCAGACAATCGATCCGGTGCATAAGCCGGGGGTTCCTCCCCGGGGGCTGCCAGCGCTCAAGCTTCCAGAGAACCTCCGCTCGCCTGAGATTCCGCAGTACCTCGGATGGCTTAACTACTGGTCGGCCGCTGCCGCACGGGCCATTGGCTTCCCAGACCCGGCGCGTGACGCGGACCTGCTCTCACGTTCGCGGCGTACCGCGACGGGCGGGTGGGTCGTTCAGCTCACGGACGCGCCCCTCGACCTGGACGACCCCGCCCACCTCGACGCGCTCCTGCGGGCCTACGAGCGCTTCCCGGAGATCGGCGGGCGATCATCGGGTTGAGCTTTCACATGAGATCCTGGCCAACGAGAGCGTGGTGCTCGACGGGTTCGCGCAGAGGCTCCACTGCGTACCACGGATGTGTCTGATTGCTACCACCCCCCCAGACCGCGGAGCACCCCTGACCCCAGGCGGGCCCCTCCTTCTGTTCTGTCCGCAATGTCTGTTCGCGCTTGGGAACAGCAGCCGTTCCAGCCCTGACCCGGTAATACGAAAGACATGAAAATCGTCTGTGTCGGCGGTGGACCGGCGGGGCTGTACTTCTCGATCCTGGCGAAGCTGTCCCTCAAGCAGCACGACGTCATCCTCCTCGAACGCAACGCTCCGGGGGTGACGTATGGCTGGGGCGTCGTGTTCTGGAACGACCTGGTCGATGACCTCTACCGGAACGACCCCGTGAGCGCTCGGGAGATCGCCGAGGCCGCGGCCCGCTGGGACACGCAGGAAGTGCACCTCCAGGACCAGATGGCCACCCGCGTGGGCGGTGATGGGTTCAGCCTGGGACGTGACCGACTGCTGGACATCCTCACCCGGCGGGCCCAGAGGCTTGGCGTCGACGTGCGCTACCAATGCGACGTCCAGGACCTGTCCGCCTACGCGGATGCGGACCTCATCGTCGCCTGCGATGGCGTCAACAGCGGGCTCCGCCAACGACATGCCCCGCACTTCCAGACGCAGGTGGAGGAGGGAAAGAACAAGTACATCTGGCTGGGCACCGACAAGGTGTTCAATGCCTTCACGTTCGCCTTCGAGCAGACCCCCACCGGGTGGATCTGGTTCCATGCCTACCGCTTCAATACGGAGACCAGCACCTGCATCGTCGAATGCCAGCAGGCAACCTGGGAGGCCCTGGGCTTCGGCAAGCTGGGGCCCGACGAGACCCTCCGGCGCCTGGAGGACATCTTCAAACGACAGCTCGTGGGCCATTCCCTGTTCAACCAGCTGCGCGGGATGGGCAAGGCGCCATGGCTGAACTTCAAACGCATCCACAACGACCGCTGGTATCACGACAACGTCGCGCTCATGGGCGACGCCGCCCACACCACCCACTTCTCGATTGGCTCCGGGACGAAGCTGGCCATCCAGGATGCCATCTCGCTCGCCCGACAACTGCGCGAACACGCGGACCTGCCCACCGCGCTCAATGCCTATGACGAAGAGCGGCGCTCCGCCCTGCTCGCGATCCAGCTCGCGGCGCGCGCCAGCACCGAGTGGTTCGAGAACGTCCCCAGCTACGTGAACCAGAGCGCGCTCCAGTTCGCCCATGCCCTGCTCAACCGCCGTGGCAGCTCCGTGTGGAGCTACCTGCTGCTCCTGGCCAGTCAGCAGTCCGTCCTGAGAGGGGTGTTGCGCGGGCTCCACTCCTCCAGGAGATGGGTCCGCTCGCGCCAGCGCGGGAGTGACGCGGCCCGGCCCACGTAGCCTACCGGCCGTCCGCCGCCCGCTTCAGCGCGGCGAGGTCCAGCTTCACCATGTTCTGGACAGCCTGCATGACCCGGTTCGAGCGTTCCGGGTCTTTGGCATTCAACAACTCCGGCAGCACGGTCGGCACGATCTGCCAGGACAGCCCGAAGCGGTCCTTGAGCCAGCCGCACGCCACCGGCTTGCCTCCGTCCGCCGTGAGCTTGTTCCACAGGGCATCGATCTCCTCCTGCGTGTCGCAGTTCACCGACAGCGAGATGGCCTCGGTGAAGGGGAACACCGGCCCGCCGTTGAGCGCGGTGAACCTCTGCCCCGCGAGCTGGAAGTCACACGTCATGACCGATCCCTTCGGGCGCGGCCCCGCGTCTCCGTAGTACGTGAGGGCCAGGATCTTCGAGTCCTTGAAGACGGACGTGTAGAAGCGCGCCGCCTCCT
This sequence comes from Corallococcus sp. CA053C, assembly GCF_003611675.1. Classification (GTDB taxonomy): domain Bacteria; phylum Myxococcota; class Myxococcia; order Myxococcales; family Myxococcaceae; genus Corallococcus. The sequence continues at coordinate 9,362 of NZ_RAWA01000240.1, forward strand.
CTGCGTTGTCGTTGAACCACAAGAACGTGACGATCTTCTGGATGTCGGCCATGGGAAACCTCCTGGGGAGACGGGTCGCGCGCACACCAGCCTGCCTCGGCCCGGGCGTCCAGTGGTCACCGGTGCGATGCCCATGACATAAGACAGACCATGCGCATCCACCGTCTCTGTCTCCTGGGTCTGTTCACGCTGCTGGCCGCGTGCGGCGGAGAGACAACGCCCCCTCCCCCTCCGCAGACCTTCCTCGTGGGAGGCAGGCTCGATGGACTGGATGGCGCCCTCACCCTCCAGCTCAATGGCGGGGAGCAGCTCACGCTCACGGCGAATGGGCCCTTCACGTTCGAGACCCGGCTGGAGGACCGCACCGACTACTCGGTCATCGTGACCGCCTCGCCCCCGGAGCAGGAGTGCACCGTCGAGGACGGTATGGGAAGGGTGGCCGGCGCGGACGTCGGCCCCGTGCTCGTGCACTGCGCGGCGCGGACGTATTCGATTGGCGGCACGGTGGAGGGCCTGGCCGGGACGCTCACGCTGGGGCTCGGTGCCGAGACGCTCCAGGTCACCAGCAACGGCCGCTTCACCTTCGCGCAGCGGCTGACCCGGGGCAGCGCCTACGCCGTCAGCGTGGTGTCCCTTCCCAGCAACCAGCGCTGCTCCGTGAGCCATGAGCAGGGGACCGTGGCGGGCAACGTGGAGGACGTCTCCGTCCGCTGCGTCCACTGGTACGCGCTGGACCGCTTCCAGGCGGCCCGCACCGTGGTCGGTCAGCCCGGCTTCACGAGCAACGAGCCCAACCAGGACGGCCCCGCGGGCCCTGGCACCCTGTCGGTTCCCTGGGGCAACCCGGTGCTCGCGGGCGGGCGGCTCTATGTGTCGGATCAGGGCAACCGTCGCGTCCTCGGCTTCGACGGAGTCCCCACGGCGAGCGGCGCGGAGGCGACCCTCGTGCTCGGCCAGCCCGACTTCGTGAACACCACCCCCGGCGCCGGACAGGCCGGGCTCGCCGGCCCCGAAGGTCTCTCCAGTGATGGGAGCCGGCTCGCGGTCACGGACCCGGACAACAGCCGCGTCCTCCTCCACGCCTCGCTCCCCGCGAGCGTTCCCTCGCTCGTCGTCGGACAGGCGGGCTTCGAGGGCCCCAGCCGCACCGACTGCGACAGCCGGACGCTTCAGGGTCCGGAGGACGTGTTCCTCGGCCAGGGGAAGCTCGTCGTGGCGGACAGCGGGCACCACCGCGTCCTCGTGTGGAACACGCTCCCCACCACGAACGGAGCGCCCGCGGACCTCGTGCTCGGGCAGGGCTCTTTCACCACCTGCACCGCGAATGACGCGAACGGCGACAAGGTCACGGACGCGGCCCCCTCCGCCTCCACCCTGTGGAGCCCCACCGGCGTGTGGACCGACGGCACCCGGCTCGCCGTGGTCGACTTCGCGAACCACCGCGTCCTGCTCTGGAACACCTTTCCCACCACGAACGGACAGCCCGCCGATGTCGTCCTCGGCCAGCCGGGCTTCACCTCGCGGCTCGCCTCCACCTCCGCGTCCGGGATGAACGCGCCCTACTTCGTCACCTCCACCGGCCTGCAGCTCTTCGTCGCCGACAACCAGAACCACCGCGTGCTGGGTTGGAACCAACTCCCCCAGACGAACGGCGCCCCGGCCGACCTCGTCCTGGGACAGGCGGACTTCACGTCCTCGCGGCAGGTCGATCCCGACACCTCCGCCCCGAGCGCCCGGAGCCTCTCCCGCCCCAGCGGCCTGCTCCTGGCGTGGCCCCACGTCGTGATCCCCGACGCGGGTAACAACCGACTCCTCGTGTTCGAGAGTCATTGAGCGCTCGGTTCGCCTGCCTGCCCACCAAGGACAAACCAGACACGCCTGCCTGGGGGGCGTGAACTATCCGCGCTTCAGTGCCCGTGTATGATTCCGGCCCGTGCTGACACGACCGGGGGGTCGCGCCCAGGATTCTTCCGTGAACCGGAACGGAGTGCCTGGGTCTCCTCGTGGCCGTGCATGCGTCGCGGGAAGAGTGGCCGGACATGACGAAGAACGAAGCAGGTGCCATGCAGTGGACTCCCGCCGCGGTGGGGGCCACGGGCATGGCCGGAGACCTGTCGGACCGAACGCAGGCGGCGGACGTGGAGTCCCTCCTCGGGGCCGCCCCGGTGGAGTCGCCCGCGCGGCCCTCTGGCACCACGTCCTCCATCTCGTCGTCGGGTATCTCGTCGTCGGGCATCTCGTCGTCCACGTGGGATGGACCGTCGAAGCCCGGGACGGGTGACACGGCGATCACGGGCAACGGGCCGCGGCCCGGCCTGCGCCTGCAACACTACGAGCTCATCCGCGAGCTGGGCAGCGGCGGCATGGGCACCGTCTACCTGGCGCGCGACGTGCGGCTCGGCCGGCGCGTGGCCATCAAGTTCCTGCACAGCGAGGACGCCGACATCACCCGGCGCTTCATCCTCGAGGCCCGCGCCACCGCGCGTTGCAGCCACGAGAACATCGTCATCATCTACGAGGTCGGTGAGCTGGGCGGCAGCCCGTTCATGGTGCTGGAGTTCCTCCAGGGCCAGCCGCTCAACAAGGTGCTCGGCAAGCAGCGCCTGCCCGCCGCGCGCGCGGTGGAGCTGATGGTGCCGGTGGTGAAGGCGCTCGCGTGCGCCCATGAGCAGGGCATCGTCCACCGCGACCTCAAGCCGGAGAACATCGTCGTGACGGACTCGGGCGCCATCAAGGTGCTCGACTTCGGCATCGCCAAGGTGCTCCAGGGCAACGAGCCTCCGGAAGCCGCCCCCGCCCCCGTCACCGGGGAGCAGCCCCGCCTGCACTCCGTGGAGGGGCTGGGCGAGGACGTGTCCAACCTCACCCGCAAGGGCGCCATCATGGGCACGATGGCGTTCATGTCCCCGGAGCAGTGGGGCATCGGCGTGCCCATCGACAACCGCACGGACATCTGGGCCGTGGGCCTGATGCTGTTCCGCATGATCGCCGGCAAGCACCCGTTGGATCCGCTGCGCGGTCCGCAGTTGATGGTGACGGGCATGTTGGACGAGCCCATGCCGAAGCTGCGCAGCATGGCGCCGGACGTGCCGCAGGAGCTGGCCGCCGTCGTGGACCGCTGCCTGCTCAAGCGCAAGGAGGAGCGCTTCCCGGACGCGGCGTCGCTGCTGCGCGCGCTGGAGCCCTTCCTCCCTGGCCGCTTCAGCCGCGAGCTGCGCGTGGACGAGAGCCCCTACGCGGGCCTGAGCTCCTTCCAGGAGGCGGACGCGGACCGCTTCTTCGGCCGCACCCGGGAGATCGCCGCGCTGGTGAACCGCATCAACGACCGGCCGCTGCTGGCCGTCGTGGGCCCTTCGGGCACGGGCAAGTCGTCGTTCGTGCGCGCGGGCCTGGTGCCCGTCCTCAAGCGCTCCGGCGTCGCCTGGGAGGCGCTCGTCATCCGCCCCGGCCGCAACCCGCTGTCGGCCCTGGCCAGCATCGTCGCGCCGCTGTTGAGCTCGTCGACCACCATCGAGGACGACCTCCAGGAGCAGCAGCGGCTGGTGGAGCGGCTGCACGCGGAGCCCGGCTACGTGGGCAACGTGCTGCGCAGCCGCGCCCGGCACGAGCGCCGGAGGATCCTCCTCTTCGTGGATCAATTCGAGGAGCTCTACACGCTGGTCCCGGATGCGCGCGAACGCCTGGCCTTCACCGCGTGCCTGTCCGGCATCGCGGACGACGCCACGTCGCCCATCCGCGTCATCCTCTCCATCCGTTCGGACTTCCTGGACCGGGTGCCGGAGGACGAGCGGTTCATGGCGGAGCTGGGCCAGGGCCTCTACTTCCTCACCGCGCCCCACCGCGAAGGGCTGCGGGACGCGCTGGTGCAGCCGGCGGAGCGGGCCGGCTACCAGTTCGAGTCCCCCGCGATGGTGGACAGCATGCTGGAGCACCTGGACGCCACCCAGGGCGCGCTGCCACTGCTCCAGTTCGCCGCGACGCAGCTGTGGGAGGCGCGCGACACCACGAACCGGCTGCTCACCCAAGGCGCCTACGAGGCCATGGGCGGCATCGCGGGCGCGCTGGCGAGCCACGCGGACAGCGTGCTGGAGAGCCTGTCCCCGCAGGAGCGCACCCTCGTGCGCGCCCTCTTCCTGCGGCTCGTCACGCCGGAGCGCACGCGCGCCATCGTGTCCCTGGATGAGCTGCGCGAGCTGACGAAGGACACGGGCGAGATGCAGCGCCTCATCGACCACCTGGTGCAGGCGCGTCTGCTCGTCGTGCAGACCGGCGGCGGTGCCACGGGCGCGACGGTGGAGATCGTCCACGAATCGCTGCTGCACAGCTGGCCCACGCTGCGGCGGTGGCTGGACGAGGGCCAGGAGGACTCGGCCTTCCTGGAGCAGCTTCGCAACGCGGCCCGGCAGTGGCAGGGCAAGAACCTGGATCCGCACCTGCTGTGGCGCGGTGAATTGGTGGAGGAGGCGCAGCGCTTCCAGCGCCGCTACCGTGGCGAGCTGCCCCAGTCGCAGCAGGACTTCCTCGCGGCGGTGTTCGCGCAGGCGAAGAAGGGCAAGCGGCTGAAGCGGGCGCTGCTCGTCGGCAGCGCGACGTTCCTGGGGCTGCTGGTGGTGGCCGCGGTGGTGGCGCTCGTCGTCATCCGCAACGCGCAGCAGGAGGCCGAGCGTCAGGCCCAGGCGGCCCAGGAGTCCGAAATCATCGCGCGCGCCGCGGCGGCTTCGGCCCAGAGCGCGGAGACGGAGGCGAAGGAGCGCCTGGCCGAAGTGCAGGCCAAGGAGCTGGAGCGTCAGAAGGCGCAGCAGGCGGCGGAGGCGGCCAACGCGCAGGTGGCGCTCGCCAACCAGGAGCTGCTCAGCAAGAACGACGAGCTGGGCTCCGCGCTGGAGCGGGCCCAGGAAGCGCAGCTGCGCGCCCGGTTCGCCAAGAAGCGCGCCGAGGAGAGCGCGGAGTCCGAGCGCGAGGCCCGCGAAGAGGCCATCCGCGCCGCACAGAAGCTCTCCACGCTGCTGGCGCGCGAGAAGGAACGCGTCCAGCGCCTGCAATCCCAGTTGGGCAGCCCGGTCATCGAGGTCCTGAAGTGAGAAGCGCCGTGAAGATGATGAAGAACAGGTCCAGGTTCGCCCTCGCCCTTTCGGCGGTGCTGCTGACGTCGTGGGCCCTGCCCGCGGCCGCGCAGGACCCGCAGCCCACCCGTCGAACGGGCACCGTGCGGAAGGCCGGTACCGCGAAGACGTCCGGCACGGGGAAGACGTCCCGCCGGGCGAAGACGTCCGGTACCTCGGAGCAGACCGGCACCGCGAAGGCGTCCGGCAGCTCGAAGCAGGCCGGCACCTTGAAGCAGGCCGGCACCGGGACGAAGCGCCGGGGCAAGTCGAAGGCTGGCGCCGCGCAGGAGCCCGCCCAGGACGCCCCCCTCGCCGAGTC
>NZ_RAWA01000241.1 GCF_003611675.1 Corallococcus sp. CA053C
GGCAGGTGGGGTAGGGCGCGGCGGGCGTCACTTCACGAGGGCGAGCGCTCCCGGCATGGCGGGGCTCGCCAGCTCGTGGAACTTCTCCCCGAGCGGACGGACGACGTGCTTTTCAATCTGGTAGTAGCTCGACAGCTTCTCCAGGGGGACGCGCCGCATGGACCAGCGGCCATTCAAATCACAGCCAATGGGGTTCTTCTGGAAGCCGCCGCTCAGCCAGCCGTCGCTCTCCCCCTGACTCGTCCGCTCGACGCGGAAGTACTTCCAGACCTTGTCCGCGGTCACCGCGACGGTCTCCGAAGGGTCCTCCGGCCGGGGCTCGGCCACGCCAAACCAACACTCCGGCCCCTCGGCGTCGTTCACATAGGCGTCGTTGAAACCCAGCCAGATCCAGATGAAGGCCATGAACCGCACGTCCCGGGCCATGCAGTTGTCCACCGGGGTGCCCGCGGGGACGTGCGTCGGGTCCACGTAGAAGCGGCCCAGCCACGACGGCTGCCACAGATAGAACGGGTAGGAGCTGTCATCCGACAGCAGGTAGCCGCTCGCGTTGGAGAAGAGCTTGTTGCCCGCCACGCACTTCAAGCTGACGCCATACTCGCGGATGGCGAAGCGGACCCCGATGATTTCAAAGAAGGCTCGGATGTCCTTGTGGTGTTCGTTGAAGTTCGCATAGCTGCTGGAGAGGTCGCTCAAGACTTGTTTTCGGAAGGACATGGGGAAAGGCTTTGCACCCCGTGTACCAGCGCGGCGTCCTGGGGCAATGCCTGTCAGGCCGCCGGAAATGCGTCAGCCGCTGACGCGCCTGCGTGCTGGCGGGAAGCGTCCGCCCACGAGCCACTGGTACTGGAGCTGGTTGCGCTCGAAGGTGGGGCGGTAGGTATGGCGCAGGAAGTCGCGCGTCTGGGAGATGCCGTCGGAGGGCGCGGGGCGGGATTGGAAGACACCCTTCGCGTCGAAATACTCCGGCACGGGCCGCGCCGCGTCATCGATGCCCAGGCCCCGGAACTCGGCGGTCAGCCGCTGGTTGAGGCTGGCGAGCTTGTCCTGGATGAGCTCCGGCCACCGGCGCCAGAGGGGGAGCTCCGCCTGGAGCGGGCGCAGCGCCTGGGAGAGCTGATGGAGCAGCTCCGCGTACGGGTGGTAGCGGGCCAGCTCGCGGTAGCCGGCCTCCTTCGTGGCGCCCGCGTCGACGATGGGCTGGAGGACGGCCTGGTAATAGCCAAACAGGTCCTCCACGCTGTCGCCGTCCCGCACGAAGAACGGGTCCGTGTTCTCCGCCTTGATGAGGGTGGACACCCCGAAGAAGGTCCGGGCCAGCTCCATGGCGTGCTGCCGGGGCAGGGCGTCCCCGGCTTCAATCCGGTCGCGGGTCCGCTTGAAGCCATAGCGCAGGAAGGCCACGGTCGCCGCGGGGCTCGTGTGCCAGAAGGTCCTCGCGGCGGCGCGGAGGAGCACTTTCATATAGGTGTCACCCGGGCGTGGCTGTCGTAGCTCATCCACCTTCGTCAGGCCCCGCAGGCCCGCGGCGGTGAAGAGCAGGACGTTCGGCTCCTTGATGTCGAGGAGGGCGCCCGGTTCGCCCTCCAGCCGCATGCGGTCGAAGTAGTTGCGTCCGAAGAGCTCCGGCAGGCCCTCCGGGAAGACGCGCTGGCGGGCGTTGAGGTTGAAGATGAGCTCGTAGCTGGGGAGGTGCCGGTCCATCAGCCAGGGATGGGGGTCATAGGCGAGCACCAGGTCTCCAGCGGACCAGGCGATGGGCTCATCGCTCCCGGCGGACAGGCACTCGGTGGAGCGCTGGAAGGAGCGGGAGAGGGAGATGTCGCTCCGGTCCTCTTCGATGGCCAGGACCTTCGCGCGGTCTTCCAGGTGCCCCCGCGCCAGGAGCACGTCCCGCACCACCTCCACCACCCGACAGACCTCGGGCGGACCGTAGACGCTGACCTGCACCCCGGTGAGCGCGTAGCTGAGCAGGGGAAAGACGATGACCGGGAGGTTGTCCAGCACGGGGTACAGGAACTTCGTGTCGTCCAGGCCTCCGTCGATGGACCGCAGGAGCGGCGTGGTCTCCACCTCCTTCCACCGTCGGTAGCGCGCGGGCTGGCGCTGCTGGCGTCGCCGCGCGAGGCGGTCCTCGACCCTGCGGGCCACCGCGGCCCGCAGGGCGGCCTCCCCTGAGTCGTAGATTTCATGGCTGGCTCCAATGGCTGCATGCCTCACCTGCATGGATTCCACCTCCTGACGCGCCAGCACCTTCACGAACCATGCGCGGAAGCACCGCCCCGGCGCGTCCGCGATGACACTTCGCGTGAAGCGTCTGCCTGTCACGCAAGCGCGTTCCAGCAGGACGCGGAAAAGGACCGGGACCGGGGCGGCCCTTGCGGTCATTCACTGTGGGTATGTCTGTATTTTGGGTTTGGTACGTCGCTTGCTGATGCCGGGACCCGAGCCCGCCGCGTACGGCGAGCGGAAGTCGGTGTCTGTCTTTCAGTCAGGTCCACGCAGTCTCGAACCCTGGAGTCCTTCATGCGGAAGAACCTTGTCGTCTCGCTGGTGTCGGGTGTCAGCCTTGCCATGTCGTGGGTGGGATGTGGCGCCCCGTTGGAGTCCCCGGAGGCAGGTGGGCAGGACACGGCCCAGGCCAGCGCCGCGCTCGCGGGTGCGGTCACCAACGTGCTCGGGGACACCGCGTGTCCGTCGGGCTACACGCTCGCGTCGCCCGAGGAGGCCCGGTCCAACGCTTCCACGATCTGCGGCCAGCTCGGCACGTGGGACATCGTCCGGCTCGCGAACGGCGGCTCCATGGATGGCCCCGGCTACGGCTGCGGCGTCCGCACCTACGATGCGCGCTTGCTGGGCGGCAGCGTCTGCAAGCAGGTCGGTCCGGTCAGTGAGGCGTTCGGGGATGGCGTCTGCCCCGCGGGCCTCACCGTCGCGAGCCCGCTGGTCGCGCGCGCCAACCCGTCCGCCTTCTGCTCGGTCATGGGGCCGTGGGACGTGGCGCGGCTCGCCGGTGGCGGCAGCATGGACGGCCCGGCGTACGGCTGCACCATCCGCGACTTCGACGGGCGCGGGCTGGGCAACACCCTCTGCGCGCAGCTCTCCTTCGTCGCGGTGGCCGGTGACCGGCCGTGCGCTCCCGGGACGGCGTTGCTCGCTCCGCAGGAGGCGCGCGCCCGTCAGTCGGAGGTCTGCGCGAAGCTCGCGACGTGGGACGTGGCGCGCCTCGCCGGTGGGGGCAGCATGGACGGTCCGGGCTACGGCTGCGGCATCCGGGACTGGGACACCCGCGCGCTGGGCAACGCGCTCTGCCAGTCGCTGTAAGCGTCCGCTGACGCCTCCCGCTCCCGGCCCCGACGGTCGGGGGCGGGGCTCCGGGTCCGCTCTCCTCCATGCGCTTCGTCCATTGCTCCGACGTCCACCTCACCGCGGACTACCGGGCGCGCTCACTCTCGCGGTTGGGGTGGCGCCGCTGGTTGGCCCTCCCGGAGCTGCTCGCGGGCGGCCGGGCCGAGTCCTACCGTCGCGCGCCCCAGACGCTCGCCGCCATCGCACGCGAGGCGCGGGAGCACGCCGCCGACCACTTCATCCTCTCCGGAGACCTCACCGCCTGTGCGCTGGACAGCGAGTTCCAGGCGGCACGCGAGGCCCTGGGCTCGCTGGTGGAGGACCCGGGCCGCTGCACCGTCATCCCGGGCAACCACGACGTGTACACCCCCGGAAGCCTCCGGGCCCGACGCTTCGAGCGTTACTTCGGGCACCTGCTGGAGAGCGACCTGCCCGAACACTGCCGGGAGGGGCCCTTTCCCTTCGTCCGGAAGGTGGGCGCCGGGGCCGCGGTGGTGGGGCTCTGCTCCGCGCGGGTGCCGCCCGTTCCCGGCGTCTCACGGGGCTTCATCGGTCGCGCGCAGCTCGAAGGGCTCGCGGCGGTGGTGGCGGATCCGAGGCTCTCCGGGCGGGCGCTGCTCGTCGTCGTCCACCACGCGCCCCTGACGCACCAGGGCCGCGCGGCGACCGGGCCCTGGGGGCTCCGCGACGGGGAGGCCCTCTGCCGGCTGCTGCCCGGGCCCCGGCACGCGGTGCTGCATGGCCACATCCACCGGCGCTTCCACCACCCGGCCACCGTGGAGCGTCCGCACCTCTTTGGCGCGGGCTCCTCCACCTTCGCCGGGAAGGAGGGGTACTGGATCATCGACGTGGAAGAGGGACGGGTGACGGGGGGCCGGATGCAGGTCCCCCGCGCGCTGTGAGTCCCGGGCGGCGTCAGGGCGTGGACGTGGCGGAGGGCGGCCCGGCGTAGCGGCGGAAGAAGCTCTTCGCGTTCCAGGTGGGGCGCTGGGACGCGTCCGCGACGCGGCGGGTGAGGTCGGTGACGAAGTCCACGAACCGCACCGCGGCCTCGCGGTTCATCGGCTGGGCCAGGTCATCCGTCGTCCCGTGGTAGCGCTCGAGGGCCCACTGCGTCTCCAGCTTCGCTCCCGCGGAGCCCTTGGGGTGGCCGAAGGAGAAGGCCAGGGCGGGCACGCCCTTGAGCACGAAGTTGTACTGGTCGCTGCGGACGAAGTAGTTCTGCTCCGGGGAAGGGTCCTTCATCACCTGGACGCCCACGCGCTTCGCGGCGGCCCGGAGCGGCGCGGCCAGCGTGGACTCCTCCTCGCCGAAGGCCACCACGCGCTTGAAGGGCGTCACCGGCAGGAACAGGTCCACGTTGAGGTTGGCCACCATCGTCCCGGTGCCTTCGGGGGGATGCGCGGCGAACCAGCGCGAGCCGAGCATGCCCTTCTCCTCCGCGGTGGTCGCCACGATGACGACGCTCCGCTGGGGCGCGGCCTTCTGGGCCTTCAGCGCGCGGCCCACCTCCAGCAGCGACGCGACGCCGACGGCGTTGTCCATCACGCCGTTGCAGATGGGGTCCCCGTTCACGGGCGTCACGATGCCGATGTGGTCCAGGTGCGCGCTCAGCACCACGGACTCGCTCGCGTGCGCGGCGTCACCGCCGGGGATGCGGCCCACGACGTTCACGGAGGTGAGCTGCTGCTGCTCCAGGGCCACCTCGCCGCGCAGCGTCCCCGGCAGCGTGACGTGGGGCAGGGGCTTGCCCTGATCCGCGAGCGCGAGGACCTCCTTGAAGGTGTGGCCACTGCCTTCGAACAGCGTCTCGACGAAGGGCGCGCTCGCCAGCACGAACACCAGGGACCCGGCGACGTCCTGGAGCGCGGGCTCCGCGAGCATCATCGCGGGCATGCGCTGGGATTCGATGATCCGGTCCCAGGGCAGCTCGCTCGTGCGCGGGTGGTACACCGCGATGACGCCCACTGCGCCGGCCTCCGTGTAGGCCCGCGACCGTTCCGCCAGCGAGCCGGCGTGGGACGCCAGGTTGTTCGCCATGCCCGGAGGCGAAGCGCCCAGGAGCACCACGACGAGCTTCCCCTTCACGTCCAGGCCGGCGAGGTCGTCATGCCGCGCCTCGGGGATGCGCAGGCCGTAGCCCACGAAGACGAGCCCCGCGTCCAGCTTGCCGGCGCGGCCCGTCAGCGGGCTGAGGATGCCGTGCTCCAGCGTGAGGGGCTGCTCCTTGCCGTCGCGGACGAGGGCCAGCCGGCTGCGCTCCGTCACCAGGCGGCGGGAGAGCAGGGGCACCTCCTGGAAGTAGCTGTCCCCGGCGCCGGGCTCGATGCCCAGCTGCTTGAACTGCGCGGCGACATATTCCGCGGCCTTCTGATGGCCGGGGCTGCCCGTGTCACGGCCTTCCAGGTCATCGGCGCCCAGCACCTCCACGTGGGACCACCAACGCTGCACGGCTTCGGGGGGCGGCTTCGCGAAGGCCACGCCGGGCGTGAGGAGCAGGAGGAGGGGCCAGGCTAGCGAGCGTCGGTTCTGGAGTCGGGTCGGCATCTGGGGCGTCCTATGTGCGGGAGGCGGGCATGATTTCACGGACGCTCGCGGGTGTGGGGAGCAAGGAAGCAGGGCGACCGCCCGCCGTCGATGTTCACCCTTCACTCGCGGTGCTTACCCTTGGTCCGTCGCGGGGATGCTCTTCCCGCGCTCACCTTGTGGAGGCCTGCATGAAAGCCGTCGTTCTGAAAGCCTATGGGGATGTGGATGCGCTTGCCGTGCAGGACATGCCCGAGCCGAAGGTGGGCCCTGGAGAGGTGAAGGTCCGCGTCACCGCCGCGAGCATCAACCCGGTGGACTGGAAGATTCGACGGGGCGACCTGAAGTCGGTGATGCCGGTGCGGTTCCCCACCATCCTGGGGCGGGACGTGTCCGGCGAGGTGATCGAGGTGGGCACGGGCGTGGAGGCGTTCGAGCCCGGCGACCGGGTGATGGGGCTGGTGAACGCCGGCTACGCGGAGACGGTCGTGGCGCCCACGGAGGCGTGGGCGAAGGTGCCGGAGAACCTGGACCTGCGGGACGCCGCCGCGCTGCCGCTGGTGACGCTGACGGGCGTGCAATTGATTGAAGAGGTGGTGCAGCCTGGCCAGGGGCAGACGCTGCTCATCACCGGCGCGCTGGGCGCGGTGGGCCGCGCCGCCGTCTTCGCGGCGAAGGCGCGGGGCGTGAAGATCTGGGTCGGCGTGCGCAGCAGTCAGGTGGCGGAGGCGCGGAAGCTGGGGGTGGAGGGCGTGGTCGCGCTCGATGATCTGAGCGACGTGGAGAAGCTGCCCACGCTGGACGCGGTGGCGGACACCGTGGGGGGCATGGCCCTGACCAGGGTGCTGGACCGGGTGAAGCACGGTGGGATTGTCGGCAGCGCGGTGGGCGAACCGAAGGGGGCGAAGGAGAAGGGCCTCACGGTGCGCACCTTCTTCTCGCACACGGACGGCCGCCGGCTTGCGCAGCTGGGGGAGAGCGTGGCGAAGGGGGACCTGGTCATCCCCATCAGCAAGACGTTCCCGATGACCGAGGCGAAGGATGCCCAGAAGCTCGCGGAGAAGGGCGGCGTGGGCAAGGTGCTGCTGGTCAACTGACGCCAGCGCTCAGAACGGGGCCGCGCGGGTGAAGGCCACGCGCTGCCCCGTCGCCGGGTGCACGAAGGAGAGTGCTTCCGCGTGCAGGAACAGGCGGCGGTCGGCGTGCCCGTACAAGGGGTCTCCCACGATGGGCGCGCCCAGTCCCAGGGGGTGCGCCGCGTGGACTCGGAGCTGGTGCGTGCGCCCGGTGCGCGGATGGAAGGCCACGCGCGTGCGTCCGGCTTCGCGGCCGAGCACCTCCCAGTCGGTGACCGCGGGCTTGCCGTGCACGGGGTCCACAATCTGCCGGGGGCGGTCATCCAGGTCGACGCGCAGGGGCAGGGTGATGGTGCCCACGGCTCCCTGCACGGGCCCGTCGATGAGCGCCACGTAGCGCTTGTCCACGTCGCGGTGGAGGAACTGGCGTTGCAGGGCGGCGTGCGTGCGCGCATCCAGCGCCGCGACGAGCAACCCGGAGGTGTCCAGGTCCAGCCGGTGCACGAGCAGCGGACCGGTGGCGTGCGGGTGGCGCGCGCGCAGGCGGGTGAGCACGGAGTCCGTCAGCGCCGCGTCTCTTCCTGGCACGGACAGCAGGCCGCATGGCTTGTCGATGATCACCAGCCACGCGTCCTCGAAGAGGATGGACAGGTCCGGCGTGGGCGCGGGCGGCGGGACGAAGACGCGCGGCGCGGAGACGGTGAGTCCCTCCAGCATGAACGGCAGCAGGGGCCCGCACTTGTCGCGGCACGCGGGGTAGAAGGCGCCCTGGATGCGGCCTCCGGACGCGGGCGGCGTGCCCCACCAGAACTCCGCGAGCGCCACCGGCTGGAGCCCGTGCGCGAATGCGTACGCGAGCAGCTTCGCGCCCGCACAGTCAGCCGCGCCGGAGGGAGGTTCGGCGTTGGCGTAGAGCGTGCGCAGGGGGCGGGTCTCGCCACGGGCGTTGGTGATGGCGTAGGTGTCGTGAAGCTGCTGCATGAAGCGACGGGAGACGATGCGTCGCAGGCGGTCCAGGGCGCGCAACCGGCGCTCGGCCTTCGCGCGACGGGGGGCGAGTTCGCGCCGCGCGGCTTCCTGTGCCGCGTCCCACCGCCGCAGTTCCGCCTTGTCACCCCGACTCTCCTGGTCGAGCGCGTGCAGTGCCTCCGCGCGTGCGCGTTCGGTGAGGTCCGGCGTGGCCAGGAGTTCCGCGCGGCGGAGGTGGCGCTGCTGTCGGTGGGCCTCGTGACGCTGACGCAGGGCTTCGCGCTCGGTGGCCTCGCGGACCTTCCGGGCGTCGTCGTCCGCGCGCAGGCGGCTCAACTCCTCGGAGGTACTCCACGCCTCGGCGCGGTCGCGCAGTGCCTTCACCGTGGTCTCGGCCACCGGCTCCACGCGGGCGCGGGCCTCGCGGTCGAACACGGGCGGCACGAAGCCCGGCACGTCCCAGCGGCCCGCGAGCATCGCGGAGAAGGCGCGCAGCACACCCAGGCGTCCGTCCTGCTGCCGCACCGCCAGCACGCCGAACATCTTTCCGCCGTCCGGCCCTTCGAGCACGCGGCTCGGGAGGCCTGGGGCGATGACGCCTTCGCGCAGCGTGGCCTGGAGCGCTTCGGCGGCCCGGCGCGCGAGGGCGTGCGGGCCCAGGGCGTCGAAGGGGCTCGGGAAGGCACCGGGGATGTCTTCGTTCCGGGGGGCCGGTTCGAGGAGGGGCACGAGCGGGTCCACGGTCCTCCGGGTAGCACGAAATCGCACGGAACGCCGGGCCCGGCAGGTCCGTGCCCGGCCAGCCGCTAGACTGCCGGATCCCATGGCTACTGCCCGCCCCGTCGCTGTTGGCGTCCTGCTCCTGACCGCGCTCCTCTGCCCGATGTGGGCGGCGGAGGCTCGCACCGCCATCGTGAAGGCGGGGGAGGGCTGGAGGCTGGAGGTGGACGGCCAGCCCTACGTGGCGAAGGGCGTCACCTTCAGTGGCTCGGGAGGTCCCGCGAACTTCGACGCGGACTGCGAGCGGTTGCGGGCCCTGGGCGTGAACACGCTGCGCACCTGGGGCACGGGCGAGGAGACGCCCGCGCTGCTCGACGCCGCGCACAAGCATGGCCTGCGGGTGCTGGTGGGGCTGTGGTTGCGCCCGGGCCGGGCCGGCATGGAGAACGACGACGCCTTCGACTACGCGCGCGACGCGAAGGGCCGCGAGGCGCAGCTCCAGGCCACCCTGGCGCAGGTGCGGCGCTTCAAGGGCCATCCGGCGGTGCTCGCGTGGGGATTGGGCAACGAGGTCATCCTCAACTCTCCGGACGATGCGTCGAAGGTCGCGTATGCGCGCTTCCTGGAGAAGGTCGTCCGGGCGGTGAAGAAGGCGGACGCCGGGCACCCGGTGCTGTCGGTGGATGCGTGGACGCTGGGGGTTCCGCTCTGGGAGAAGTACGTCCCGTCGCTGGATGCGTATGGATTGAACGTCTACGGCCGGGGCATCCACGCGCTGGCGGACGCGGTGAAGCAGGCGGGAGGCCGCAAGCCGTGGTTCATCACCGAGTTCGGTGCCCAGGGCGAATGGGAGGCCCCGAAGGACGCTCAGGGCCTGAAGCAGGAGCCGGGGGACCAGGAGAAGTACGACGTCATCGTGGACGGCTGGCGCAACGCGCTGGGGCCCCATGTCCAGGCGGGCCGGTGTCTGGGATTGTTCGTCTTCAACTACAGCGCGTCGTTCGACCACACCGGGCTGTGGCTGGGATTGCTGTCGGGAGATTCCAAGCGGCCGACGTGGCACGCGGTGCGGGAGGCTTACACGGGCCAGAAGCCGGAGCCTGCGTTGCCCGTGCCGGTGCGGCTGGCGGTGCAGGGCGTGGAGCAGGAAGGCACGGCCACCTGGGCGCGCGTGGTCTTCGAGGTCACGGCGCCAGCGGGCACACCGCTGGACGTGTCATTCGCGTACAACTTCCGGGGGGCGGCCACGCGCGAGGAGCGCGACCGGGTGACGCCGCTGGAGTCCCGGAAGGGAGCCGCTCCGGGCACGTGGCGCGTGCGCCTGCCGGCCGTGACAGGGGCGTTCAAGCTGTATGGACTGGCGAAGGATGGCGCCGGGAACCTGGTCGCGGCCACGACGTCCGTGGCGGCACCCGCCGCGCCCTGAACAGGGCGGTACGGTAGGGGGGCGGTTGGAATAGGATGCCGCGCCATGCGCTGGAGCTGGCTCTTCCTTTCACTGCTTTTCGTTTCGACCGGCTGCCGTCATGCCGGCATCCCGACATTGCCTGCGAGTCATGGCCATCTGTCATTGGCCATGGAGCGGCTTCTGGCGAAGCAGGACAGGCCGCCAGGCCCGCTGTGGGAAGCGTCGTTGAGGAACGACGCGGTTTTGTCGCTCGATACATCCACGCTCGAAGTGGAGCCAGAGCAAGCCCCAGCGGTCTTCGCTGAGGTTGTCCAGATCCTGCGGGGCACACCGGGTGAAGAGGAACTCACGCGTGCCTTGCGCGATCTCAGGGCCGTTTGTGATGCGGGATTTCATGAGGCCTGCAGGTTTGTGCGCGAAGAATTCAGCAATCCGAAGATGATTTCGGGTGGGCAATACCAGTTTTCCAAAGAGATGCTCGAGCAACAGAAGTTCGCGTTCATGGTCTTCCGCTGCCGCATCAATACGGAGGGGCAGGTGCGCGACTGCACGATCGTCGAAGGGGAAGGCATGGACGGTGCTGAGCAGAACCTCGCGGTGCTGTTCCGCTCCCGTTTCAGCCCCGCAACCCTCGCGGGGCACCCCATGAGCATTCCCTACACCTTTAGCGTCCGCTTCAGCCCTGTCCCTCGGTGGGATGGGCTTTCAACGGCCGAAGTGCTGGCCTGGGCGCGACTGCGAGTCTCGCAGTACCCCCAGAGCGCACCGGCGTGGGGCAACCTCGCCCTGGAACTGGCGGAACATGCACCTGAGGATCCGCTGTATCCCCAGGCCGTGGCGCGCGCCCACGCCCTTTCACCCCGTGCCTGGTGGCCCGCCACCGAACTGGCCTGGCAACGTGTGCAAGCAGGCCAGTATGTGGCGGCCATGATGGCGGTGCGGTTCCCCCTGCGTCGGGAGCGAGGAAACCCCTACGTGCTGGAGACCGGCGCCGCCGCGCACTTCGGCCTGGGCCAGTGCACGGAAGCCCTGAAGGCCCAGGAGCGCGCCGTGGGCCTGTTGCCAGAGGAATGGCCGACTCCGGAACGCGAACGCTTCCAGCGCAAGCTGAAGGACTACCAGACCGCTTGTGCCGGGGCCTCGCCGAGCCGCGCCACCGCGGCGAGCCCCTGAATCCACGGACCTGCTAGGTCCAGCTGCCCCCGTGTCCCTTCGTGAGCCCCAGGTCCTTCACCCAGTAGTCCGCGTGCGCGGAAGCGGCGGACAGGTGGGGGCCGCCGCCTTCGATCTGCCCGGCCTTGACCGCGTCCACCTCCCAGTTCACGTCTTCGGGCTTGTACGAGGCATCGCGCTGCTTGTGCTTGTGCATGCCCGCGAAGATGCTCTGGATGCCCAAGGCGCCCGCCAGGGTGCGCTTCTGCTGCGCGATGCCTTCCACGAAGGAGTTGTGCATCTGGGAGCGCAGGCTTCCCTCCTGGCGAGGGCCGCCACAGAAACCAAAGGCTTCCGCTCTGGCAATGTAGTGGCAGGCAATGGTCCAGAGCATGGGATGCCGGGCGGGCGAGTACATGGCCCACATGTCTGTTCCATTGAAGCTGGGGAGGTCGTCCTCGTCATCGTCCTCTTCCGCCATTCCCATCTGCAGGGCGAGGTCGTCCGTCATGAACCCGGGCGGCTTGGGATTGAAGCAGAGCGTATCCTCGAGCTTGAGGAACGTCGGGAGCTTGGGGGGACTGGCCAGCATCTTCTCGAACTGTTCGGGCACCTCGATGACGCAGTTCGCGTCGAAGAAGTAGCCGCCGTTCAACGCCAGCGTCAGGAAGGTCAGGATGTCCTTGGCGGGCGCATGGCCGCGGTTGGCCAGATAGAACTTCAGGAGCTGATCCAGCTTGTCCAGGAGCAGCGGGCCCACCTCCTTGCGCACCGCGGAGTGGTCCAGGACTTCATTCAGCGTGTGCACCTTCACCCGCTTGCCCAGCGCCTTCTCGAAGGCGGGGGCCATCTGGGTCAGGCACCAGAAATACACCGTGGCACCGGGGAAGCTCGCCGCGATGGACTTGGGGGACTTCGTATTGGCGTCGTTCGGCGCGCCCGTCCCGTACCAGACGAAGTGGATCGCCGTCTTCTGGGTCCGGGGTGCGCGGACCGGCGCGGGCTCGGCGTCCTCGACCCCGTCCTCCAGGACGCTGAACGGATTCCACTGGGGGTTCTCTTTCAGGCTGGGGCCCCCGAAGCGCGGCCGGTTACGGTCGGCAACGGGGATGGGGATGGAAAACGGCTTCTTGGGGGGCATCGCGGGAGCTTTCTGCATCCGGCAGGTGAGCGCAATGCCCGCCCGTGTGTGCGGATTGCACCCAGGGTCATTCCACGAAGTCACCGCAGCGCCGGGCCCTCGCTGAGCCTCGCCACCGCGCCGTGCAGGATTCCGAGCTGCCTTGGCACGCGCTCCAGCAGCGCGCCCAGCACCGGATCATCACTGGTGCGAGGCAGGGCCAACGGCGGCAGCGGCGGCGGCTCCTGTCGCTCCTGCAACGCGCGGGCGAGCAGCTCCAGGCTGTCGCTGGCGCGCTGCGCGAGCTGCTGGGGCAGCACCGACGTGCGCTCGAACCGCCTCCCCGTGCCCAGCGCCGTCACCGCCAGCGCGAAGCGCCGCGCGTAGGTGAGCAGCGCCATGCCCGACTCCAGGTGCTGCGGCGGACCCCGGTACTCCGTCATCAGCCGCTGGAAGGACGCCTCCGCTTCCTGCAGCGCCTGGTCCAACCGGCGCCGCTCCTCGTTCACCTCCGGCTCCGTCCCGCTGCGGTGCGCGGCCAATTGCTGCAGGTACCTGCCATCCGCGCGCAGGGCGGAGGCCGCGGCGTCGGGGAAGCGGCGCCGCTCCGGACTGGGCCACAGCGTCCACGCTCCCAGCAGCGCGAGCGTCCCCGCGATGAGCACCCCCAGCGAGCGCTGCGAGGCGACCGTCCAGTCCCCGGAGCTGAGCGTGGCCATCAGCAGGTAGTCCGGCGTGAGCAGGATCTGGAACGCACCGAAGTTCAGCGGCAGCAGCGCCACGGAGATGGCCGTCAGCGCGCTGATGACCAGCACCATCATCCCCGGGGTGTGCACCGTGGTCGCGATGAGCGCCGCCAGGCTCGCGCCCACCAGCGTCCCCAGCGTGCGCTGGAGCACGCGCTCCTCCGTGCTGCCCGCGTAGGGCTGGAGGATGGAGATGACCGTCAGGCTCACCCAGTGCGCGTCGCCCACCTGCAACGCCCGCGTCAGCCCCAGCGCCGCCGTGGCCACCATCCCCACGCGCAGCGCGTGCCGCAGCACCAGCGAATCGAAGTGCAGGTTGTCGCGCACCGGCTGCCACGGCGAACCCCCCGGCGACGCCTGCTGCCCGCCCACCGAACCCTTGCCCTTCGACGACACCGGGTCCCCGAAGAGCAACCCCGACGCCGTCTCGTGCGTCACGCCCGCGTACTCGCGCAGGCGGTCCAGCAGCGTGGAGACATGCGCGGACAGTGGCCCCTCCGCGCCCCGCCTCACCGATGGCGCGGGCATCCTCGCGGGCTGCCGTCGCTTCGGACGCAGCGCCAGCCGGGGCGGGCCGCGCATGCCCTCGTTGCGCTCCTGGGTCAGCGCTCGCGCCACCCACCGGTCCATCGCGGAGTACGCCTCGCACAGCCTCGCCACGCGCTCCCGCGTGCCATGCAGGTGCGGATCCCTCCCCACCACCTGCATCGCCTCCGCCAGCGCGCTGAGCAGCGCCACCATGGGCTCCGCCAGCTCCACCAACACCAGCAGGTGCTCGCCGCGCCGGGACTCGTCCGGACGCCCGCGCCGCGTGGCCGCGAGCACGCCGCGCGCCCGCTCGATGTCCGGGCGGATGCTCGCGTGGCGCCGCAGTCCGTCCGCCCACGCCTCGGGCGTGGCGCCCTTCAGCGTCGCATTGCCCAGCTCCTCCGCCGCGCCCGCGAGCACCGCGTACACGCGCGCCACCTCCCGCCGCGCGGGCCGGTAGGGCCTCAGCGGCCACAAGAGCAGCGACAACACCATCGCCCACAGCCCGCCCATCAAGAGGGCGCCTCCGCGCGCGAGGGCGTCCGCCAGGCTGGCGGCGGGCGCGCCCAGCGACACCACGAAGATGACCGCGAGCTGGCCTCCCACCGCCCCCGCCGTGTCGCCGTAGCAGCGCGCGAAGCTGGCCGCCGTGACGCCGAACAGCAGCAGGCTGGCGTCCACCCAATACGTGCGGCCCGCGGGCGCGGCGAGCATGCCGACCAGCGCCCCCAGCGCCGTCACCAGCCCCATGATGCGCGCGCGCGAGCTGTACGAACCGCCCTTGTCCGCGAGCGTGACGAGCAGGCCCGTGAGGCCCGCCCAGCCAGCCCCGGGCACCCCGAGCAGGAAGGCGAGACACAGCGGCACCGACGTGGCGATGGCGGCCCGCAGCCCCGCCCACAGGGCCGGACGGCCCGGCTCCACCCGGAAGAGCGACCGGAGGTGTCGCAGCAGTCGGTGCATGGGGTGTCAGGGGACCGGCGGGCCGTCACCCCAGAGGGTGGCCACGACCGTCCCCCGCCACACGCGCTCCCGGGT
>NZ_RAWA01000242.1 GCF_003611675.1 Corallococcus sp. CA053C
CCCCCCACCCCTCCGTCCGAGGTCGCGCGCACCGTGGCGCTGGAGCCCACGGATCCGCTCTCCGTGCTCAACCAGGCGTTCCGCGACGCCTACGCCGCGCGCCGCGACGCCGTGCTGTCGGGCATGGGGCCCGTCATCGCGCAGATCGACGACGTGCTCATCCTGCGCAAGGGCGGCCAGCGCTTCGAGGCCCCCTCACGCACGCGGCGCTACCACGAGTACAAGGTCGTCACCCACGTCCCGCTCGCGCTCTACGTGCTGCTCTCGGGCCGGAAGGACGCGCTCGACGACGACACGCGCGTGCGCCTTACCACCCTGCGGGGACTCATCACCGCCGCCACCGGAAGCTTCGCCGGCCGGGGGCTTCCCGCCGACGCCCTGGCCCGGCAGCACCGCATGCTGGAGGCGTCCCTCGCGCTGGTGGACCGCGTCCTGTCCACGAACCGCGTGGCGGATGAGGAGCTCGCCGCGTTCATCCACGCCCAGGTGCCGGACCTGTTGAAGAATGCCGAGGACGCGGCGAGGGATCAGCTCGACACCATGCACGCCGCCGTCGAAGCGTGGAAGCAACAGATGACTCCCACCGAGCGCGACCAGCTCCGGGCCGTCGTCGCCGCCTCGCATATGTCGCGGCCGGGCAACGTGGCGACGCAGTACTTCTCCGTCACCCTCGGCGAGACCTGGGAGGGCCGCTTCCACGAAGAGGAACAGTCGCCGGGCAAGCGCGTCCTGTCGTCGGAGGCGACCTTCGACGAGTCCGCGGCCTTCTCCCTGCTCGCCACGCATGTGCTGGACGCGCGCACGTCCAGCGGCATCTTCGGCGAGGAGACACGCATGGCGAGAGACCTGCTCGCGGACGCGGCCGAGCGCATCCTCGCGGAGATGTTCCAGAAGGCGCCGGAGCCGCCCGGTTCGGGCGGCCCATAGCGCTCAGGACCGCGTGAGCGGCAGCACCACCTCGAAGGTCGCGCCCTCGCCCAGGCGGCTCTCCAGGGACACGTGCCCGCCCTCGGCCTCCACGATGGTGCGGGTGAGGTAGAGCCCCAGGCCCAGGCCCCCGTAGTGGCGCTCCGACACCGCGCGCCCGTAGCGCTCGAAGAGGCGGGGCCGCTGCTCCGGCGCGATGCCGATGCCGCCGTCACGCACCCGCAGCCTCGCCACGGCGCCATCCACCGTGAGCCGCACGGACACCGGCGTGCCGGCGCCGTACTTGAGGGCGTTGTCCAGGAGGTGATCCAACACCTGCGCCAGCCGCGTGCGGTCGAACGAGCCCGGCACCGTGTCCGGGGTCTCCACCGTGAAGTCACAGTGCTCCAGCTCGAAGCGCGGCGCGAACCGCTCGCACACCTCCCGCACCACGACCGCGAGGTCCACGGCCTCCCGCTGCAGGCTGAAGGTGCCGGCGCTGATGCGCGACACGTCCAGCAGGTCGTTCATCAGCTCCGTGAGCCTGCGGACCTGCCGGTGCCCCGTCTCCACGTGCGACTCGATGACCGGCACGAGCGGCGAATCCGGATGCGCCCGCACCGCGCGCGAGAGCGCCTGGAGCTTCAGGCTCAGCGGCGTCAGCGGCGTCTTCAGCTCGTGGCTCGCGACGGACAGGAACTCGTCGCGCAGGCGGACCGCGTCGCGCGCGTCCTGGAGCAGCCGCGCGTTGTCCACCGCCAGCGCCGCCAGGTTCGCCAGCTCCTGGGCGAACTTCAGGTCGTCGTCGCCATAGCGGCGCTCGGAGGTGGTGATGAGGAACGACAGCGCGCCCAGGATGTGCCCCCGCGCCAGCAGCGGCACGGTGATCAACGACCGCATGCCCACCCTGCGCATCATCTCCAGGTGGTGCGCGTCCTGCGCCACCGCCTGCATCAGCGCGTCCGTGACCTCCGGCACC
Source organism: Corallococcus sp. CA053C (assembly GCF_003611675.1). Lineage (GTDB taxonomy): Bacteria > Myxococcota > Myxococcia > Myxococcales > Myxococcaceae > Corallococcus. The sequence goes on from NZ_RAWA01000242.1 coordinate 1,886, forward strand.
ACGGTCGACTGGCCGGTCGCCAGCGCCACCGCGGGCGGATACACGGGCCGCTCGCCCGGCAGGGGCTTCAGCTCCCGCACGGCGCTCACGAGCGCGGCCTGGGCCGGATCCGCCGCCACCACCTGGACCCGCTGGTAGTGGCCACCCGGTTGCCGCAGGTCCACGATGCACCAGTCCGCGAGCGCCGACACCGACAGGTTCGCGAGCGAGGCCAGCGTCGTGGAGGCTTCCAGCGACGACGAGAACAGCTCCCCCGCCCGCGCGAGGAACGCGGCCCGCTCCTCCCCCAGGCACTGGGCGTGGATGTCGATGCAGGTGCCCACCCACTCGAGCACGTCGCCGTTCGGCGCCAACACGGGCACGCCGCGCGCGAGCATCCACACGTACACGCCGTCGGCACGGCGCAGCCGGTAGCGCGCCTCGAAGCGCATGCTCGTCGCGGTGGCGCGCTCCCAGGCCGCCCACGTCCCTCCCCGGTCATCCGGGTGCAGCGCCTGGAGCCAGCCCCGGTTCCGCATCGCCTCCGGGGTCTGCCCGGTGAAGGCCGTCCAGGAGGGCGAGACGGGGCTCGTGTTGACGCGCGCGTGGGTCGTCCAGACGACCTGGGCCGCCGTCCCGAGCAGCATGCGGAGCCGCTCGGCGTCCTCGCGCACGGCCGCCAGCTCCTCGCGCAGCGCGGCCTCCGTGCTGGAAGGCGGCGCGGGAACGGGAGGGCTGAAATCCGGGAGGGAGGACGTCATCACGTGGGCTCAGTACACGTTGTACTTGGCCCGGAGCGCTTCGTGTTCCTGCGCGTTGCGAGAAGGGTGCAGTGTCTTCTGCCCGTCATGCAGGTAGTACCAGAAGTCACTCTTCACCGGGCGCAGCGCGGCGACGAGCGAGTCCACCGTCGGCGCGCCAATGGGCCCGGGCGGCAGGCCCGCGCGGGTGCGCGAGTTCCACGGATCCTGGTTGTCACGCAGCCGCTTGAGGAACGCCTTGCGGTCGTTCCACTCGGGGAGTTCGTAGCGGCTCGTCGCGTCCACGCCCAGGGGGGTGCCCTTGTCCACGCGCTTCCAGAGGATGCCCGCCACGAGCGGGCGCTGCGCGGGCACGGGCTCCTCGCGCTCCAGCATGGACGCCATGATGACGATGTCGTGCAGCGTCCGGCCGCTCTTGGCGATCTCCGCCGCGTGCGCGTCGTAGAAGCGCGCGCGGAAGGTGTCGAGCTGCCGCTGGATGAAGGCCTCCACGCGGAAGCCCTCCGCGACGATGCCGTACGTCTCCGGGTACAGGTAGCCCTCCAGGCCCCGGGTGGGCAGCGGGAACGGCGCCGTGAAGCGCTCCGTCTTGCTGGCCGCGGCGATGTACTCGCCCGGCTTGATCAGCCCCTGGGCCGCGAGCACCTGGTCGGTGTCGCGCAGGCGCCAGCCTTCGATCATCGCGAAGGGCACGTCCTCCGGCAGCGGCTGTCCCTCCAGCGCGGTGGCCAGCTGCTCCACCGACGCCGTGGGGCTCAGCAGGAAGCGGCCCGCCTTCACGTTGAGGTTGCCGCGGCGCCAGAGGTGGAAGCGCCAGATGCGCGCGTCGTCCAGGAAGCCCTGGCCCTGCAGCTGCTGGCCCAGGGAGCGCGCGGACGCGCCCTTCTTCACGATGAACTCCTTCGGGGCGGGGTCCTCCGAAGCATGCGGCGCCGTGACGGCCTTCTGCAGGTACCAGAACGCCCCGCCCACGCCCGCGACCGCCAGGACGATGAGCACGAGGAGCGCGACCAGGATCTTCTTCATGGTCGGCAAATTACCACCGGCCCTGACGCTGCCAACGAGAACCTCCCGTCACGCGACCGGGCAGCCGGACAGCCGGGCGCAAGCGCCCCCTTCTCAACACCCGCCAGGGGTCAGCACCTCGCAGCCGTCGCGGGTCACCAGCACGGTGTGCTCGAACTGGGCGGACAGGCTGCCGTCCGCCGTCACCACGGTCCACCCGTCCGGGAGGATCCGGATTTCCGGGCGCCCCAGGTTCACCATCGGCTCGATGGTGAGCACCATCCCCGAGCGCAGCGTGATGCCCGTCCCCGCCTTCGCCACGTGGGGCACGTGCGGCGGGCCATGCATCTGCCGGCCGATGCCGTGGCCGCCGAACTCCTCCACCACGCTGCACCCCTCCGCCTTCGCCAGCGCCAGCACCGCCGCGCCAATGTCCCCCAGCCGCGCGCCGTGCCGCACCACCGCCACGCCCGCGTCCCGGCACCGCCGCGCCACGTCCACGACGTGCTTCGCGTCGGAGGACACCTCGCCAATGAAGAACGTGGCGGACGTGTCGCCGTGGAAGCCGTCCAGGCACGTCGTCACGTCCACGTTGACGATGTCCCCGGGCGCCAGCCGTTCATCCGTGCGCGGGATGCCATGGCACACCACGTGGTTGCGGCTGGTGCACACCGTGGCGGGGAACCCCTTGTAGCCCAGCTGGCTGGGGGTCCCGCCCCGGCGCGCCGTGTCCTCGCGAACCCACGCGTCGATGTCCGCCGTCGCCACGCCCGGCTGGAGCTTCGCGGCGACGTGCGCCAGCGTCCCCGCCGCCGCGCGTCCCGCGAGCCTCAGCCGTTCAACCTCGGTGCCCTTGAAGAGTGGAATGCCCATGGGCGCCAAGGTGCCCGCGCCCCCGTTCGGACGTCCAATGCTGTTCTGGCATCGTCCGGCCGCGTGCACCCGGCCCCCGCCTCGCGCTAGCCTGGGGCGCGTGAGCATCACGCACCTCCAGTCCTTCGTCGCGGTGGCCGAAGAGGGCCACGTGGGCCGGGCCGCGCGCCGGCTCCACCTCACCCAGCCGCCGCTCAGCCGTCACATCCTCGCGCTGGAGGATGAGCTGGGCACGCCCCTCTTCGAGCGCATTCCCCGGGGCATGCGCCTCTTGCCCACCGGCGAGGCCCTGCTCCACCACGCGCGCCGCATCCTCGCGGAGATGGACGCGGCCGCGCTCACCGTGCGCGCAGCGGCCCGGGACCCCGGACCGCCACAGCGCTGACAGGAAGCCTTCCGGCGCTCAGGTCCACGCGCTCATGCCGCCAATGCGGCGCAGCATCAGGATGGGGCCGTCGTCCATGCGGCGGCCGCGCAGGTCAATCTCACAGTCGATGACCCAGTCCCCGTGGCCCTCCGGGTCCATGATGCGCTGCTGGGCCTCCCACTGCCGGGTGCCGGACTCCTTGAGCTGGGTGTTGGCCGGCTTGCGCGCCTGGGGCGTGAGCACCACCAGCTTGTGCTCCTCGAAGTACGGCGCCATCGCCTGCTCCAGCTTCGGCGCGGTCCACTCGCCCAGGGCGTTGTCCAGCATGCCCAGCGCGTCCAGGTAGCGGCGCTGGCCCAGCGCGCGCAGCAGCCGGTGCAGCTCCTCGCGCACGCGCGCGGCGAAGGCCTTGGGGTCCTCGGTGAGCTCCTTCGGCTTCAAGTCCACGACCGGCTTCGCCTCGAGGGGCGCGTCCGGGTTCTTCATCCGCTCCCACTCGTCCAGGAGGCTGGAGTCCACCTGCCGCAGCGTCGCGCGGAGGTGGTCGATGATGTCGTCCACCTCCTCGTTGCGGAACTTCTCCGGCACCGTCTGCGCGAGCGACTTGTAGACGTCTCCCACGTAGCGCAGGAGCACGCCCTCGCTGCGCTGCAGGCCGTACTCGCGCACGTAGTCGTGGAAGGACATGAAGCGCTCGAACATGTCGCGCACGATGGACTTGGGCCGGATGTTCTCCTCGCCCACCCACGGGTGCTTCCGCGCGAAGGCATTGAACGTCCCGTAGATGAACTCGCGGTTCGGCTTGTGCCACTCCAGCTTCTCCAGCTCCTCCATCCGGTCGTCGTATTCGATGCCCTGCGCCTTCATCTCCTGGATCTTCTCGCCCTTGAGCTGGTGCAGCTGCGCGTACAGCACCACGTCCGGGTTCTCCAGGATGGACTCCACCAGCGTGACGACGTCCAGCGCGTACGTCTCCAACGCGGGGTCCAACAGCTCCAGCGTCTCGTGCAGGTACAGCGACAGCGTGTGGTTGAGGCTGAAGTCGCGCTGCAGCTCGCCCGCCACCTCCACCGTCGCGGAGCGGCCCTCCCACTGCACCACCTGGACGATGCCCGCCTCCTTCAGCGTGCGGAAGTACACCGCCGCGTCCTTCAGGAGCCGCTTCTTCGTGTAGTCCGAGCTGTGCGAGCGGCGGACCAGCTGCACCAGCCGCTTGTAGCCGCCGCTGCCCTCCGTCTTGTCGCTCTGCAGGAGGTTGAGCAGCAGGCCGTGGCTCACCTCGAAGCGGGACTCCAGGGGCTCCGGCATGCCGTTCTGGAGCCGCTCGAAGGTGCTCTTGTCGTACTGCACGAAGCCCTTCTGCGGCGGCTTCGCCTTGGGCGTCTTCTTCTTGCCCGCGGCCTCCTTGGCCGCCTGCTTGATGTTCTCCACCATGTACTCGGGCGCCTGCGCCACCACGCTGCCCTCGGTGTCGAAGCCCTTGCGGCCCGCGCGCCCGGAGATCTGCTTGAAGTCGCGCACGCTCAGCGTCGTCAGCTTCTCGCCGTTGAACTTGAACAGCTGCGTGAAGAGCACCGTGCGGATGGGGATGTTCACGCCCACGCCCAGCGTGTCCGTGCCGCTGATGACCTTGAGCAGCCCCTGCTGCGCCAGCTTCTCCACCAGCAGCCGGTACTTGGGCAGGAGGCCCGCGTGGTGCATCCCGATGCCGTGGCGCAGGTAGCGCTGGAAGTCCTTGCCGTAGGGCGTGTCGAAGGGCGCGTCCATCAGGGCCTGGCGCAGCTCCTCCTTCTCCTCCTTCGTGTTGAAGTCCACGGACATCAGATTCTGCGCCTGCTCGGCCGCGGCCCGCTGGGTGAAGTTCACCAGGTACACGGGGTACTTCCCGCGCGCGATGAGGTCCTGGATGGTCTCGTGCAGCGCCACCTCGCGGTAGTCGAAGTCGAGCGGCACGGGGCGCTCGGAGCTTCGCACCGTGGCGACCTCGCGGCCGGTGAGCTGCTCCAGGCTCTGCTCGATGACGTGCGTGTCGCCCAGCGTGGCGGACATCAGGAGGAACTGCGTCTGCGGCAGCGCGAGCAGCGGGATCTGCCAGGCCGTGCCGCGCTCCTTGTCGGAGTAGTAGTGGAACTCGTCCATCACCACCGCGTCCACGCGCGCGGAGGCGTCGCGCAGCGCGAGGTTCGCAAGGATCTCCGCCGTGCAGCAGAGGATGGGCGCCTCGCGGTTGATGCTCGCGTCGCCCGTGAGCATGCCCACGTTCTCCGGGCCGAACGCCTTGGAGAGCTGGAAGAACTTCTCGTTCACCAGCGCCTTGATGGGGCACGTGTAGAACGACACCTTGCCCTCGGCCATGGCCTTGAAGTGCAGCGCCATCGCGACCAGCGACTTGCCGGAGCCCGTGGGCGTCTTGAGGAACAGGTGCTTGTTGCTCAAGAGCTCCAGGATGGCCTCCTCCTGGGCGGAGTACAGGCTCAGCCCGTTGGTGGCCACGTAGCCCACGAAGCGGTTGAGGATCTCATCGGCGTCGAGGGGGGGCTCGCCGGGCTTCGGCAGCAGGGCGGCGAGCGGGGCGCGGGCGTCGGCTTGAGCACTCATCAGAGGCGACTCTAGGGGTTGGCGCCCGGCCCACCGTGAAAAATCGCGTGCGACCTGGCTCCAAGACGGAAGACCGGACACAGCGGGAGCAGGCGGCCTCCTGCCCGCCTGGAGACGGCGCGCCTGTGCCCTGTCCCACAACGGCAATGCCTGAAGGGCTGGGTGGTCGCGAGAGGGGCCCCTCCCCATCCTCCCCCCGCGTCATTTCAAGGGGGAGCCAGACATGCGGGTCGCGCGGTTCATGGTGGGGATGGTGTTGGCGGGCGGGATGGCGATGGCCGTGGCGCCCGGGTGCAGCAACGAGAGCGTCATCATCGAGCCCGAGGGCACGCCGATCACGGACGGGACCGTCGACGCGGGCCCCGCGCCCACGCTCACGGACGCCCAGATCGCGCGCGTGTTGCAGGTCGCGAACGAGGGCGAGGTGCAGCTCGCGCAGTTTGGCGGGCCGCTGGCCACCGACACCGCCACCCGCGATTACAACGCCCAGATGGTGACCGAGCACACCGCCGCGAAGCAGCGGCTGGATGCGCTGTTGCAGGCCCAGGGCATCACGCCCCAGGACAGTCCCCTCAGCCTGCAATTGCAGACGGAGGCGCAGCAGCTGCTGACCATCCTGCAGGGGCCCCAGGCGCCCCAGGGGGCCGCGTTCGACCTGGCCCTGATGAGCGCGCAGCTCAACGCGCATGCCCGGGTCGCCTTCGTCGGCGACAGCCTCCTGGGTCCCCAGGTCACGCTGCCGGCCCTGACCCAGGAGGTCCAGGCCGAGCGGCAGCAGGTGCAGGTACACGTCCAGGAGGCCGAGGCGATCCAGACGCGGCTCCTGGCCCCGACCGCGCCGTAGCGGCCTCTCAGAACCTGGGAGTCCGGTTCGGCGCCTCCCAGGTGCTTTCCAATCATGTCGGCCCGGTTTAGTAGGAAAAAGAACCGCCGATGCAAAAGCCGACCGAGCCCACCTCCGCGCAGTCCGAACCGTTGACCACGGGGCGCATCCTGCGCGCCACGTACGAGATTGGATCCGTGCTGGGCCGCGGCGGAATGGGCGCGGTCTTCCTCGCCCGCCACCTGCGACTGCCGGGCAAGCAGGTCGCCATCAAGGTGCTGCACGGGGCGGAGTCGCTGTCGCCGGAGGTGGCGGTGCGCTTCCGGCGCGAGGCGGAGATCGCCTCGCGGCTGGGGCACCCCAACATCGTGGAGGTGCTGGACTTCGACACCCTGGAGGACGGCACGCCCTTCATGGTGATGGAGTACCTGCGGGGAGAGAGCCTGTCGCGGAGGCTGCGGCGGCAGAAGCAGCTCCCGCTGGAGGACGTCTTCGCCATCGCCCGGCAGATGGGCGCGGCGCTCCAGGCGGCGCACCGCGCGGGCGTGGTGCACCGCGACCTGAAGCCGGGCAACGTGTTCCTGGTCCCCACGGAGGCCGGCGGCGTGGTGGGCGAGCGCGTGAAGCTGCTCGACTTCGGCATCTCCAAGCTCATCGACTCGCGCACGGTGCAGACGCTGGACTCGGTGCTGATGGGGACGCCGCAGTACATGGCGCCCGAGCAGGCCATGGGTCACAACAGCGACGTGGACTCGCGGACGGACCTCTTCTCGTTCGGCTGCATGCTCTACGAGATGATCGCCGGCCGGCCGCCCTACTCCGGCGACAACGTCGCGGAGCTGATCTACCAAATCGTCCACGTGGAGCCGGAGCCCCTGCTGTCGCTGTCGCCGGGCACGCCTGCGCACGTGGTGACGGCCATCTCCCGCGCGATGGCCAAGCGTCCCGCGGACCGCTACCCGGACGTGGGCGCGTTCATCCTGGACCTGACGGGCAGCCCGCTCCAGACGCTCGGGGAGTCGAAGCCCGTGCGCGTGCCCACCCTCGCGCCCGCGCCCGCGCACATCGAGCCGGTGCCCACGCCGGGGCCGTCCGAGGAGCACATCCCCACCGTAGGCATGCGCCCCCACGCCCACCTGGAAGGGCCCGCGTCCGCCGCGGGCCCCCGCACGGAGTCCCTGTCCGCGCAGCCCCTGTCCCGCCCGAGGCCGAAGTGGCTGGTGGGCGTGGCCGTGGGCGTCGTGGTCATCGCGGCCTTCACCACCGCCTTCCTCTGGCGCGGCGCGGGGACGGCCTCCTCCACGGTGGCCGTGAACCCGGTGTCCCCGCCCCAGCAGCCTCCGGTGGCCGCCGCGCCTCCAGCCGTCGTGGCGGTAACGCCGCCCGTGGAGCTGAAGCAGCCCACCGGCCCCGTCGCGCAGCCGGAGGACCCCGTCGCGGCGGAGCCTGGCCCCGTCGAAAAGAACCCGACGCCGTCGGAGCCGCACGCGAATGCAGGGCCCGCCGCCCGGGGCAGGCCGGCGCGGACCCCGGGCACCTCCACGTCCCTGGAGAAGCTGCCGGAGAGCGTCCGCGAGGACCTGGCGGCGGCGCAGCGGTCGCTGGACGCGAAGAACCCGTCGGAAGCGCTGCGTCACATCCGGCGCAGCCAGCGCACACAGATCACCGGCGCGTCGTATGCGCTCCTCACCCGCGTGTACTGCCAGCAGCACGACCTGGCGAATGCGCGGGCCCAATGGACCCGGGTGCCGGCAACGGAGCGTCCCAAGGTCCGACAATATTGTCGGCAGTACGATATCGACCTCTGAGGTCGCCCCGGGCGCGCGGAGGGGGAACGCGCGCGCCCCCCATTCAAGGAGTCCCTGTGAGAGTTCTACTGGCAGTGAGCGTCGTGGCCTTGTCCCTGGGGTGTTCCCGGGGCGCGCGGCCCGACAGCGCCGTCGCGGGCACCAAGCCCCTGACGGGCAAGGTGTATTCGAACGAGGCCGGCGAGCAGGTGACCATCATCCCGCTGGAGCCCGCCGACGCGCACAAGGCGCTGCTGGAGTTCAACGGCACGAAGAGCGAGCTGGACGGCAAGGTCGTCATCGCCAACGTGGATCAGGACCGCGGCACCGGCTACTGGACGCAGTGGCGCGGCCGCTCGCAGCGCTTCGTCACCGTGCACGACCGGGGCGGCTATGAGGACCTCATCCTCAGCCCCGTGGGCGCCACGGGCTACACGCACCTGAAGCCGGACACGGGCCGCACCGCGGCACTGAAGGTGGAGAAGGTCTTCGCGCGCTACCAGGACGCGGAAGCCGACGGCGACCTCAAGCCCTTCCTCCCGTTCGATCGGAAGTTCTGGGTCGCCCAGGCGGAGAAGGAGCTGGCCGCCACGGTGGCCGAGGCGAACACCGCGTGCGGCACCAAGCTGTCGGCGACCATCGCCTGGGACTCCATCCCGGATCCGGTGCTCAACGAGCTGTCCATCCCCAGCTACTGCGCGGGCCCGCTGGAGTCGCTGCAGAAGCTGTGCAGCCGCTCCGAAGAGGCGAAGCGCACCATCCAGCAGAAGGTCCAGACGGTGGAGTGCCGGGTGGAAGCCGCGGCCGCGCTGAAGCTGGAAGCCCAGAAGGTCATCTGGTCCGTGAAGTCGGGCGAGACGCTGCAGCCCGACGCGACCACCACCTTCTTCACCGAAAACCTCTAGGCCGGAGCCCAACACATGTCCCTTCGACACATGGTCATCGCCCTGGGGCTCGTCCTCGCCCCGCAAGCCGCGCTCGCGTTGGATCCGCCCTGGGGGCAGGAGAAGCGCCTGCGCGACCGCATGGTGCTGGAGTCCACCCGGGTGTGCACGGACGGCAAGGGCCACTACACCGCCATCGTCCCCAACAGCCCGGAGACGGACGGCCAGCTCTTCTACGGGGATGGCAAGGCATTCGTGGAGGTGCCGGCCGTCAGCACCTACAGCGAGACGCAGGCGGACTTCTTCGAGCCCCGCTTCTTCAACCCCAAGGCCAACGACAACTTCCGCGGCGTGGACTACCGGGTGATTTCGCGCCTGGTGCTCAGCGAGGACGGGAAGACGTGCACGCTCAGCTGCGGCGACCGCAGCCTGCCCCAGCAGACGCTGGCGGCGGACAAGGTGAAGGAGCTGCTGCGCAAGTCCACCTTCGCGCCCACCCTGATGAAGTTCCAGCCCTACAAGCTGCTGCGCGACGACAAGGGCACGTACTACCTGGTGGAGCGCGGCATCGGCGCGGACAACAAGAGCTTCCGCATCTTCACGGGCCAGCGCGGCCAGGTGAAGCCGCAGAAGATGCTCAACGTCGTCACCGACTCGCAGGGGGAGATCTTCTCCACCCAGGGCGGCGACCTGCGCCTCGTGGTGGACCGCGAGGAGGCCTTCTGGGTGGTGAAGAGCAAGCGCCAGAAGCTGCGCGCGGTGCCCGTGGGCGAGAACCTGCCCTTCATCTACAACGAGCTGGGCGTCTACACGGGCGCGCGGCTGGGCACGCCCTGCGACGACGTGTAGTGCCGTAGGGCTTCAAGCCCCGGGCACGGTCAGCCGAGCACCTTCACGGCCTTGACCATGTCCGGGGCCAGCTCCTCGTTCTCGAGGATGCTGAAGCCCAGCTTCTTGCTGACGGCCTGCATGCCGCGGTTGCGCGTGAGGATGTCCGCGACAATGCGTTGCAGGCCCCAGCCCTCGCCGATTGCCACCAGTCGCCGCAGCAGCTCCTCGCCCAACCCCTGGCGCTGCACGGTGTCGCTGACGGTGATGGCGAACTCCGCGTCCTTCGTGCCCCGAAGCCGCGTGAGCCGGCCCACCGCGAGGATCTCGCCCGCGCCCTTCCCGTCCGGTGCGCGCTTTTCCGCGACGAGCGCCAGCTCCCGCGCGTAGTCGTTGAAGCAGATGCGCGCCAGCCGCTCGTGGGCCACGCGCTGACTCAGCTTCATCAAGCCCGCGTAGCGCAGGAACACCGTCTGTTCGGACAGCGCCTGGTGGAAGCGCCCCATGGCGGGCTCGTCCTCCGGGCGGATGGGCCGCAGCGTGACGGACTCGCCGTTCTTCAGCGTGAAGTCCGCGACGTACTGATGCGGGTACGGTTCGATGGCGAGCCGGGGCAGCGACGCCGCGGTGACGTCCGCCGGGTGCAGCACCACGCGGGCGTCCAGGGCGATGAGGCGCTCGCCGGAGACGCGCAGCGGGTTGATGTCCAGCTCGCGGATGAAGGGCTGCTCCACCACCAGTTGGCTGAAGCGCACCAGCAGCCGCTCCAGCGCGCCCAGGTCCACCGGGGCCTGTCCGCGCACGCCCTTGAGCGCGTGGTGGATGCGCGTGCGCTCCATCATCCGCCGCGCCAGCGTGGTGTTGAGGGGCGGCAGGCCCAGGGCCCGGTCCTGGAACACCTCCACCAGCGTGCCGCCCGCGCCGAAGAGCAGCACCGGTCCGAACTGCGCGTCCTGGCTGCTGCCCAGGATGAGCTCGTAGCCCTCCAGCTTCACCATGGGCTGCACAGTGACGCCGTCGAACGCGGCCGACAGTCCCCGCTGCGCGAGCCCGTCGCGGATGGCGCGCCAGGCGGAGCGCACCTGGTCCTCGTCGCGCAGGTTGAGCTGCACGCCGCCCACGTCCGTCTTGTGCGTCACCGTGAGCGAGTGCAGCTTGAGCACCACGGGGAAGCCCAGCGCGCGGGCCCGCTCCACCGCTTCGTCCTCCGTGGCGGCGAGCCACGTCTCCACGGTGGGGATGCCGTAGGCGGCCAGCAGGCGCTTGGACTCGTATTCGGACAGGAGCGTGCGGCCCTGGGCGCGGGCCTCGTCCACCAGGGCGCGCGCCACGTCGCGGCCGCTGCCGGTGGGCTCCTCGGCCAGGGTGGGCGTCTCGTACAGGCCCGCGATGTTGTCCGCGTAGCGCCACATATAGTTGAAGACGCGGGCCGCGGTGTCCGGGAAGCCGAAGGTCGGGATGCCCGCGTCGTTGAGGATGCGCTCGCCCGCGGCCACCTCGGAGCCACCCATCCAGCTCGCGAGCACGGGCTTGCCGGGCAGCTTCGCGTAGGCCTTGAGGCGATCGGCCGTCTGCGTGGGCTCGGTCATGTCCTGGGGGGTGAGGATGACGAGCAGGCCGTCGCTGTTCGGATCCGCGCCCGTCAGCTCCAACGTCTTCGCGTAGCGCTCCGCGTCCGCGTCTCCCAGGATGTCCACCGGGTTGCCATGGCTCCACGGCGGCGGCAGGAAGGCGTCCAGCTGCGCGCGCGTGGCGTCCGACAGCACGGCCAGCTCCCCGCCCCCGGCGACGAGCGCGTCGGTGGCGAGCACCGCGGGGCCGCCCGCGTTGGTGAGCAGCGTGAGCCTGCGGCCGGAGGGCCGGGGCTGGCGGGCGAGCACCTCCGCCATGTGGAAGAGGTCCTCGATGGAGTCCACGCGCAGCACGCCCGCGCGGCGGAACGCGGCGCTCAGCACCTCGTCACTGCCGGCGAGCGTGCCGGTGTGCGACGCGGCGGCCTGCGCGGCCTGCGCGGTGCGGCCCGCCTTGATGACGATGATGGGCTTGGTGAGGGCGACCTCGCGCGCGGCGGAGAGGAAGGCGCGCGCGTCGCCGATGGACTCCATGTACAGCAGGATGGAGCGCGTCATCGGATCATCGGCGAGGTAGTCGATGAGGTCGCCCCAGCCCACGTCCAGCATGGAGCCCACGGACACGAAGGCGCTGAAGCCCACGGCCTCGCGCAGGCTCCAGTCCAGGATGGAGGTGAGCAGCGCGCCGGACTGGCTGATGAAGGCCACGTTGCCGGGCCGGGCCATGCCCCGCGCGAACGTCGCGTTGAAGCCGCTCGTGGGCCGCATCACGCCCAGGCAGTTGGGCCCGATGATGCGCAGGTTCGCGGCCTGCGCGATGCGCAGGACCTCCTGCTCCAGCTTCACGCCCGCGGGGCCGGTCTCCTTGAAGCCCGCGGAGATGATGATGGCGCCCTTCACGCCGACCTCCGCGCACTCGCGGATGACGTCCGGCACGGTGGCGGCGGGCGTGACGATGACGGCCAGGTCCACCGCTTCGGGCAGGGCGCGCAGGGAAGGCCACGCCTTGATGCCCAGCACGTTGGGGCGCTTGGGGTTGATGGGGTAGACGGTGCCGCCGAACGGGCTGCTGATGAGGTTCCAGAGCACGGTGCGCCCCACGCTGCCGGGACGCTCGCTCGCCCCCACCACCGCGACGCTGCGGGGGGAGAAGAGGACCTCCAGCGGCTGGCGCGTGCGCTGGTGGAGCAGGTCGAGGGAGGGGTCGGTCCGGGCC
>NZ_RAWA01000243.1 GCF_003611675.1 Corallococcus sp. CA053C
GCCGGTGGGGCGGAAGGCTGGGCCTGCGGCGCGGCGGCGAGGAGGAGGACGAGGAGGGCGCTGGGGGTGGCCATACTCAGGAGCGGCAGGACTTTCCGGGGGGCGTGTGGCAAACACACCCCCCGGCCTCTGCGCGCGGTCAAGATGTAATTGACAACCGTTGTTGAATGCAATCATCTATTACGCCCATGACCCTTGCAGAGCAAGTGGCATCCACGCGACGCGCTGTGTTCCGACTCCTGACCCTGAAGGTTGGAGAGCAAACGGACAGGCCGCTGATGCAGCTGCTCGTGCTGAAGTACGTGGGGCTCCTGGGCATCCACAGCCAGGCGCTCATCGCGGAGCGGCTGCTCATTGACGCGCCCGCCGTGAGCCGGCTGGTGGATCGCCTGGAGGAGGATGGGCTGGTGGAGCGCCACGCGGGGGAGAACCGCCGCTGTGTGCGCCTTCAGATCACCGACGCGGGCCGCACGGAGCTCCAGGCCCTGGTGTCCGCCGCCGAGTGGGTGGACACGGAGGCCAAGTCACACCTGGCGCCCGAGGAGTTCGCGGAGCTCTTGCGCCTGCTGGAGAAGCTCCAGGCGGGGTTGCTCCAGGGACTGGGCGCGGACGGAGCGGCGGCGCCGCGCAAGGACGACCACGGGTGACGACAGGTCGGCAGGGGTTCGTGACCCACTGCCGCCCGTCGCCACCCGCGTTGCTTCCGGGGGGAACTCAGCCGGGGCCCGCTAGCGGTGGCGTGGAATGTTGCGCGACACGTGCAGGGCCCAGGCTTCCGCCGAGTCCAGCTCCGCGCGCGCGCTGGCAAAGCGGTCCAGGCTCTCGTCGCTGCCGTCGTTGGCGAAGATGGCGTCGTGCAGCTCCTTCTGCGCCCGCGTCAGCCGGAGGCTCGTCTGCAGCCACAGCCGCGCCGCCATGCGCGGCGTGATGACCACCTGCGCTGGGTCCCACACCTCCAGTGCGGCGAAGTCAGCGGAAGACAGCTCTTCGTACCCGGGGGCCTGCTCGGTTTGTGCGTTCATGCCCGGATGTTCGCCACGGTCTCCAGGCAGGGCATCCGGGCCACATGGGCAGGCGACCGGCCACTGGTGAGCAGTCGCCGACAGTTCATTCATCCCGGGGGGTGCATACATTTCATGATTTGCTGGGAAACTACATTCGCTGGGAGTGTGCGAATGCCGCCCGGACTGCACCTGTAGGGGGAATGGGCTCCCCTCTTCTAGAATCGTCCGCTCCAACCGTGCCGTGAGAGGGATTCCCCTGGATCTGAACACCCTGAACAAACTGCTCACCGTCGGAGTCCAGAACGGGGCTTCGGACATCCACTTCCGGCCGGGGGATCCCCCCATCTACCGGGTGAACGGGGTGCTGCGGCCGTTGAAGATGGAGAAGCTGCAGGCGGACCACACGAAGCAGGTGGCGCTGCACGTGATGAATGATCCGCTGATGAAGGCGCAGGTGGACAGCGTGCAGGAGTGCGACGCGTCCTACAGCCTGCCGGGGGTGGCGCGCTTCCGCGTCAACATCTACCGGCAGCGGGGCTCGCTGGCGTGCATCCTGCGCATCATCCCGGATGAGATCCCCAGCATCGACGGCATGGGGCTGCCGCAGGTGCTGAAGACGATTGCCGGCAACGAGCGCGGGCTGGTGCTGGTGACGGGGGCGACGGGGTCCGGCAAGAGCTCCACGCTGGCGTCGATGATCAACCACATCAACCACACGGAGAGCCTGCACATCCTCACCATCGAGGACCCCATCGAGTTCATCTACCGCAACGTGAAGTCCTCCATCTCCCAGCGGGAGATTGGCCCGGACACGCAGAACTTCGCCATCGCGCTGCGAGCGGCGCTGCGGCAGGACCCGGACGTCATCCTGGTGGGCGAGATGCGCGACACGGAGACCATCGACATCGCGCTGAAGGCGGCGGAGACGGGGCACCTGGTGCTGTCCACGGTGCACACCACGGACGCGTCGCGCACCATCAACCGCCTGGTGTCGGTGTTCCCCGCTGAGGAGCAGACCATGGTGCGCATGCGCCTGGCGGACTGCCTCAAGGCGACCATCTCCCAGCGCCTGCTGCCGCGCGCCACCGGCAAGGGGCGCACCGTGGCGCTGGAGATCATGGTGCAGACGAAGACGGTGGAGCAGTACATCCGCGACGACCGCGCCAGCGAATTGAAGGACGTCATCGAGAAGGGCCGCGACATGTTCGGCATGCAGTCCTTCGACCAGCACCTGACGCAGCTGTACCGCGCCGGGGACATCACGCTGGAGACGGCGCAGAGCGCGGCCTCCAACCCGGCGGACTTCCAGCGCGCGCTGGAATTCGACTGACAGCGCGCGCCGGAACCGGGGTCAGGCCTTCTTCGCGGACGGCTTGTTGATGTTCGCGAAGAAGTCGTTGCCCTTGTCGTCCACGATGATGAAGGCCGGGAAGTCGACCACGTCGATCTTCCACACGGCCTCCATGCCCAGCTCCTCGTACTCCAGCACCTCCACCTTCTTGATGCAGTCCTGCGCGAGCCGCGCCGCGGGACCGCCGATGGAGCCCAGGTAGAAGCCGCCGTGCTTCTTGCACGCCTCGGTGACGGCCGGGGAGCGGTTGCCCTTGGCGAGCATCACGAAGCTGCCGCCCTCCGCCTGGAACTGATCCACGTACGCGTCCATGCGGCCCGCGGTGGTGGGGCCGAAGGAGCCGGACGCGTAGCCCTCGGGCGTCTTCGCCGGGCCCGCGTAGTAGACCATGTGGTCCTTGAGGTACTGCGGCATGCCTTCACCGCGGTCCAGGCGCTCCTTGATCTTCGCGTGCGCGATGTCGCGCGCCACCACCAGCGAGCCCGACAGCGACAGGCGCGTCTTGATGGGGTAGCGCGACAGCTCCGCGCGCAGGTCGCTCATGGGGCGGTTCAGGTCCAGCTGCACCACGTCGCCGGACAGGTCCGTGTCCTTCGCCTCCGGCAGGTACTTCGCCGGGTCGGTCTCCAGCGCCTCCAGGAAGACGCCGTCACGGGTGATTTTTCCCAGGGCCTGCCGGTCCGCGGAGCACGACACGGCGATGGCCACCGGGCAGGACGCGCCGTGGCGCGGCAGGCGGATGACGCGCACGTCGTGGCAGAAGTACTTGCCGCCGAACTGCGCGCCAATGCCGGTGCGCTGGGTGAGCTTCAGCACCTCCTGCTCCAGCGCGACGTCGCGGAAGCCGCGGCCCAGCGCGTTGCCCTCGGTGGGCAGCGAGTCCAGGTAGCGCGCGGAGGCGTACTTGGCCGTCTTCAGCGCGAACTCCGCGGACGTGCCGCCCACCACGATGGCCAGGTGGTACGGCGGGCACGCGGCGGTGCCCAGCGAGCGGATCTTCGTCTCCAGGAACGCGAGCAGGCTCTGCGGGTTGAGGACCGCCTTGGTCTCCTGGAAGAGGTAGCTCTTGTTGGCGGAGCCGCCGCCCTTGGCCATGAAGAGGAACTTGTAGGCGTCGCCGTCGGTCGCGTAGAGCTCGATCTGCGCGGGCAGGTTGTTGCCCGTGTTGACCTCCCGGTACATATCCAGGGCCGCCATCTGCGAATAGCGCAGGTTCGACGTGAGGTACGTGTCGAACACGCCGCGTGAGATGGCCGCCTCGTCGCCGCCCCGGGTGAGGACGTACTGGCCCTTCTTGCCCATCACGATGGCGGTGCCGGTGTCCTGGCAGGAGGGCAGCACGCCGCCCGCGGCGATGTTCGCGTTCTTGAGCAGCTCCAGCGCCACGAACCGGTCGTTGGCCGACGCCTCCGGGTCCTGGAGGATGTTCGCCAGCTGTCGCAGGTGCCCGGGGCGCAAGAGGTGCGAGATGTCCCGCATGGCCTCGCGCGTGAGCAGCGTGAGCGCCTCCGGCTCCACCTGGAGGAAGCTGCGTCCGGCCGCCTCGAACACGGAGACGTGCTCCTTCGTGAGCAGCCGGTAGGGCGTCTCGTCCTTGCCGAGCGGCAGCATGTCCTGGAACTGGAAGTCACTCATCGCGGTGGGTCTCCAAGAAGGGAGGGGGTGGCGGGTGCTTGGACCTGGGCGGCGGACGCTAGGGGCTGTCCCTGATTAACGCAGCCAGAGAAGCATGGAGGCGACGTGCAGGGCGGCGAGGTAGCAGGTCGCCGTCTTGTCGTAGCGGGTGGCAACGGCGCGAAAGCGCTTGAGGTCGTGGAAGAAGCACTCCACGCGGTAGCGCATCCGGTAGAGGGAGCGGTCCAGCGGTGGCGGCTGCTTGCGGCTGGGGTGGGGATGAATGACGGGATTCATCCCCAGCTTGCGAGCGTTGGAGCGAATGCGGTCGGCGTCGTAGCCCGTGTCCGCGATGAAGGCGTTGCCTTCGGCGTGCACCAGCAACTCCTCGGCCATCGTGGACTCATGCTGCTGGCCGGGCGTCAGCGCGAGGTGGAGCGGCTTACCGCCCGTCGTTGTGACGGCGTGAACCTTCGTTGAAAAACCTCCTCGAGAACGCCCCAGAGCATTGCTTCGGATCCCCCTTTTCCGACCGAGGCGTCCTGGTGCGCTCGGACGACGGAGGCATCCGCGAGGGAGCCGCGCTCATCGACTTCAAGCCGCAAGGCTTTGAAGATGGCTTCCCATCTCCCAGCCTGCGCCCAACGGTGGAAGCGGTTGTAGACCGTCTTCCAGTGGCCGAATCGCTCGGGCAGGTCCCGCCACTGCACGCCCGTCTTCACTCGCCAGATGACGGCGTTGATGAAGTCGCGGTCCCCACGCTTCGAGGGAGGACCGCTGCGCGAGCCCAGCAAGGGCTCAATGCGGATCCACTCGGCATCGCTCAGCTCATGTCGGCGCACAGCCAGCGTTGATCATGTCTGACGCTGGCTGGCAACCTCCTCATGCCCCCCCCGAAGCCAGGTCCAACCCCGATGTTCGATCCGGTAGGTTGAATTTTTGGACCAGAGATCAGGGACAGCCCCTAGGAAGCCTCGGAAGCCGTGCGCGGAGAAGTCCGCGCCGCCCGGGGCTCTGGCACACTCACGACGTGACGTACTCAGCTGCCTGTACGCCCCGGGGGCGCCCAGGCTGGCTGGCGCTTCACCTCGGCCACGTCGATGCCGTCCAGCAGCATCGCCAGCTGCGTGGCGTCCAGCGTCACCGCCTTCGCCTCATCCTCCACCCGCGGCAGCCGGAATCTTCCCGTCTCCAGCCGCTTGTAGAGCAGCACGAAGCCTCCCCGGCTCCACGTCAGCACCTTGATGCGGTCTCCCCGCCTGGAGACGAAGGCGAAGAGGTGCCCCGAGTAGACGTCGTCGTCCCACGCCGTGCGCACAAGCGCCATGAGGCCATCGATCGACTTGCGCATGTCCACCGGCTCCGTGGCCAGTACCACGCGCACCGACGCAGGAAGCGTGAACACCGCCTCACCGTCCCAGCGCCGCGACGAGACGCGCGACGTACGCCACGTCGGTGCCCACGGCGAAGCGCACCCGGGCGCCGCTCGCGGTCGCTACCTCCAGCACCGGCTCCGTCGCCGGGGGCGCCGTCGCCACCTGCACTGGCAACAGTCGCACCGGCTCACCTCGCGCCGTCGCGGCCCGCCGGCTCCGGTACACACACGACTGCAACGTGCTCAGCCTCAGGCCCCGCGCCAACGCGAACTCCCGCTGCGTCAATCCGCTGGCCTCGAACGCTTCCGCGACCTGCGCCCACTCTGGCGTCTCCACCTGCTTCGCCATGCCTGCCAGCGTCCGCCGCGTCCTGCTACTCCAGCAATCCCTCACGGCACGTCGTTGGCCGGACGGTTACGGCCATTGTCGTTGTTCCCCCAGGCCCAGACGGTGCCGTCCTGCTTCACGGCGAGCGAGTGGTGGGTGCCAGCGGCGAGGGCCGCGACGCCCGTCAGGCCCGGCACCTGCACGGGCTGGTTGAGAAAGTGGTCGAGGATGGCTCCGCCTGCTGGGAAACGCCGCGCACGCAAAGTCCCCGAATGGTCGCCATCTATAGTCGACTCTCGCAGTCGACGATGCCACGAACGATTAGTGCCCAGGACGCGCCGCCAGCGAGTCCGAGGAGGCCCAGTCCGACGACCTCGCCGACAGCCTTGGTAAAGATCTTCAGGACGACCGAGCTGCTAAAGCTGATGACAAGAGTTACGAGCGCGCGATCCGCATCGCTCAGGCCACGCCACCAGGCAAGGAACTGACTTATTCCGTCAGAGCCGATCTTGTTCAGGTCTGCGATGACTTGATCGACAGTGGAACCAACCCGCAATGCGTAACATTCTGCAAAGTCTTCCATGGACATGACGTTCTTCTCCTGATGGGGTCAAGCAATACCCGTGTCGGCCAGTTCAAGGCATTCCTGGGCAGCGAGCAACATTTCGCTGAGGCGCTTGCCGGATGCTGTGTCGAAAGCTTCGAGAACCCCAGGTATACCGGGAGCGACATTGATCTCCGGCGAACCGAGGACGAAGCAGACAGGGGCCTCTGCGCTGCCCTCATCGAAGCCTTCTCGTACGCACGTGTCGAGACCAGCGAGCCAAGTCTGGATGCTATTCAGCGACTGATCCACGATGTCGCGCTCTGGAACGGCGCTGGGAGTTAGTGGAATGCCGCGATCGGACATCAGGGAGGCAAAGCTATCTGCAAATGGCACGAGGTTGCTCCGAAAGTTGAAATGGGCTGTTGGGCTGGACGCCCCTGCGCTCAGGCTCAGGACAGCGACGGTCCGGATTGGGAGATTGCGGAACACTTCGACAGATGAACGCGAGGATCGTGATCTCGGGGTCGACCGAATTGAGCGCGGTCAAGACCCGGTTACTTTATGATCTCGATTCTGATGACCGATAGGGGTTCCACCGGAACGCCTGGGGCCGGGAACTGGGATTTGATTCTTGACGTACCTGGCCCGTCGGCAGAATCCCTTCTAATAACCTCGGGCTTGACGCCGCTGCGAGTGATTAGAAAGAAGAAGTTGCCCAGAGTTCTAGGGTCGAATCCCAGTCCATTCAACGAACCTCCGAGGAAATTGAGGCAATGGTCGACTCCCTCCATCGCGACGCACGCAAGCAGGCTGATGATCGGTTCGGCCATTAAGCCTACAAGATTGGGCATCGCGTTGGCGGGCGGCGGGGCGACGTCGACCCCCGCCTTGAGACGCGGCTTCTCGGCCTCGAATCTTCCAGCGTCAAACTTGGTGAAACGACACTGCTTGGCGTCGCGCGTGCAGGCCACCGCCTGCTGCTGCATCGTGTTGATGACCGAGATGATCTCCAGGCGAGCCCTGTCCGTCTTGTTTAGATCCACAGCGGTCCCGTCGCCGTTTTCAAAGTCGGCCGGGTGTTTCAAAATGAAGGAGTAGTCATCCCGCAGTTCGAGGAACTCGAATCGCCTCCGCATGAGATCCGCCAAAACATCCTGTTGATTCGAAATCTCAATGAAGTTGAACTTGTCGTTCGGCCTCCTCAGGGCCGTGTAGCTCTGGAGTGATACGGCGAACGGGAACGCGTTCGGTCCGCTGACCGCGATGGGGAAGCCCTTCGCGGTCTTCATGATGTCATCCCGATCGAGGTCGGCTTCAGAGATCGCTCCCTGCCGGAAGACGTTAACGCTTACCGCCAGGTGGGTGGTGCTCTTTGACTTGGCTTCGTGTATTTTTGTGGAAAGCTCGAACGATGTAATGGCGCCGTCGAACGCGGCATTGACATCTCCCGAGAGGCTTTGCCGTTCTTGTTTCGACGTGCTGGTCAACTGATAGATTGCGAAATATTCGCCGCCCGTCTTCAGGCCATGAATATAGCAGTCACCGAAGCGCTCCCTGAACCGGGTCGGATTGTTGTTGGTCAATAGTTCTTCGGCATCCTGCGTGAATACGGGTTCGTCGAAGCTCTTGCTCGTGTTCTCGACGCTGACCCGCACCACGACATACGTGGAGAAGTTTGAGAAGTCGCATTCATTGGCGAACTTCACCTTTGCGTTGCCGGACAAGGGCCCGCTGGAACCAGATGCGGCGACATCAATACCAAGCTGCTCGTGTAGCGTCGTCACATCCTCAATGGTTATGCAGTTGGACTTGACCAGTTGGCCGCCAGCGTGCGTCAGTTCGGAAACTGCGCCCGTGACGGCTGGCGACGCCAAGACTTCACCGGTCAAGCGGTTGAACCCCTTGCCGAATTTCATGCCGTCCTCGAACGGAATCTCATTGCTCGCCATCGTTCATCCCTTCTCTCCGGGACACAGGCCGGCCTCCTCCCCCATCGCGGGCGCTTTTCCGCGTGAGCCCCCCTGTCGCCCTGCGCCCAGTTACCGGGCGTGGTTCAGATAATGGGGACGGCGCGAGCGCCCGGCAATCCGCCCGAGCGACAGGTTCTCGTCGATAGGGTGAACAAACGCGGGTCGGCGCAATAGCGCTGTTTCGGCCCGAGGAAAGGGCCCGGTGGGAGGTGTCCCGCTGGTCGTGGTCCAGCGCATCCTGGGTCACTCGTCGCCGACTGTGACCGCAGCGACCTACGCCCAGTCCCCTCGACTTTCTCAGGGCTCAGGTGCTTCTGCTAGCGCGACCAGCCCTCCCGATTCAGGAAGGCCATGACGCCATCCAGGACCTCCTGCCGGATCTCGCGCACTCGCTCCATGGTCTTGCCCTTTGGGTCCTCCAGGGGCCAATCGTCTCGGCGGGCCCCAGGCACAACAGGGCAGGGTAGCCGTCCGGCCAACGACGTGCCGGATCGCTTGAATGCGGACGGGTATCGTACTCGGCGCGGGCCGTGACGCATTGAGACCCGAGGCGCAGAGGATGCGCAGCTTCGGGAATCGGCGATGGCGCGCAGCTGCTTCCACTCGTGCGGCAGCAGCTCTCCGATGCAAGCGTTCGGGTGCGTTTGGACGCGCAGCAGCACGTCGGCGAGGTACGCCACCAGCGAGGTTCGGTGTCCATGTCACCGCGGCGAACGAGGACCTCGTCCACTGGCTCCACCCCCGCTGGCCGGCCCTCAACCTGCAGAACTGCACGTTTCTCCGCGGCCCGACCGTCGAGGAGGTCCTGCCGTGAAGAAGCGCCCGGCCGTCTCCCTCGTGGAC
The DNA here is from genome assembly GCF_003611675.1 of Corallococcus sp. CA053C. Taxonomy (GTDB): domain Bacteria; phylum Myxococcota; class Myxococcia; order Myxococcales; family Myxococcaceae; genus Corallococcus. The sequence goes on from NZ_RAWA01000243.1 coordinate 9,033, forward strand.
CCCAGTCTCGCCCTCCGGCAGATCCTGCCTCTCGCGCGTGCCTTTGACACCGCCCGGCGCAAGGAGCACGCGCAGTTCTTGAAGTGGGACGCCTCCGATGGCCGCCTCAACTCGCGGGCTCATCGCGCCGCCGTGGCTGCCCAAGACAACCTGATACGTTGCCGTCGAGCGCTAGCTGATGCGACCTATCGGGTTCTCATCCGAGGCCACGCCGCCGACTGCACCTGCAACACGTGCTCTCACGAGCACGACCTCGTTGGGGAGCGCTTCCCGCCTGTTCCCCCAGCACCGCGGAAGCGCCAGGGGGCTTCGACTGGTACTCACGTCGGCCAGCGTCTACCCCCTTCGGGGTATCCCTCGCCGCTCCCGCGTCTGCTCGCATCCGGACGGTCACCGCGTGGGCTGGGTGCCAGCCCTAGGGGCTGTCCCTGATCTCTGGTCCAAAAATTCAACCTACCGGATCGAACATCGGGGTTGGACCTGGCTTCGGGGGGCATGAGGAGGTTGCCAGCCAGCGTCAGACATGATCAACGCTGGCTGTGCGCCGACATGAGCTGAGCGATGCCGAGTGAATCCGCATTGAGCCCTTGCTGGGCTCGCGCAGCGGTCCTCCCTCGAAGCGTGGGGACCGCGACTTCATCAACGCCGTCATCTGGCGAGTGAAGACGGGCGTGCAGTGGCGGGACCTGCCCGAGCGATTCGGCCACTGGAAGACGGTCTACAACCGCTTCCACCGTTGGGCGCAGGCTGGGAGATGGGAAGCCATCTTCAAAGCCTTGCGGCTTGAAGTCGATGAGCGCGGCTCCCTCGCGGATGCCTCCGTCGTCCGAGCGCACCAGGACGCCTCGGTCGGAAAAGGGGGATCCGAAGCAATGCTCTGGGGCGTTCTCGAGGAGGTTTTTCAACGAAGGTTCACGCCGTCACAACGACGGGCGGTAAGCCGCTCCACCTCGCGCTGACGCCCGGCCAGCAGCATGAGTCCACGATGGCCGAGGAGTTGCTGGTGCACGCCGAAGGCAACGCCTTCATCGCGGACACGGGCTACGACGCCGACCGCATTCGCTCCAACGCTCGCAAGCTGGGGATGAATCCCGTCATTCATCCCCACCCCAGCCGCAAGCAGCCGCCACCGCTGGACCGCTCCCTCTACCGGGTGCGCTACCGCGTGGAGTGCTTCTTCCACGACCTCAAGCGCTTTCGCGCCGTTGCCACCCGCTACGACAAGACGGCGACCTGCTACCTCGCCGCCCTGCACGTCGCCTCCATGCTTCTCTGGCTGCGTTAATCAGGGACAGCCCCTAGAGTCCGCCGCCCAGGTCCAAGCACCCGCCACCCCCTCCCTTCTTGGAGACCCACCGCGATGAGTGACTTCCAGTTCCAGGACATGCTGCCGCTCGGCAAGGACGAGACGCCCTACCGGCTGCTCACGAAGGAGCACGTCTCCGTGTTCGAGGCGGCCGGACGCAGCTTCCTCCAGGTGGAGCCGGAGGCGCTCACGCTGCTCACGCGCGAGGCCATGCGGGACATCTCGCACCTCTTGCGCCCCGGGCACCTGCGACAGCTGGCGAACATCCTCCAGGACCCGGAGGCGTCGGCCAACGACCGGTTCGTGGCGCTGGAGCTGCTCAAGAACGCGAACATCGCCGCGGGCGGCGTGCTGCCCTCCTGCCAGGACACCGGCACCGCCATCGTGATGGGCAAGAAGGGCCAGTACGTCCTCACCCGGGGCGGCGACGAGGCGGCCATCTCACGCGGCGTGTTCGACACGTACCTCACGTCGAACCTGCGCTATTCGCAGATGGCGGCCCTGGATATGTACCGGGAGGTCAACACGGGCAACAACCTGCCCGCGCAGATCGAGCTCTACGCGACCGACGGCGACGCCTACAAGTTCCTCTTCATGGCCAAGGGCGGCGGCTCCGCCAACAAGAGCTACCTCTTCCAGGAGACCAAGGCGGTCCTCAACCCGCAGAGCCTGCTCGCGTTCCTGGAGACGAAGATCCGCTCGCTGGGCACCGCCGCGTGCCCGCCGTACCACCTGGCCATCGTGGTGGGCGGCACGTCCGCGGAGTTCGCGCTGAAGACGGCCAAGTACGCCTCCGCGCGCTACCTGGACTCGCTGCCCACCGAGGGCAACGCGCTGGGCCGCGGCTTCCGCGACGTCGCGCTGGAGCAGGAGGTGCTGAAGCTCACCCAGCGCACCGGCATTGGCGCGCAGTTCGGCGGCAAGTACTTCTGCCACGACGTGCGCGTCATCCGCCTGCCGCGCCACGGCGCGTCCTGCCCGGTGGCCATCGCCGTGTCGTGCTCCGCGGACCGGCAGGCCCTGGGAAAAATCACCCGTGACGGCGTCTTCCTGGAGGCGCTGGAGACCGACCCGGCGAAGTACCTGCCGGAGGCGAAGGACACGGACCTGTCCGGCGACGTGGTGCAGCTGGACCTGAACCGCCCCATGAGCGACCTGCGCGCGGAGCTGTCGCGCTACCCCATCAAGACGCGCCTGTCGCTGTCGGGCTCGCTGGTGGTGGCGCGCGACATCGCGCACGCGAAGATCAAGGAGCGCCTGGACCGCGGTGAAGGCATGCCGCAGTACCTCAAGGACCACATGGTCTACTACGCGGGCCCGGCGAAGACGCCCGAGGGCTACGCGTCCGGCTCCTTCGGCCCCACCACCGCGGGCCGCATGGACGCGTACGTGGATCAGTTCCAGGCGGAGGGCGGCAGCTTCGTGATGCTCGCCAAGGGCAACCGCTCCCCGGCCGTCACCGAGGCGTGCAAGAAGCACGGCGGCTTCTACCTGGGCTCCATCGGCGGTCCCGCGGCGCGGCTCGCGCAGGACTGCATCAAGAAGGTGGAGGTGCTGGAGTACGAGGAGCTGGGCATGGAGGCCGTGTGGAAGATCGACGTGGTCGACTTCCCGGCCTTCATCATCGTGGACGACAAGGGCAACGACTTCTTCGCGAACATCAACAAGCCGTCCGCGAAGAAGGCCTGACCCCGGTTCCGGCGCGCGCTGTCAGTCGAATTCCAGCGCGCGCTGGAAGTCCGCCGGGTTGGAGGCCGCGCTCTGCGCCGTCTCCAGCGTGATGTCCCCGGCGCGGTACAGCTGCGTCAGGTGCTGGTCGAAGGACTGCATGCCGAACATGTCGCGGCCCTTCTCGATGACGTCCTTCAATTCGCTGGCGCGGTCGTCGCGGATGTACTGCTCCACCGTCTTCGTCTGCACCATGATCTCCAGCGCCACGGTGCGCCCCTTGCCGGTGGCGCGCGGCAGCAGGCGCTGGGAGATGGTCGCCTTGAGGCAGTCCGCCAGGCGCATGCGCACCATGGTCTGCTCCTCAGCGGGGAACACCGACACCAGGCGGTTGATGGTGCGCGACGCGTCCGTGGTGTGCACCGTGGACAGCACCAGGTGCCCCGTCTCCGCCGCCTTCAGCGCGATGTCGATGGTCTCCGTGTCGCGCATCTCGCCCACCAGGATGACGTCCGGGTCCTGCCGCAGCGCCGCTCGCAGCGCGATGGCGAAGTTCTGCGTGTCCGGGCCAATCTCCCGCTGGGAGATGGAGGACTTCACGTTGCGGTAGATGAACTCGATGGGGTCCTCGATGGTGAGGATGTGCAGGCTCTCCGTGTGGTTGATGTGGTTGATCATCGACGCCAGCGTGGAGCTCTTGCCGGACCCCGTCGCCCCCGTCACCAGCACCAGCCCGCGCTCGTTGCCGGCAATCGTCTTCAGCACCTGCGGCAGCCCCATGCCGTCGATGCTGGGGATCTCATCCGGGATGATGCGCAGGATGCACGCCAGCGAGCCCCGCTGCCGGTAGATGTTGACGCGGAAGCGCGCCACCCCCGGCAGGCTGTAGGACGCGTCGCACTCCTGCACGCTGTCCACCTGCGCCTTCATCAGCGGATCATTCATCACGTGCAGCGCCACCTGCTTCGTGTGGTCCGCCTGCAGCTTCTCCATCTTCAACGGCCGCAGCACCCCGTTCACCCGGTAGATGGGGGGATCCCCCGGCCGGAAGTGGATGTCCGAAGCCCCGTTCTGGACTCCGACGGTGAGCAGTTTGTTCAGGGTGTTCAGATCCAGGGGAATCCCTCTCACGGCACGGTTGGAGCGGACGATTCTAGAAGAGGGGAGCCCATTCCCCCTACAGGTGCAGTCCGGGCGGCATTCGCACACTCCCAGCGAATGTAGTTTCCCAGCAAATCATGAAATGTATGCACCCCCCGGGATGAATGAACTGTCGGCGACTGCTCACCAGTGGCCGGTCGCCTGCCCATGTGGCCCGGATGCCCTGCCTGGAGACCGTGGCGAACATCCGGGCATGAACGCACAAACCGAGCAGGCCCCCGGGTACGAAGAGCTGTCTTCCGCTGACTTCGCCGCACTGGAGGTGTGGGACCCAGCGCAGGTGGTCATCACGCCGCGCATGGCGGCGCGGCTGTGGCTGCAGACGAGCCTCCGGCTGACGCGGGCGCAGAAGGAGCTGCACGACGCCATCTTCGCCAACGACGGCAGCGACGAGAGCCTGGACCGCTTTGCCAGCGCGCGCGCGGAGCTGGACTCGGCGGAAGCCTGGGCCCTGCACGTGTCGCGCAACATTCCACGCCACCGCTAGCGGGCCCCGGCTGAGTTCCCCCCGGAAGCAACGCGGGTGGCGACGGGCGGCAGTGGGTCACGAACCCCTGCCGACCTGTCGTCACCCGTGGTCGTCCTTGCGCGGCGCCGCCGCTCCGTCCGCGCCCAGTCCCTGGAGCAACCCCGCCTGGAGCTTCTCCAGCAGGCGCAAGAGCTCCGCGAACTCCTCGGGCGCCAGGTGTGACTTGGCCTCCGTGTCCACCCACTCGGCGGCGGACACCAGGGCCTGGAGCTCCGTGCGGCCCGCGTCGGTGATCTGAAGGCGCACACAGCGGCGGTTCTCCCCCGCGTGGCGCTCCACCAGCCCATCCTCCTCCAGGCGATCCACCAGCCGGCTCACGGCGGGCGCGTCAATGAGCAGCCGCTCCGCGATGAGCGCCTGGCTGTGGATGCCCAGGAGCCCCACGTACTTCAGCACGAGCAGCTGCATCAGCGGCCTGTCCGTTTGCTCTCCAACCTTCAGGGTCAGGAGTCGGAACACAGCGCGTCGCGTGGATGCCACTTGCTCTGCAAGGGTCATGGGCGTAATAGATGATTGCATTCAACAACGGTTGTCAATTACATCTTGACCGCGCGCAGAGGCCGGGGGGTGTGTTTGCCACACGCCCCCCGGAAAGTCCTGCCGCTCCTGAGTATGGCCACCCCCAGCGCCCTCCTCGTCCTCCTCCTCGCCGCCGCGCCGCAGGCCCAGCCTTCCGCCCCACCGGC
>NZ_RAWA01000244.1 GCF_003611675.1 Corallococcus sp. CA053C
GGCTCCGGGCTGACGGTGGAGAAGCTCAAGGGCGCCAAGGCGGCGTGGGTGGACCGCGATTCGGTGGCGGGCTACCTGCTGCCCAGCGCGTACCTCAAGACGCAGGGGCTGGAGCCGTCGCGGGCGTTCGTGTCGCAGCAGTTCACGGGCTCGTACCAGGGCGCGCTGGAGGCGGTGCTGGAGGGCAGGGCGGACGTGACGAGCGTGTTCTGTCCGCCGGCCTCCACCGGGCTCTCCTTCGCCACGGGCGTGGAGGACGTGCTGGGGCCGGGTTCGGGCAGGCGCTTCGAGCTGCTGGCCTACACGGACGAGGCGCCCAATGACGGCGTGCCGGTGGCCATGGGGCTGCCGGCGCCGCTGGTGACGGCGCTGGAGACGGCGCTGTTGGGGTTGCAGTCCACGCCGGACGGGCAGGCGCTGCTGCGCGACATCTTCAACGCGGACCGCTTCGAGGTCGCCCCGCGCATGGGTTACCGCGCGCTGTACCGCGTGGCGCTGGCGAGCCTGTAGGCGTCGCGGTCCCGCACCGGGGCCAGGCCTACTTGTCGGAGTCGGGACCGTTGCCGCGCACGGGGCGCCGGGCGCTGGAGACGGAGCCCTCGGCGGCACGGGCCGTTTTGGCGGGTGCCTTGCCCGAGACGGAGTCCTCCGGTGCACGCACGGGCTTCGCGGCGGAGCCTTCCGGAGCGCGCACGGGCTTCGCGGCGGAGCGGCTGTCGGCGACCTCTTCCGAGGCTCGCACGGCCTTCGCCGCGGAACGGCTGCCAGTGGCACCCTCCGGCGGACGGACGGGCTTCGCGGCCGCCCTGGCTGCCACGGACTCGTCCGGCGTAGGCACGGGCCTCGCGGGAGCACGGGCTTCCACGGGCCTCGCGGCGGGGCGGCTCACGGCCGAGTCGTCACTCCGCACGGGCTTCGCGGCGGGGCGGCTCACGGCCGCGTCCTCGTCGCTCCGCACGGGCTTGGTGTCCGCGAGGCTCAGGCCCGTGTTCTCCTTCGTCCTCACGGGCCTGGCTTCGGGGCGGCTCAGGCCGGAGTTCTCCTTCGTGCGCGCCGGACGGGCCCCGTTGGAGTCCTCCGGCGACGTCGCGGCCTTCGTCGACGACTGGCTCACCCCCGAGTGCTCCGGCACCTTCGCCGGCGCCTTGGCCTGGGACGCCGTCGCGGGAGCTGCGGCCTTCGGGGCGGGGCTGCCCGGCCGGGCCATCAGGCGCGGGTCGAAGAAGATCATCGTCGGCTCGGCCGCGAAGCGCTCCTCCTCCAGCTCCTCCGCGTACACATCCCGCATGAACGCGGCCAGGTGCGCGCTGGTGCCGTGCAGCTTCTCCTGCTGGAGGAACTCCTCCAGCGCGAGCTGCAATTCGCCCGCGGTGCTGAAGCGATCATCGCGCTTGCGCGCCAGCGCCTTGAACACGATGGCGTCCAGCGACTTGGGAATCCCCGGCACCGCCTCCGACGGCGGGACGATCTTGAAGCCCACCACCGCCTTGAGCGTGGCCATCTCCGACTCGCGCTTGAACAGGCGCCCGCCGGTCAACAGCTCGTAGAACACCGTCCCCAGCCCGAACACGTCCGAGCGCGCATCCAGCGGCTCGCCCCGCGCCTGCTCCGGGGACATATACGCGTGCTTGCCCTTGATGGTGCCCACCACCGTCTGCGACAGCTTCCCCTGCGCCTTCGCCACCCCGAAGTCGATGAGCTTCACGCCGCCGTTGAAGCCCACCAGCACGTTCTGCGGCGACACGTCCCGGTGGATCAGCGACAGCTTCCGGCCGGACGGACTGCGCGCGTTGTGCGCCGCGTCCAGCCCCGCCGCGGCCTCCGCGGCGATGCGGCACTTGAGCCCCAGCGGGAAGCCGCCCGGGTGCGCCGAAGCGCGCGGCAAGAGCGACCCAAGGGGCTCGCCGTGCACGTACTCCATCGCGATGTAGTACTGCCCGTCCACATCCCCCATCTCGTAGATCTGCGCGATGTTGGGGTGGTTGAGCAGCGCCGCGATCCGCGCCTCGTCCAGGAACATCTGGAGGAACTCGTCGTCCTCCGACAGGTGGGGCAACAGCCGCTTCACCACCAGCAGCTTCTGGAAGCCCACCGGCCCCTTCTGGCGGGCGAGGTAAACGGCCCCCATGCCGCCGGTGGCCAGCTTGCGCATCAATTCATAGCGGCCGAACGTTTCCACTCCGCCCGCGACGATAGCCGCGCCCGCGTGGATCTCAAAAGCCCGGCACTCCGGAAAAAACGAACCGGGCCGGCCCCCCGTGGGACCGACCCGGCGCGGTGCGTCACGAAGCCGCGACCCCCTACGGCGTCGGGGCGCAGATGCTGCGGTAGCGGATCTCCACGGACTGGCCCGGGGTGGGCACCGAGCCCTGGTTGAAGATGACCGCGTTGCGGCCCGCGTCGTACGTCCACGTGTCGGTGGCGAGGACGCGGCCGTTCACGCGCACGCTCATCTCCGCGGTGCCGTCCGGCTGGGCCGTGAGGGTGAAGTCCGCCTGCGGCTCACCGGCCTGCTGGATGATGGGGTCCAGGAACCCGCGGTAGTCGCCCTCGCAGATGGAGCCCACCGAACCGCCCGTGCCCTTGGCCACCGCGGCGAAGCGCGCCGCGCTGCCACCCGCCGTGGTGCAGGAGCTGTTGGTGGGGATGAGCGCGTGCAGGTTGCTGCGCTGGGACATGCCCGTGCCCTTCAGCGTCTGGAGGAACTGGATGTAGCTGTCGGGCTCGAAGCCGGAGTGGTCGTCCTCGTCCGCCAGCACCACCACCGCCATGCGCGCGGCGGCGCGGGTGAAGCCCAGGTTGCCGTCGTTGGGCTGCGGGGTGCGGGTGTCGTCGGCCTGCTCGGACAGCGGGGCGGACAGGCCCTGGCGCATCGTCTCCAGGCCCTGCACCAGGTTGTGGCAGAGGCCCACGTCCAGGTTGGACTGGATGGTGGGGGCCGCGTTGGCGCTGGTGCCGGACACCACGCGGGCGCGGCTGCCGTCCACCGGGAAGAGGCGACCGGCCTCACCGCCGTTGGCGCCGCCACCGCACAGCCCGCCGCGCTGCACGAGGCCGGTGCTGGTGACGCCCACGCGCACGTCCACGTTCAGCTCCTTCGCGCGCTGCAGCCAGCCGGGAATCGCGGAGCGCAGGCGCTGCTGGTAGGTGTCCATGGTGGTGGTGTTGGAGACCACGAAGAGCACGTCCAGTTGGCTGTCGGTGCCCTGCGTGAAGCGGTCCACCTGGATGCCCTCGTGGTTGGTCTCCGCGAGCAGCGGGACGAGGAAGCCGTTGGGCTCCGTGTCCGCCTGCAGGTACAGCGGGCTGAAGTGCTGGCCCAGCACGTTGCGGGCGTAGCCGACCTCCATCTCGAAGCCCTCGCCCGGCGCCAGGGTGCGCGGCGGGTTCACCGGCGTCATCAGCGAGAACTGCTTGCTCGTGCCGTTGCCGATGACGGCGTCCGCCACGGTGACGGGCTCGCTGCAGCGGTTGGACACGAACGTCTTGCGAGGCTTCGCGGCGCAGTCGTAGCGGATGGGCCCGAAGTCCACGAAGGACGGCGTGGCCACGAGGCAGGACGCCTGCGACACGGCGTGGATGGGCAGCGTCACCGTGGGGTACGCCGGGTTGTTCACCGTGAGCATCAGCTCGCCGTTGAACTCACCGCCCGTGGTGGGCGCCTTGAAGGCAATCATGGAGCTGAAGGCCGTGTCGTAGAGCACCACGCCGCCGGTGATGGGACCGCCGGGCATGCTGAACACGCCGCCGCCGTCGTTGGACAGGTGCACGTTCTTGATGGCGCACTCGGCCCGGCCCGGGTTGCGGAAGTAGAAGCCCAGCACTGCGCCGCGGCCCGGCGCCACGTTGGCGAAGTCCAGCGACGGCTGGGGCAACAGCTCGTACACGCAGGGGCCGCTCGCACGGGCGCGGCCCGTGAGGGTGATGGCTCGCTCGGGCGTGAACAGGTCGTTGGACTTCACGTAGAGCGTCGCGGTGAAGGGGCCTTCCGCCTTGGGCTCGAAGTAGACCTTGAGCTCCAGCGCGTCGTTGCCCGGGGCGATCTGCAGGCCGTTGGCCTCCAGGTCGGGCCAGGTGCCCGTCTTCCACGGGTAGTTCTGCGCGCCGCGCGTGGGCGTGCCCACGGTGAACTGCGCGCTGTCCCCGTCGGCGCGCACGCCGCTGAAGGTGAGCGGGCCGTTGCTGCCGGCGTTGGTGATGCGGATGACTTGCTCCACCTTGCCGCCCACCGGCAGCTCTCCGAAGTCGAGCGCCACCGGGGCCACGGCCAGCGTGGGCCGGCCACCTCTCGCGTCCAGCATCACGCGGGCCTCACGCGCCTTGTCGGACGCGTACGCCACCGTGAGGTTGCCCACGTTGGGACCGGAGAAGCGCGCGGCGAACTCCATCCGCATCTCCACCACCTCGCCCGGCTGCACCGTGGCGCCCTCGGGCTTGGACAGCGGCGAGAAGGCGCGGTCGCTGGTGGCCAGCGTGGAGATGGTCACCGGACGCCAGGTGATGTTGCGCGCCCGGGTGAAGGACTCGGTGCGCTCGTGCACCGGAATCTCGTCGAAGGGCACCGGCGCCGGGTCGAACTCGAAGGCGCTCGCGACGGAGTTGCCCTTCAGGTCCACCACGGACGGGGTGCACGTCTCGCACGACACCACCTCCAGCCGGGCGCCCATCTGGCCCAGCGCGCGCGGCAGGTACTTCGTGCGCACGACCTGGGTGCTGTTGGGCGGCACGGTGATGGTGTCCGGCGTGAACGGATCCGCCTGGTCGCCCGCGACCTTCAGCGTCAGGGGCAGGTCCACCGGGTTGGTGACGGTGACCTCCAGCACGCGGTCGCTGTCCACCTCCAGCGTCTCGTAGTCCAGCACCGGCGGGTACACGCCGATGGGCGTGGGCGTGCCCAGGCCGCGCACGGGGAGCTGCTGCAGGGCGCCCACGTTGGCGTCCGTCGTCACGCGCAGCGTCTCCTCCACGGCGCCTTCGGCCAGCGGGTGGAAGCGCACCTTCACGACGTGCGACTCGCCCGGCGGCACGCGGCCGCCGCCCTCCGTCAGCTCCACCTGATAGGCGGGGTTCTTCCCAATCCCCAGCGCCTCCAGCGCGGAGAAGGGCACGTAGCCCACGTTGCGGATCCGGACTTCCTTCTCACGCCACTCGCCCACCGGCACCTCGCCGAAGTCGAGTGCGTCCATGTCCAGCACCGCGGTGGCCTGCACCCCGCGCGTCTGGTCCTCTTCGTGACACGCCATCGTCCCCGCCACCAATGAAGCCAGCAGGACGACCCGACCCCTCCACCCCATCACCATTGTCCGCTCCCCACCCTTCTCCACCACACGCACACGGATGCCCGGGACACGTGATCCATCGCGGGGGTTCCCTCATCAAGACTCGTGCCGGAGACGGAGGAGGCGGGCCCGTCGCCTGAAATCAGGGACTTGGCGCACGCAAGGGGGCCCAACTGAGTGCTGGTGGGAAGCAGGGTGCCCTGGAGGGTGAAAGGTTTTTCCCGACCTTTTTGCCAACCCTCACCCCCATCTTTTCAGGGGGGTGGGACGACAGTTCCGTCGCGGGAGCCGGTGACGAAGGCGGCGATCGCAGCGGCCACGGCCTCCGGCTGCTCCAGGTGGACATGGTGCCCGCCCTCCAGAACCTGGGGCGGCCCGACCAGGGTTCGCAGGGCCGCGAGCCGCGCCTGCAAGAGGGGCGGGGAGGGGGACAGGCCCCGGCTTCCCCGGAGGATTTGTACCGGGCAGGTGACGGCGGCCTCCAGCGCCAACCACTGGGCCTCGTCGAAGCCCTGGCCGAAGCGGCGGCGGTGGCGCGGGTCGAAGGTGAAGGCGACGTCGCCCTCGGGTTGGAGCCGCGTGCCGTGGCGTGCGAAGAGCCGCGCCGCGTCCGGGGACAGGGTGGGGTTGGCCTGACGCAGGCGCTCCGCGGCGGCCTCCACCGAGGGGTAGCGCTTGCGGTTCGGCGGCCGGCGCGAGTCGTCCAGGAAGCCGCGCAGCCGCTGCAGCGCGCCCTCGGGCGGGCCCCCGGAAGGGCCCAGGCTCTCGATGAGGGTCAGGCTGAGGATGCGGTCGGGGCGCGCGGCGGCGTACGCCAGCGCGACGATGCCTCCCAGCGAGTGCCCCACCAGGTGCACCGCGGGCAGGGTCAGCCCGTCCAGGGTGGCCTCCACGTCCAGGAGGTGGTCGCTCAGGTGGTACGCGGCGCCGGGGCCCACGTGGCCGCTCTGGCCCATGCCGCGAAAGTCGAGCAGCACCGTGCGAAAGCCTTCGGGCAGGTGTTCGCAGAGCGGATCAAAGCCGTGGGAGTGGTCCAACCACCCGTGCAGGAACAGCACGGCGGGCGTCCCGTGCGGGTGGCGCTGGCGCACGTGCAGCGGCAGGCCTTCAGCGTCCAGCGTGAGCGATTCGAATGCGGCAGCGGGCACGGGTGGCTCTCCTCGTGCTCCGCCTTACTCCGTCCCCCCGGGCGGTGGCGACCGCTAGACGATGCTGCTGGTGGAGATGCCGGGGCGTGGAGGACCCCCGGAATCGGGACGGCCGAGCACCAGGGCCAGCTGCCGGGCCTGGCTCTCCGTGGCGCAGCGGTACTCCTGGGCCTTGCCGTTGGGGCGATCAATCCGAATCACCCAGACGTCATTCTCCTTCGTCACGACCGGCGCTTGGGACATTGCTTCCCTCCTTGACCGCAAGGAGAAGCATCCTTCGTGCCGACCCGGGGCTTGCGCCAAAGCCCTGAAATCCGGACCCCTCCCCGGAGGGCGGTGCGACAGGTGACAAATTTCGTTCAGCGAGCCGACAATTTTCGCTGACCCAGCCCGCACTCCTTGCGTAGTTCCCCAGGGCGACGCCCTCCAGGGCCGACGAATGTCGTTGGAATGACAATCACCCGTCACTCCGGGTCCGGCCACTCCCAAGCGGAGCGGTAGCCGCCGTCGGTCTGCGTGCCTTCGATGAAGCGCGCGTAGAACGCGTGGCTGCTCAGGGTGGCGGAGTCGCCCACGACGAACAGGTGCCGGCGGGCGCGGGTGAGCGCGACGTTCATGCGGCGCAGGTCGTTGAGGAAGCCCAGCTGCCCCTCGCTGTTGGAGCGGGTGAGGCTGACGACGATGGCGTCCTTCTCCCGGCCCTGGAACGCGTCCACCGTGTCCACCTCCACCTCCGGGTGCACGGCTTCAATCGCCTCGCGCAGCTGGCGGGCCTGCGCGCTGTAGGGGGCGATGACGGCCACCTCGCGCGGGGACAGGCCCAGCGCCAGCAGCTGGCGCACGCGGGCGATGACGTAGCCGGCCTCGCCCGGGTTGAAGAGGCTGTGCGTGGTGGGCTCCACCTCCTCGTCGAAGCCCTTGCCCGCGGTGTCGAGGAAGAGCACGGGCGGGGCGTCCACCTCCGCGCCGGGCGTGAGGACCTGCGCGAGCGTGCGGTCCGCCACGGACGCGTGCGCGCGCAGCTCCCCGGCGTACATCTCCCGCGAGGGGAAGGCCATGATGGTGGCGTTCATCCGGTACTGCTCGCGCAGCATGCGCTTCACGTCGTCGCCGTGGTCCTTGAGCAGGCGCTCGAAGAGGCTCACGCCCAGGCCCGCCTTCGCCGCCTCCTGCGACAGCACGGTGGGCGGCAGCTGCTGCGGATCTCCGGCCAGCACCACCTTGGGCGCGCGCAGGAAGCCCAAGAGGGCCAGGGGTTCGGTGGCCTGGGTGGCTTCGTCCAGCAGCGCGCGGTCGAACTCCTCGCCCGCGAGGATGCCGGAGCCCAGGCTCGCGAGCGTGACGCAGACGACGTCGGAGCGGGCGAGCACCGCGCGCACGGCCTTCTTCTCCAGCTTGCGCGCCTCGTCCATCAGGTCCTTGGCCTCCGCGGTGGAGGAGCGGGCGTTGGAGAAGCGGTCGCGGCTGCGGCCCTGGCTGCGCTGCCTTCGCGCGTAGCCGAAGAGGTCGAACGCTTCGTCGAACAGGTCGCGGCTGATGATGCGGTCCGGGTGGTCCTCCACCACGATGTCCAGCGTGTGCTCCTGGAGCCGCGCGGCGACGCGGGCGGGGTGGCCCACGCGGATGGCGCGCAGGCCCTGCTCCAGGCACAGCTCCAGCAGGTGATCCACGGCGGCGTTGCTGGCCGCGGTGCACAACAGGCGCTCTCCGCGCGCGACGGCCTGCACGGCCACCTCCGCGAGCACGGTGGACTTGCCGGTGCCGGGCGGGCCGTGGATGAGGAAGAAGTCCTCCGCGGCCAGCGCGCGCTTCGCCGCGTCCAGCTGCTCCGGGTTGAGCGGACGGCTGGGAGTGAAGTCCTTCGCGTTGTCGAAGCGCGGGGGCTCGTTGCCCAGCAGCACCTCGCGCTTGTGGCGTTCGGCGCCCTTGTCCAGGGCCTTCACGCGCTGGAGGCCCGCGCGCACGCGCTCGTAGGTGACGTCGTTGGGGACGACGTCCAGGCGCAACAGCCCTTCGGAGATATAGGCGGGCGGGTCGCGGTCGAAGGCGAGCTGGATGCGCGTGGAGGAGGCGCGCGACACGAGCGCCTTCGCGGGGTCCTTCACCTCCGCGCGGCGGGGCAGCACCGCCACGAAGTCGCCGTTGGACAGGCGCGTGGGCAGCCGCCCCCGGTCCGCGCGGGCGAGCGTGAGGAGGATGCGGCCACCCAGGCCCACCTCCTCCTCGACGGCTTCCAGGTCCAGCACCGACAGGCCCTGCTCCTCGCGCTCACGCAGGGACAGCCCCTGCGCGAACGCGGCCATGCGGGCCTTCTCGGCCTCGCGCTCCTGGGCGAGGAGGGAGCCGAGGGTGTCGAAGAACGAGACGTCACGGGCCATGGGGCAGGTCATGCCACCCCAGGCACCCTGGCGGCCAGCGCGCCGTCAGGGCCCGTGTCCGTCAGTGGCCTGCCCGATGAGCTGCGGCCCCGGCCCTACTGGCAGGCGTACGTGTACGACGCGGGCGTGCTCCAGGTGCCGTCCGGGTTGATGAGGCGCACGGTATAGCCGCTCGCCGGGTAGGTGGTGCCCCAGCAGTCGCGGGCGCGCACGTCGTTGCGCAGGGCGGTGCCCAGGCTCCAGTTGCCCAGCCGGCGCTGCTTCTCGTACGCGGCCACGCGGTCCACGGCGTCCACCCAGGTGGAGTCCCCGGCGAGCACGTCCCGGCGCTTCTCCAGGAACTTCTGGAGCCAGGCGCTCTCCGTGATGCCGTTGTAGCCAATCACCGGCGCCACCTGGCCGCTGTTGCCCAGGGCCGTGTTGGCGCTGCGGATGATGGCCTTCGCGCCGTCCTCGCCGTGGTTGATGGCCGCGTCGTAGAGCGCCGCCTTGGTGAGCGCCTGGGTGAAGCCCCAGCGCGTGGCCTCGTTCATGATGGGCGTGTAGTAGAGCGCGTCGCTCACCTGGTCCTGGCACAGCTTGAAGTCCGCCTTCGTCGCGGCGGTGTTGAAGCTCGCGGCCCAGTCTGCGGTCCAGTTGCCCACCGCGTCCAGCTCCGCGGTGGAGGCCTGCGACTCGCCGGTGGACAGGAAGCGGTTGTTGATGACGGTGAGCGCGTTCCAGTACTTCGCCAGGCGGTTGCCGTTGGCCTCGGTGCGCAGCGCCCGGTAGCACTGGACCACCTGGATGGCGTCGCCGGTGCCGGTGCAGAAGCCCGCGCGGCCGTTGGTGTAGCCGCGCCCGTCGTCGATGTCCTCCGAGTACGCGTAGTCGAGCGTCGGGATGTCGTTCTCCCAGATGCTCGTCAGCGCCTCCGCGACCTTCTTCTGGTTCGCGGTGAGGCCGGTGCCCGTGGGCGGCGGCGTGCTCCCGCAGCTGTCGGACTGCACCTTCACGTTGGTCGCGGTGAAGGACACGTTGGACGTGGTGGAGTAGTTGAACGTGTACGACGCATTCACCGCCACCGTCAGCGCGGAGGTCCGCGTGAAGGTGCACGTGCGGCTCGTCTGGGTGTGCGTCCAGCCGGGCTGATCATCATCACACGTCACGCCCGACGGCACGTCGAGCGAGACTTGCGGATTGGCGATGGCCACCGTGCCCGTGTTCTTGAAGACGAGCGTGCCCCAGTAGTCCACGCCCACGTACGTGTTGGTGGTGACGGAGTGCGTGCACGCGCCCAGCGCCTGCTCCACCGCGTCCGGGGCGGCCACCCGCGCGCCGTCCGCCTCCTCCGCCGCGCCACAGCCCACGGCCGCCACCGCCAGCCCCACGGCGAAGAACCGCTGCACCCACCACGTCCGCGAACGCCTGGTTTCCATGTGCCTGCTCCTGTCCGGGAGGGGGATGCCTTTGGGAGGCGTATCCCGGATAGAGCAGGAATAGTGGAACTCAGTGAGAAGCTCCAGGCCCGTCAGCCCGGCGCGTCGGGCAGGGGCAGGACGCGCCAGAGCAGGGGCTTGTCGTACTGGGGGGGAATCATGCCCAGGGGCCAGCCCTCGGCGGTGAGCTCCGCGTAGCGGTAGCCCCGCCTACCGAAGGCGATGCGGGTGCCGGTGCCGGGAAAGCCCACGCCGATGGCCGCGTGCGCGAGCGCGTCCGAGTACAGTATCACCGCGTCCACGCCCGCCTGCCGCAGCAGCATCAGCGCGAGCACCGCCTTGGAGTCGCAGTCGCCGCGGTCCTGCGCGGGCACGAGCCCCGGCGGGACGATGCCGAAGGGTTCATCTCCGGGCAGCTCGTAGTGCACGCGGCGCACGAAGCCGAGGATGAGCTCGGTGGCCTGGGCCGCGTCCAGGTTTCGCTCGCGGATGGAGGTGGCGAAGCGGTCGCCCAGCACGCGCACCGGCTCCGCGTTGCTGCGCATCAGCTCCGCGTAGATGCAGCGCATGTCCGCGCCGCAACCGGGAGGCGCCACGTAGGTGAAGCGCTCCGGGCCCATGGCGCGGTAGCGCAGGCTCACGCTGTAGTCGCGGTGCGCCTGCTCCAGCCCGCGCTCCTCCGCTTCGCCCAGGCCGAACGCCAGCTCCTGCCGGGGAGGCGTCAGCCCCTCCACGCGCCAGTCATACGCGCGCGCCCGCTCCAGGGGCGTGTCCTCCGGGACGAGCACCGTGCCCAGGTCCAGCGACGCTTCCCGCGGAGCCTCCTCCCGGGAGTCTTCCGTCCACCCGGCCTCCGCGAGCCGGCCCGCGTTCCTGCGGACGTCCAGGCGCCAGAAGGCCGCGACCCCGGCCATGCCCAGCAGCGCCAGCGCGAGCAGCAGCTTCGTCTTCCCGTTCCAGGCGCGCGCGACCATGCGGACCTCAGGCGGGCGCGCGCAGCATCCCGGTGGGAAGCTGCGGGAAGGGGATGAGCCCGTTGAGCGCGGCCTGGAGGCCGGGCGCGGTGAGCAGGGCGATGACGAGCAGGAAGGCGCACAGGATGAGCGCGGCGGCGATGTTGCCCTTGCGCACCTCCGCCAGCTCGTCGATGCCCGGCGTCATCCGGTCGAACAGCCGCACGCCCAGCGCGAGCACCGCCACGCCCACCGCCAGCGACAGCGCCACGTGCACGAGCGACAGGCCCATCAACTGGAGCACGTTGACAAGCGACACGGGCGGGTTCTGCACCGCGAGGTCCACCGCGTCCCCGGTGGCCTTCAGCGCATGCTGCACCAGCAGCCCCAGCGACACGAGGCTCGTCGCGTGCACCAGGCCCGCGGCGATGTTGCCCTGGCGCAGCTCCTCCACGGGGTGGCTGTCCAGCAGGCGTCCCAGGCCGTGCATCCCCAGCCCGATGCCGAGCGCGGCGACGAGGCCACCGAAGACGACCTTCACGAGTCCGACGAGGAAGAGGGTGAGGTCCATGGGGCGTGCGAGGGACTGTAGCGGAAGTCCCTCACGCCGCCACGGTCCATGCTCACGCGTCCGGCGCGGCGCCCTTCCGACGGCGGGTGAGCGTCCAGCCAAGGAAGAGCAGCGCCGCCCAGCTCGCGCCCGAGGACGCACTGCCGCCCACGGAGCAGCCCAGGCCTCGCTGCATGTCGCTCGTCGGGTCGTACTCCACGGCGAGCTTGAAGCTGCACAGCGCCGCGTTGCCGGCCGCGTCGAGCGCCGTCACCCGCACCGAGTGCACCCCCGGCGCCAGCGGCGTGCCGACCTCCGGGCTGTAGCTGATCTGCGTCGGGGACACGGTGTCCAGGGCGGTGGCGAGCGGGTACTCGGCGCGGGTGCCGGACACCACGGCCGTCTCCAGCGTGACGTCCGCCGGGCAGTTGAGGACGGGCGGCCGCGTGTCGCGCACCTTCACCTGGATCTCGCACGTGGTGCTGTTGCCCACGTCGTCGACGCTGGTGATCCGCACCGGGGTGATGCCAATGGGGAACAGGTCCCCGGAGGCATGCGAGCCGGTGACGGTCGTCTGCGACGAGACGTTGTCGCTGGACGTCAGCTCCGGCCACGAAGCGTGCGCGCCGTCGGGCCCCTCCGCCTCCACGCGGACCTCGCTCACCTTGCAGGCGGGGGTGGGAGGCTGCCCGTCGCGCACGGTGACGGGGAAGGAGCAGGTGCTGAGGTGGCCCGCCCGGTCCTGGGCCGTCATCGTCATCCGGGTCGTGCCCAGGGGCAGGAGGCTGCCGTCCTCCGGGCTGTACGTGACGACGATGTCGCCGCCCGTCTCCTCCGTCACCTGGATGGCCGGGTAGAACACGATGGCGCCCTTGGGCGAGCGCGCGCTGACGGTGAGCTGCGCCGGGCAGCCCTTGAGGACGGGCGGCGTCAGGTCCAGCACGGCGACGTCGATGACGCACGCGGCGACGCGGCCCTGCGCATCCTCGGCCTGGTAGCGGACGCCGAAGCTCATCGGCATGGACAGCGGCGTGCCTTCAGGGTGGCTGGTGCGCACCGTGAAGGGCGCCTGTCCGCCGGTGAGCGCGGGCGGGGCCAGGTGCATCTCGGTGCCCTGGGGGCTCGTGGCGGCCACGTCGAGGTGGGCGGGGCAGCCCTGGAAGGCGGGCGCCGTGGCGTCGCGGTCCAGGCGCCACAGCGTCGGGCCGGCGAAGGCATCCGTGGACACGACGAGCATCGCGTCGCCGAAGGGCAGGAGCTTCTTCGGGACGAAGTTCCGCTCCGACGGCAGCCGCGTCAAGCGGTAGGTGCTGCCCGTCACGCCGTCGGCGCGCCACAGCTCGCTGCCCCAGAGGTTGGGCGTGGTGATGAAGACGAGCGCGTCACCCCAGGCGGCCAGGGTGCGCGGAGCGCCCGTCTCCATCGTGGGAAGGATGCGGGTGCCCGCCGACGTGCCGTCCGTGACCCACAACTGGAGGCCTGAATCCACGCGCCCGGTCACGTAGTAGACGCGCGCGCCCGCCCGCACCAGCGTGGGCCCCGGCTCGTTGAAGCCGTGGCTGCCGGGCATGGGCTTCACCGGCAGGGTCCCCGCCTCGGTGCCATCCGTCTTCCACAGCTCCAGCCGGCCGCTGTCGTTCACGAAGAACAGGAGCCTGTCGCCCAGCACGGTGAACTGGCTCAGGCCGGGCTCGTTGGGGCCCGGCACCAGGTCGCTCACCGGGTGGGTGCCCGCCTCGGTGCCGTCCGTCTTCCACAGGGTGCGGCCGTGCTGGCCGTCGTCGGCGGTGAAGAAGCAGGTGGAGCCCAGGACGGCGGCGAACGCGGGGTCGGAGGACTCGGCGCCCGGGCGCACGTCGCGCACCAGCCGGGTGCCCGCCTCGGTGCCATCCGTGCGCCACAGCTCCCGGCCCTCGGGACCGTCGGCGCTGAAGAGCATGGCCTCGCCACACGGGCCGAGCACGAGCGGGAAGGAGCCCTGGCTCCCGGGCGCGATGTCCTTGAGGCGCACGGTGCCCGCCTCGGTGCCGTCCGACTTCCACAGCTCCATGTCGTCGAGGCTGTCCTCGGCGGCGAACAGCACGGAGCGCCCGAAGGGCACGAGCGAGGCCGTCATGCGCAGGCCGCTGGCCCCGCCCGGCTGGAGGTCGCGCACCAGGTGGGTGCCCTGCGCGGTGCCGTCGCTCGTCCACAGCTCGCGGCCGGTGGTGCCAAGGCTCATGGCGGTGAAGAACAGGCGCCCGGGCACCGCGGACAACGTCATGTGATCCATGACGACGGAGGCCGGTAGCAGGTCCACGGAGCGGGTGCCCGGGGCGGTGCCATCCGTGGCCCACAGCTTCAGGTGTCTGTCATTGATGTCGGTGATGCGCGGGCCGGTGAAGAAATACAGCTGGCCGTTCAAGGTGACGGAGGGCTGGAGCTCGACGTTCGCGTCCCAGCCGAGCATGAGCTCTTCTTCCGGCAGCGCGGTCAGCCGGCGCACGCTCACCGAATCCGGTCCGCCCGCGCCGTCGCCGGACGCTGCCGCCGGACCGTTGACCGCCATCAGTGCCAACGCCGAAAGCCACGCCCGCCCGCTGCCCGTACGC
>NZ_RAWA01000245.1 GCF_003611675.1 Corallococcus sp. CA053C
GGCGGGGGGCTCGGGTCGGCGGACATGGCGGGCGCGGACGGTATAACGCATGGAGGCGGCACGGCCCAATGACCCGGCTGGGCAGGCAGGCGAAGGAGCGCGCCCAGGGTCTGCTGTCATGCCTGACACCCCGCGAGGGTTGCCCGGCCGCCGTGTGGGCGCGGGGAGGGGCGTGTTATGGAAAGCGCGTGCAGAAGATCGGCTACCTGATTCCCGAGTTCCCCGGGCAGACCCACATCTTCTTCTGGCGCGAGCTGCAGGCGTTGCCGGGGAAGGGCGTCTCACCGGAGCTGGTGTCCACCCGCCCGCCGCCCGCGCGCATCATCAGCCACAGCTGGGCCCGCGAGGCCATGGCGCGCACGGAGTACCTGGCGCCGCCGGGGCCGTGGGGCGTGGCCATGGCCGCGCTGGAGGTGGCCCGGGCCATGCCCACCGGCTGGGCGCGGTGTCTGGCGTCCATCGCGAGGGCGGAGGGGCTGGATGCCAAGGGCCGCGCGCAGCTGCTGGCGTTCGCGGTGATGGGCGGCCGGCTGGCGTCGCTGGCGCGCGAGCGCGGCTGGACGCACGTGCACGTGCACTCCTGCGCCAACGCCGCGCACGTGGCCATGTTCGCGCACCTGCTGTCGGGGCTCACGTACAGCATGACGCTGCACGGGCCGCTGGATGACTACGGGCCGAACCAGCGGGAGAAGTGGCGGCACTCGAAGTTCGCCTTCGTCATCACGAAGAAGCTCCTGGGTGAAGTGAACCAGGAGCTGGCGGGGAGCCTGCCGGAGCGCATCGAGCTCGCGCCCATGGGCGTGGAGCTGTCGCGCTTCCAGCGCACGGTGCCCTACGAGCCGTGGTCCGGCGAGGGCCCGCTGCGGCTGTTCGCGTGCGGCCGGCTGAACCCGTGCAAGGGGCACGCGGATCTCATCGACGCGGTGGGGATGCTGCGCAAGAAGGGCATCGACGCGCGGCTGTCCATCGCGGGCGAGGACGAGGCGGGCGGCACGACGTACCGCAAGGTGCTGGAGGCGAAGCTCGCGAAGGACGGCCTGCAGGACGCGGTGACGCTGCTGGGCGCGGTGAGCGAGGACGTGGTGAAGGACGGCATCCAGCGCTCGCACCTCTTCGCGCTCGCGAGCCTCCAGGAGCCGCTGGGCGTGGCCATCATGGAGGCCATGGCGATGCGCGTGCCGGTGGTGGTGACGGGCGCGGGCGGCGTGAAGGAGCTGGTGGACGACGGCGTGGACGGCGTGCTCGTGCAGCCGCAGGCCCCCGTCGAGCTGGCGGAGAAGCTGGAGAAGCTGGCGCGCGACCCGGCCGAAGCGGTGCGGCTGGGCGAGGCGGGCCGGCGCAAGGTGGAGCGCCAGTTCAGCAGCGAGCGCAGCGCGGACATGCTCGCGCAGATGCTGGGCGCGTCGCCGTCGTAGTCAGCGCACGGCCTTCCAGAAGAAGAGCGCGGTGGCGCGCTTGTTCCGCTTGTCGCCCTTGCCGAAGTACGCGGTCGCCGAGTGCACGAAGTCCGCGCGGTAGACGATGAGGCGGTTGAAGACGTTCTCCACCTCCACGTCCTGCACCCACGCGTTCGCCGGAAGCTTCGTCACGCCGAAGGCCTGCGTGAGGTTGACGCAGCCGGGAGGGCAGGTGTTGCCGCCCAGGCCTCCGCCCGGCAGGCGCAGGCGGAAGAAGGACGTGCCCACGTGCTTCACCGGGGGCTTCGGGTGCAGGTAGATGACGCCCGCGAAGTCACACAGCACCAGCGAGTCCACGTGCGGCTTGGCGGTGGACTCGGCCTCGCCCACGAGCTGCACGTGGTTGTGGGACAGCGCGCCCTGCGTGGGGGCCTCCTGCTTGAGGCCGCGCACGCCGGTCTGTTCGCGGATCCACTGCTCCACCGGCGCGAGCTCCGCGGGGGTGAGCGCGTTCGGGGCGCGGATCCCGGGCCAGATTTCAGGCCGCCACGGAGCGCCGAGCGTCCAGTCCTCGCGGGCCAGGTTGCGCTCGTAGACCTCCAGCGCGTTGGGCAGCACGTTGTCCTTGATCCAGTAGTCCCGCCCGAGCTTCGGCTTCCGGTAGGGAAGCACGTCGCGCACGGCCGACTCCGGACGCCGTTGTTCCGCCATCACCTGAACCGCCTTCCTGCCTCGCAGACCCGTCCACTCTAGGAGGGCGCCGGGAGGGAGGCGCGGGTTTCCTTGAGCGGCCCGGTCGCCCGGGCTGAGAGCAGGGAGCAGGGAGCGCCGTCCCGGACGCGGAGTCGCGGTCGCTGTAGCGCCCACGGTCACAATCCGGCGCGTGCCGTGACGCCCGCCGCTACCGCGGAGGGGCTCGTGGAGGGAGCGCTCGCGGGAACGCGGGGGACGGTGTCGCTGGCATCCGCGCTGCACTGCTCCGGGCTCCGGCGTGTCCCGCCGTGTCACCCCACCCCTGGAGCCCCGATGCGTCTGTCCTTCAACTCCCGCCAACGGATGCTGGCCGTGCTGGCGGGGACCCTCGCCTGGAGCGGCGCGAGCCTCGCGGGCGAGCCCGTCCCCCCGCTGGAAAAGACCGGCACGCCCATCCACCCGCGCAACCTGGAAGGCCTCCAGCACGCCGAGTCGGACGCAGCGGCCGCCTATATCCCGCCGCCCCCGCCGCCCTCGTGTCCCGGCGTCATCAGCAACGGGACGGTGCAGCTGGGCGTGGCGAGCGCGGGGCACCTCACCGTGCCCTGCGCCACCAGCGTCGTGTCCGGAGGCACCAACGGCACGACCGCGGTGGGCCTGCGCTTCGTGCCCAACAACACGGAGGCCGCCGCACCTGGAACGCCCTGCGAGGGCTGGGGCGTGGCGAGCGCCGACCTGAACATCACCGGCTTCACCTCCGCGGGCTGTGGCGCGGGCAACGTCACCGTGGAGAGCTTCAACGCGACCACGACGACGGCGACGTCGGTGGTGCGCGTGGGCAACACGTTCCGCGTCACCCACCGGTACGTCCCGTCGCCCGCGACGGCGCTGCTCTACCAGGTGGATGTCCTCATCGAGAACATCGGCACCGTGCCGGTGAACGACCTGCGCTACACGCGCGCCATCGACTACGACGTCGCGCCCAACACCTTCTCCGAGTACGTCACGCTCGCGGGCGCCACGGCCCCGTCCGTGCTGCGCGTGGACAGCAACGGCTTTGACCCGTTGGATCCGCTGGCCGCCCACGGCGCGCTGCCCACCGGGACGCCGACGTTCACCGACCTGGGGCCCGGAGACCTGGGCGCGCACTTCGACTTCCAGCTGGGCGCGCTCGCGCCGGGCAGCGTGCGCTCCTTCCGCACGTACTACGGCGCCGCGGCCAGCCAGAACGCCGCGCTCAACGCCCTGGCCACCGTGGGCGTGGGGACCTACTCGTTGGGGCAGGGCAACTGGAACGGCACGGGCAGCCCGCTGGCCGCCACGGGAGCGCCGGTCGGGACCTTCGGTGCGCTCACCGGCCAGCCCACCACGTTCATGTATGGCTTCCTGCCACCGCCGGTCCTCTCCAGCTGCACGGTGGAGTGCCGCAGCTTCAACCCCAATGAGATCTACACGGTGGACCTGCTGGGCACGCAGGACATCTGTCTGGTCAACGGCTCCAGCTACATCGTCCCGGTGGGGGTCCTCTACCGCTACGGCCAGCGAATCCAGTTCAACTGCGGCACCTACGCCATGGGCACCCTCTGCAACGTCATCCCGGGCCCGGACACCTGCAACGCGTCCGTCTACGACGCCATCTGCAGCAGCCCCCTCTACGCGCAGAACTGTCTGTGAGCCTGGACCGGCCCGGCGGCACCGTTCCGCCGGGCCCGGTCAATTGCCCCCCGGGGCTGACGTCACTGAAACACGCCCCCGCTGGTGACTGCCTGTCATCTCCCTCCATTTCCTGTTTCAAATCACGCTGCCCACAAGGCGGATGGACAGCGAAAAGGCAGCCACTGGATGCAATCGCGACAGCCGGGGTGGAAATCCCGATGTGTGTTGGTTTTTCCAGACACTCCAGGTGAATCCGGGTAATTAGGCTCTGTCCCGCTTGGAAAGTTTTGCCATCATGGGGGTGCACGGACGCCGCTCGGGGGGCACTCCATGGCTGACGAAGAAGCGCAGCAGTTCGCACTCATGGTCATCCAGTTTCGTTCAGGGCTCTTGAAGCACGCCCGGCGAATCCTGGGGAACACGGCGGACGCAGAGGACCTGGTGCAGCACGCGCTGGACGAGGCGTGGCGGGAGCGGCTGCACCGGCAGGGGCCGGAGGCGTTCCGTGCATGGACGGGGCGGGTCATCAACACGCGGGCCATCAGCCTGTTGCGGCACCACCGCGCGGAGCAGCGCAAGGCGGTGAACGCCGGCTGGGTGACGGTGCTGAGCGATGATCCGGACGAGCAGGAGGGCGGCGAGCTCTGGACGTTCATCCAGGAGAAGGACCTGATGGAGGCGGTGAACGGCCTGCCGCCGCAGCAGCGGGAGGTGTTCCACCTGCGAGCCCAGGGCCGCTCCTACGTGAGCATCGGGGCCCAGGTGGGGCGCTCCACCGGAACGGTGGGCTGGTGGCTCCACCAGGTGCGTGAGCAATTGCGCCAGCGGCTGCTGCCCATCGCGGAGGAGCGCCGGCTGTCCATGGGTGGCGGGGCCTGAATCCGCGGGTCATACCCCTTCCGGGGAATGGTTCGCATCCAAGACCTTGGGTTGACTCCGGCTTCCTCACCTTGAGGAACCACCGGTAGGCCTCCCCATGAATCTGACGGTGTACCTGCTGCGCGACGTCGTCTCCGAACTTGATCAGCTCCAGCTCCGGGAGGGCTTCCGCGAGCTGAAGCCTGAAGAGACGCTCCCCTTCCCATGCGTCGCCTGGGTCCAGGCCAACAGGCCGACTCCGCCCAAGTGGGCATCCTGGTTGGGGACGGCGTTCGATGTGGGAGGGCTCCGACTCCAGAACCAGTCCAACTCCTTCGTCTTGTTCCTGAAGGTGGACAAGCGCATCTTCGCGCTCACCTTCGGGTACGGCCTCAGCGCCATCGAGCGCTCCCTCATCGAACCGGACTTCGGGCTGAAGGTCACCCTCAACGAGGTGGATCCCGACGCATTGGACATGGTGGACACGCGACGGGTGGACCGCGTCAGCCGTCAGCGTCGGACCCATCTCAATGTCGGGCGCGGCGTCAGTGACTTCGACATCAGCACGGAGTTGGACTGGATCCGGAAGGTCAGTGGGCGCCCCCTGTCCACGACATTGACCAAGAAGATGGTGGGCGCGGATTCGTTGAAGGTCGCCATGAAGTGCTCCGTCCTGGAACTGGGCGAGCACTGCCGGACGTTCTTCAAACAGTATCGCAAGCGTCAGTACAAGAAGCGCTTCGGCTTCATCGACCACCTCCGACCCCTCAAGCCGAAGGATCCGCTCCTTCCCAAGCTGGAGGCGAAGCTGGTTGGGATGCTCACGGCGCGGTCGCACGAGTGGATCGCCGTCGCGTTCCCGGAGATGCCCGATGAGGACATCTCGACCTGGAAGCTGTCTCAGGGGCATGGCCAGAAGGAGTCCGAAGACCTCGATATTGAACGGGTCTACGCCTTCCTGGACGCTCATCCGAACGTGTCGATTGCCCCCGAGAAGATCTGGGTGCGCGGGTACAACTCCGAAGGCTTCCAGTTGACGTCGAAGGACACCCTGCACCTGTATCTGGTGGCGCAGGTCGACCACGACGGTGCGACCTACGTGCTGTCCCTGGGGCAGTGGTTTCGGGTTGATACGGACTACATCACCAAGGTGCGGGAGCAGGTGCGGGCGCTGCCGGACGTCACGTCACGGCTCCAACTGCCAACGTGGAGCAACGCCTTCAAGAGGGAAGGGGACTACAACGAGCATGTGGGGAACCATAAGAACTGGCTCGTGTTGGACGCGAAGCCGTTCCATCCCGATGGCTCCACGGGGAAGCTGGAGGTGTGCGACCTGCTGAGCCCTGACCGTGAGTTCATCCACGTCAAGGACATGAAGGACTCCGCCACGTTGAGCCATTTGTTCGGCCAGGGGAGCGTCTCCGCCACGGTGTTCAAACTGGAGAGCACGCACGCCGACCGGGTCAAGGATCACTTCCACGGCTTCTACGGAAACGCGCGTGCCTTCGACCATGTGGAGGGGCCCCTGTGGGTTGTCTACGCGATTGCCACCTCCAAGCCTGGGCACCTGGCGGACACGCTGTTCTTCTTCAGCGTCGTCAACCTCCTCCAGCACGCGAGGACTGTCCGGTTGGCAGGCTTCGAGGTCGCGCTCTGCCGAATCGAGCGTGAGGGCCGCGAGGCCTGAATCGTTCGACCCTGGTACGGGGCCTGCGTCGGCATCGTTCATGTTTTACTTTTAATTCTCGTTTTTGAGTGGCCGTGTTACTTGCCCATGGACCTCCCTCGCGGGAGAGGCGGGGTGGGATGCGCAAGCGGTGGAGCTGGACTGTCGGGGTGACGTTGCTGCTGGGGTGTGCCGGCACGTCCTACTGGCAGCGCGGCAGCGAAGTCCGCTTCGGACGTCAGGGACGCGCGGTCTGGGTGAAGGGGCCGTGGCCCGCCGTGCGGCCTTCCTCGAACGTCGATGAGGTCATCGACCAGCTCTGCCCGGCGGTCATGGCGTTGGACCGTGCTCAGGCGAAGGACTACGGCCAGGAGTACTGCGGAGTCCTCTACTCCCTGGGCACCGGGGAGTACTACGCCAGTTGGCCTTCACCCCTCGGGCAGACGAAGCTGGTGGGGACGGACCTGCGCCGCAAGAGCTGCCAGATCCCCAGCAGCGTCCGGGATGAGCGGGGAAGACCTTCCATCCTGGCCGACTTCCACAGCCATCCCTGGTTCCCCTCGGAGATGTCCCGGGAGGACCGCTGGGCCAAGACCCAACGCTGGTCCCTTCGCCTCCAGTTCGATTCAAGGTGCACCCTGACGAAGCTGATCCCCTACCTAGGGGAGCGCCGCCCGGGAGAGGTCTATCTTCGCCAGGACAAGGCGTGGAAGCTCATCGGGTACATCCATGAAGCCGACAAGGACATGGGCTTCGTCACGCCCGTGGAGGAGGACTAGATGGGGCGCGAGCGTTCTGTGTTTCAGCATGGGCGGATGAAGCAGGGTCTGTTGCTGTTGCTTGCGCTGACTCTTCCCGCCTGCGTGCTTTTTCGTAGGCCCGTGCGGCCCGTCTACGCTCCGCCGGAAGAGGCGGCCCGCTTCCAGTTCCCGTTGGACCTCCCCGCCAAGGGGCGGATGCTGACCCCCGCCACCGTGGCGGTCGCGACCCAACTGGCGATGGACGACTTCCGTCCCCTGGATCTCCAACCGCACAAGGACGCCACCCCGGACGAGCTTTGCCTCTACCGGCGTGACTCCTTCGACGTGTGGACGTCCCCGGCGTCCGAAGGCGTGTTGCTCGTGCACTTTGCTCCCAGGGACCACGCCTGTGATTCGGACGGGCCCGTGATGGACGCGAGCGTCACCTACGCCATCGACGTGCGCCAGTGGCGCATCCTCGCGGTCCAGCGCTGACCCGCCGTCACGCCACCTGGCCCGAGTCCACGTCCACGGGCTGCGGTTCCGGGGCGCGGGTCAATCCCAGCACCTGTTCCCGCTGGGGCCAGGGCCACGCTCCGGTGACCATGGCCAGCTTGCCCGCGAGCGCGGACATCACGGCGACCTGGAACGTGCAGATGTACGAGATGATGCCCATGTCTCCGAACACCTGGTTCAGGTACGACGCGACCACCCCCACGATGACCAGACACGCGGTGCGGTGCTCCGCCGAATAGGCCCGGTGGTACGAGCGCGCCGCCAGGTACACCGTCACCACCAGATACATCCACACGCCCGTGAACCCGAACCACCCGCCAAACGCCAACAGGCCCAACAGCGAGTTGTGCGGGTGGAAGCGATACGTCGGGAACACGAACGCGATGTTGGGCAGCGGGTAGGGCTCCAGGAACTCGTGCCCGTAGCCCGTGCCGAACACCGGGTTGGTGTTCCACGTCGCGATGAGGTTGAGGTTCTCGATGTCGCGGTAGTCCAGCTCTCCTTCCGCGTGCTGGCCCTCGATGATGGAGCGGAAGGTCGCCACCGGCTTGAACACGCCGCTGCTCGAGTTCCACCCCACCAGGAAGTACACGATGATCAGCGGCGAACACGCGAGGGCCGCCCGCGTGATGAACTTCTTCAGCGGCGTCCACGGGTTGAAGAAGTACGCCGCCGCGAGCCCGCCCACGAGGCTCACGTACGCAAGCCGCCGGTCGTTGAAGAACATCCCGATGAACACCAGCACGATGATGATGAGGCCCCGGATGGCGTGGCCGGACTTCGGCCGCTCCAGCCACCGCGCGATGCACACCGTGATGGCGAAGATGAACGTCATCGAGTCCGAGTGGCAGGTCGTGTACTCGACCTCCAACCCCTGCGCCGGAATGATGACGAGCGCGAAGTACGTGCTCACCGCGGACTTGGTGAGCGCCGCCAGGATGACGGTGCGCGCCACCACCGGCCAGTCCTCCGGCCCGCGCAGGCTGTAGTGGTACATCATCGCCACCAGCGGCAGCACGGCGGCCTGGTGCCACTGCCACAGCGAGTTCTTCACGTCCCCGCCCCGGACGACTCCCCACACCTCCATCCACATGATGGAGAAGAACGAAATGGCCAGCACCACCGCCAGCGGCCGGGGGATGGGGACCACGGGCGGGTCAATCTTCGACTTCGTGGCCCGCCGGTAGATGCCAATGCCAATGGACCCGATGATGAGCCCGTCGATGAGCGGGAAGCGCAGCGCACCAATGCCCACCAACTCATGGAGTTGGGTGAACAGCAGCTTGCCCAGCGGGAACAGGGGCGAGGGCCAGAACATCGACTGGGGACGCTCGGGCGTGTAGTCCACCGCGAGCACCAGGTAGAGCACCGTGAGCGCCAGGTAGCGCAGCGGCACCTTCCAGATGACCCAACCCACGGTGAGGGCCAGCACGGGGGCCAGCGTGACGACGGGGTTGCCGTCACCCACCGCGGCGGCGCCCACGGTGACGAGCCCCAGCCCGGCGATCATCACGATGTACTGGAGCCAGGCGGCGCGGGAGGGTGCGGAGGTCATCGGACGGTGCGGGGGAGGCTATATCCCGGGCCCGGGTTGGGATAGATGCGGAAGCCGTATGGCTGGCTCCCGACCCCGTGTCCTCCTGATTGCTGAGCTGTGCAACCCCGACTGGGTGAGCGTTCCCCTGGAAGGCTGGTCCCTGGCCCGGGCGCTGGCCGAGGTGGCGGACGTGCACCTCGTCACGCAGGTGCGAAACCGCGAGAACATCCTCAAGCAGGGGCTGGTGGAGGGGAAGGACTTCACGGCGCTGGACTCCACGCCGGTGGAGCGCCCGCTGGAGAAGGTGGGCGAGGTGCTGCGAGGCCGCGCGGGCGTGGGCTGGACGACGGCCACGGCGCTGAGCGTGCTGCCGTACTACTACTTCGAGGAGCTGCTCTGGCGGCGCTTCGGGGACCGCATCCGCGCGAAGGAATTCGACGTGGTGCACCGCTACACGCCCATCAGCCCCACGACGCCCAGCACGCTCGCGGCGCGGTGCGCGGAGGCCGGGGTGCCCTTCGTGATGGGGCCCATGAACGGCGGCCTGCCGTGGCCCAAGGGCTTCGGGGACGCGCGCGTGCGCGAGCGCGAGTGGCTGAGCTACATCCGGGACGTCTACAAGCTGATGCCCTTCTACAAGTCGACGCGCAAGCACGCGGCGGCGCTGATGATGGGCTCGCGGGCGACGCGCTCGCAGCTGGCGGCGGAGTACCAGGACAAGACGGTCTACATCCCGGAGAACGCCATCGACGTGCGGCGCTTCGGCGCGTCGAAGGCGGAGGCGCCCACGGGGCTGCCGCTGCGGGTGGCGTTCGTGGGGCGCTTCGTGCCGTACAAGGGCATGGCGATGCTCATCGACGCGGCGGCGCCGCTGGTGCGCGAGGGCAAGGTGGTGGTGGAGCTCATCGGCGACGGCGCGGAGATGCAGAACCTGCGCGCGCAGGTGGCGAAGGGCGGGCTGGAGAACGGGGTGACGTTCGCCGGCTGGGTGAAGCATCAGGAGCTGCAGGGGCGGCTGGCGAAGAACCACATCTTCGGCTTCCCGAGCGTGCGCGAGTTCGGCGGCGCGGTGGTGGCGGAGGCGATGGCGCTGGGGCTGGTGCCCATCGTGATGGACTACGGCGGTCCGGGTGAGATCGTGAGCCCGTCCACGGGCTTCGCCATCCCCATGGGCACGCCGGACGAAATCGTGCTGCGCGTGCGCGGGGTGCTGGAGAAGCTGGTGGCGGATCCGTCCGTGATTGGCCCCATGGGGGAGCGCGCGCGGGCGCGCATCCAGAAGCACTTCACCTGGCGCGCGAAGGCGGAGCAGGTCCTGGAGGTCTACCGCTGGGTGTCCGGCGAGCGTGGCCAGCCGGACTTCGGGATGCCGCTGGCGGACTGAGGTTCGCGTGCAGGGGGCTTGCCTCTGCACCAAGGTGCAGGGGTTAGGGTTTTGGACATGAACCCTGACTCCTCCGTGGTCCGTCGCGTCGTCCTGGCCAGTGCGCTGTATGACCTCGTCGTCACCGTCCCCTTCGCCACACCGTGGACGGCGAACGTGGCGCTCGCGGGCGTTCGCCAGGTGCACCGCGCGCTGTCGCTGGGCGGTGATCCCCTTCCCGCGTTCACGCCCACGCACCTGTTCTTCGTCACGCTGTTCGGCACCATCGTGACGCTGTGGTCCGTGGTGCGGATCCTGCGGCCCACGGCGTTCCATGGCGCCATCGACACCGTGGGCCGGGCGCTGTTCTCCACGTGGATGATGGTGGCGCTCGCGCAGGGTGCGACGCAGGCGCTCGTCGGGTTCCTCGTCCTGGAGCTGGCGTGGATGTTCGCGCAGGGCGGTGCCATCCTGGGCGCCAGGAGGTGGCGTGGTGGCATCCCTGCGACGGTCCGTTGAAGCAGCGCCCTTGAGGATTGGTGCCCTCGCGCAGGCCGCGGGCGTGAAGCTGTCCACGCTGCGCTTCTACGAGCGGCGCAAGCTGCTCGTGCCCCTGGAGCGGAGTGAGAGCGGTCAGCGCCTGTACGGCCCGGACGCCGCCATCCGCGTGCGCTTCATCCGCCGCGTGCAGGAGCTGGGCTTCTCCCTGCGGGAGGTCTCCGCGGTGCTCGCCATGTCCGACCTGCGGGGCACCCCCACCCGCGAGGTGGCGCGCTTCGCTGAAGCGAAGGTGCAGGCCATCGACGCACGCATCGACGACCTGCGCCGCATGCGCCGCGCCATCACCACCCTGATGGTCGAAGGGTTCTGCGCGCCGGACACCGTGTGTCCCATCCAGGCGTCACTCGGGGCTGCGGGGCCGGTGGCCGCACGCAAGCCCCGCGCTTCAGCACCCGCCTCCCCGCGAAGCCCGCGCCGACGCTCCACCGCCGTCGGCACCTGACTCCCACGCGGGTGCGGCTCGAAGCGCCTCCGCGCGGGCACACCGCGCGACCGCCGCGAAGCTCCGCTACCGCCGCTCCGCCTCGCGCGTGGTGCGCACCCACTCGCCGCGCTTCTCCGCGCCGGGGCCTCGCACCATCAGCCACACCTTCCACACCACGTAGATGGGCGCCCACGCCAGGTCCAGCAGGCCGCGCGCGCCCACGCCGGACACCCACCAGCCGCGCAGCACGTACAGCGCCAGCGACGTGAGCCCGAACGCCGACAGCGTCGAGGCCGCCACCGCCGTGCCGCCCGACAGCCACACCACCCCGGCCGCCAGCACCGAGCCCGCCACCGTCGCCAGCACCAGCTGGCTCAGGGGCGGCACCAGCACGTCCATGGACAGGTCGAACAAGAGCCCGCTCTTCTGCTTCAGCGCGTCGCTGAGCAGCGGCCAGCCGTGCAGCTTGCGCATCTGCGCGCGCCCGCCCTCCCAGCGCTGACGCTGCGAACGGCTCTGCTTCTCCGCCGTCACCATCTCCCCCAGCACCTCCGCCTCCCAGGCGTAGTGCACGCGGTGCCCCTTGCGCGCCAGGCGGATGCCGTACTCCAGGTCCTCCACCACGCTGAACGCGTCGTGCGGCACCTGCTTCAGCACCTCGTGCGTGAAGCACATGCCGTTGCCGCGCAGGCCGCAGGACACCCCCATCCGCTCGCGCCCCATGGAGCGCACCCGGTGGAACATCCCCAGCGCGATGGTCATCAGCCGCGTGCGCCACGACGCCGTGGGGTTCATCACCCCGTAGTGCGCCTGCGCCGCGTGCGCCCCGTCCTCCAGCCGGCGGGAGAACGCGTGCAGCAGGTTCGGCGTCACCACCGTGTCCGCGTCCACCACCACCACCGCGTCCGCGAAGCCGTCCTTCTGGCTGCGCTCGAAGGCGTGCGCCAGCGCGTAGCCCTTGCCGCGCTTCTCCGCGTCCTGGCGCTCCAGCACCGTGGCACCCGCCTCGCGCGCCTTCTCCGCCGTCGCGTCCGAACAGTTGTCCGCCACGACGATGATGCGCCGCAGGTGCGCGGGGTAGTCCACCGCGGACAGGTTCGCCACCGTCCGGGCGATGCCGAGCTCCTCGTTGTGCGAGGGGATCACCACGTCGAACTTCCGCACCGCGGGCGACGGCGGCACCGGCGCCGCCTTGCGTCCGGACAGGAGCGTGAGCAGCAGCAGATAGCCGCAGCCTCCCGCCACCGGCAAGAGCCCCACACACAGCGCCACGTCCACCCAGGTCCAGACCGTCACAGTGTCACCCCCGCGCGCGCTGCCTTGGGGGCAGTGCACGCTTGAACCTTCAGCGCCGTTCCAGCTCCGCCAGCACCGGCAACTTCAACAGCCGCTCCACCTGCCAGCGCTCCAGCACCCGGCGGCGCAGGATGTCCAGCGCCACCGCCGCGAACACCGCCAGCGCCACCCCGCCCACCACGCCCGCGATGGCGATGAGCTTCGGGTTCGGCTTGGACGGCTTCTCCGGGAAGAGCGCCGGCATCAGCACGCTGTAGCGGTGCTTCATGGACGCCTTCGAAATCTCCAGCTCCGTCTGCGCCAGGTCCAGCCGGCGGATCTTCTCCTGGTGCCGCATCACCACCATGCGCAGCCGGTCCGACGCCACCGCCACCTCCGGATCATCCGGCGTGCCCAGCAGCGCGCCCGCCATCGGCGTGCCGCCCAGCGCCAGGCTCGTGCCCTCCGTGGCGGAGTCCACGTCCGTGCCGCCCATGCGCAGGTACTCCTGGATGAGCGACTGCTCCTCCGCGCGCAACCCGATGAGCTGCGGCGTGTCCTGCTGCATCGCGGCCACGCGCTGCTCCAGGTCCACGATGACGGGGTGCTGCGGTGAGAAGACGACGCGCTGCTCGGTGAGCTGCGCGCGCAGCTCCGCGAGCCTGCGGCTTCGGAACTCCTCCACGTCGCGGATGGCCCGGCGCTTCGCCTGCACCAGGAACTTCAGCTGCGCGAGCGCGTGGTCCGTCTGCACGAGCGCCTGCCGCGCGCTGGCCGCCTTGGGGTCCGCTTCCTTCTTCTTGCGGCGCGCCTCCGCCTGCTTCACCGCGCGCTCCAGGTCGTTGATGGCCTGCTTGATGTTCCCCGCCTCGTTCTCCACCTGCATCTTCAGGATGTTGACGGCCTCGGTGATGGCGCTCATCTCCGAGTCGTGGCGCATGTCGAGGAAGTTCTGCGACGCGGACTCCACGATGTTGAAGGCCAGCTGCGGGTCGCTCCAGTCCACGCCGATGGTCACCGTGCCGGAGCCACCCTCCGCCATCACGTTGAGGCTCGTCTCCAGCATGGCGATGAGCGCCTCCTCCTTGTCCTCGTCGGACATGGGCGGCGGCGCCTTCTTCAGGTACTGCTCCTTCATGCGGCTCAACGGCGAGCGCATGTGGTCCCAGTACTCGATGAGCTTCGCGTTCTTGATGACGGACTTGAGGTTGCCCCGGCTGAGCACCATCTCCCACGCGGCGCGCGTGGGTTGATCCGCTTCCATGGGGATGGAGCGCCCCGGGTTCACCAGCGAGGAGATGATGAGGTTGCGGTACGTCAGCATCCGCGTCTCGACGTGGTACTTGCGCGGCATCAGCTTCGCCGCCACGGAGCCCAGGCCGCTCATCACCGCGATGATGCACAGCCCCAGGAACCAGTGCCGGAAGATCGCCCGGCGCACGAAACCCAGCCCGTCGAAGAGGAAGCCCCAGTCGATGAGGTCCGCCGGCGCGTTCGTCTCCTCGCGCTCGGGGACGTACGACGGGGGCGGGGCGG
>NZ_RAWA01000246.1 GCF_003611675.1 Corallococcus sp. CA053C
GGCGCGCACCCTACCCGCCCGCGATCCTCCGTCAAGCGTCGGGGCCTGCCACCGGCACGCCTCGCGCGCGCGCCGTGTCCATCAACGCCACCCGGGCCGCCACCAGCCGCGCCTCGCGGGCCGACCCCTTGAGCGCCATGCCCAGCGGCCACTGCAGCCGCGCGCCGTCCTCCACCACCACCGTGAGGGCATGGTGGCGGTACAGCGCCGCCAGCAGCAGGCCCAGGGCCCCGGCCAGGAAGCCCATCAGCCGCAGGGGCGATGCCGGTGCCCAGAAGCCCAGCACGGCGAAGGCGAGCAGCCCCAGCGCCTCCAGGTAGGGCCGCGTGCGCCACTCCAGCCCGCGCACCCGCGTCCAGGCCACGTCGAGCGGCGGGCCCACGGGGCGGCCCTGGTACGTCAGCCGCTCCGCGCCCACGGACAGGCCGCGGCCGTTGCCCAGGTCCACCGCCAGCGAGGCGACGGGCGGAGGCGGCGGGGACGCGGGCGCCTGGGGCGGCAGGGGCGCCTCCGGCAGCTCCGCGTTGCAGAAGACACAGCGGCGCCGGGCCGCCGTCTGGGGGCGCCCGCAGGCGGAGCACATGACGAGCACTTCCGCGGGCACGGGGCCCCTCCCCTTCCGTCAGCCGACGACGAAGTTCACCAGCCGCTTGGGGACGAAGACGAACTTGCGCAGCGTCTTGCCTTCGAGGGCGGACTTCACCTTCTCCTCCGCCTCCGCCGCCGCGCGCACGTCCGCCTCGCTCGCGTCCGCCGCCACGCGCACCTCCGCGCGCAGCTTGCCGTTCACCTGCACGGCGTACGGAATCACGTCGTCCACCACCAGCGCGGGATCAAACTCCGGCCAGGCCTCCGTCACGGTGAGCGCCCTGGCGCCGTAGGCCTCCGCCACCTCGTCCGCGATGTGCGGCGCGAACGGGGTGAGGATGCGCGCGAGCAGCCGCATCGCCTCCGCCATCGCCGCCTTCTCCGCGGGCGTCTCCGGCGTGCCCACCGCGTAGAGCGCGTTCACGCACTCCATCACGCCGGCCACTGCGGTGTTGAAGGACAGGCGCTCAATGGCCTCGCCCACGCGCTTGAGGCACTTGTGCGCCGCGCGGCGCGTCTCCAGCGCCTTGCCCTCATAGGGGCCGTCGTACGTGACGTCCGCCACCGAGGCGTGGTGCGTGGAGGCCAGCGCCCACACGCGCTTCAGGAAGCGGTGCACGCCTTCCACCTGCTCGTGGGACCAGTCGAAGTCGCGCTCCGGCGGGCCCGCGAAGAGCACGTAGGTGCGCGCGGTGTCCGCGCCGTACTTCTGCACGATGGTGGACGGGGCCACGCCGTTGCCGTAGCGCTTGCCCATCTTGCGGCCGTCGGCGCCGTTGACGATGCCCTGGGTGATGAGCCGCTTGACGGGCTCGTCCACCGGCGACAGGCCGAGCAGCTTCATCACCCGGGTCCAGAACCGGAAGTAGAGCAGGTGCATCGTGCCGTGCTCGGGGCCGCCCACGTACACGTCCACGGGCAGCCAGTGCTTCGCCTCCTTCGGGTCGAAGGGCGCGGCGTCGTAGTTCGGCGACAGGTAGCGCGCGAAGTACCAGCAGGAGTCGACGAACGTGTCCATCGTCTCCGCCTCCCGACGCGCGGGACCGCCGCACTTGGGGCAGGTGGTGTTGACGAAGGACGCGACCTTGGCGAGCGGCGGCTCGCCCCGGCCGGTGAGCACCGCCTGCGTGTCGATGTCCGGCAGGCGCACCGGGAGCTGATCCAACGGCACGGGGAGGCCCTTGCGCTCCGGGTCGCACTTTTCGCAGTAGACGATGGGGATGGGCGTGCCCCAGTAGCGCTGGCGGCTGAAGCCCCAGTCCCGCTGGCGGTACGTCACCGTGGCCTTGCCCTGGCCCTGGGACTCCAGCGTCGCGGCCATCTTCACGCGCGCTTCCGCGGAAGGCAGGCCGGTGAAGTCCCCGGAGTCCACGAGCACGCCGTCGGCGGTGGCCGCCTCGGTCAACGTCTCCCCCGCGCCCAGCTTGTCGCCCGTGGCCGGCTGGATGACCACGCGCACGGGCAGCGAGTACTTGCGCGCGAAGGCGAAGTCGCGCTCGTCGTGCGCCGGCACGCTCATCACCGCGCCGGTGCCGTAGTCGCTCACCACGAAGTTGGCGATCCAGATGGGCACCGGCTGCCCGGTGAACGGGTGCAGCGCGTGGCCCCCGGTGAAGATGCCTTCCTTCTCCGCGTCCTCGCCCAGGCGCTCCGTCTTGTTCTGCGCCGCCATGCGCTTGGCGAACGCGTCCACGTCCGCGCGGCGCTCCGGCGTCGTCACCTGGGCCACGAGCTTGTGGTCGGGCGCCAGCACCACGTAGGTGCAGCCAAAGAGCGTGTCCACGCGGGTGGTGAAGACGCGCAGGGCCGCGTCATGCCCCTGCACGCGGAAGTCCACCTCCGCGCCATCCGAGCGGCCAATCCAATTGCGCTGGCGGGCGGTGATGCTGTCCGGCCATTCCTTGAGCGTGTCCAGCGCGTCGAGCAGGTCCTGCGAGTAGTTCGTGATGCGGAACGCCCACTCGGGCATCTCCTTGTCCAGCACCTCCGAATTGCAGCGCTCGCAGCGGCCGTCCTTCACCTGCTCGTTGGCGATGACGGTGTGGCAGCCGGTACACCAGTTCACCTTGCTGAAGCGGCGATAGACGAGCCCGCGCTCCAGCAT
The DNA here is from genome assembly GCF_003611675.1 of Corallococcus sp. CA053C. Lineage (GTDB taxonomy): Bacteria > Myxococcota > Myxococcia > Myxococcales > Myxococcaceae > Corallococcus. The sequence continues at coordinate 2,693 of NZ_RAWA01000246.1, forward strand.
CTGGAGGAAGAACCACTGGTTCCAGCGGTAGTACTCCGGCTGGCTGGTGTTCACCTCGCGCGACCAGTCGTAGCTGTAGCCGAGCGTCTTGATCTCCGCCTTGAACGACTCGATGTTCTCGACGGTGCGGATGGCGGGGTGCACGCCGTCCTTGATGGCCGCGTTCTCCGCCGGCAGGCCGAAGGCGTCCCAGCCCATGGGGTGGAGCACGTCGAAGCCGCGCATCAGGTAGTAGCGCGCGTAGACATCCCCGATGAGGTAGTTGCGCACATGCCCCATGTGCATCTGACCGCTGGGGTACGGCAGCATCTCCAGGACGTACTTCTTGGGGGCGTCCGGACGCCTGCCTGCCCGGAAGACACCCTCCTGCTCCCAGCGGGTCTGCCACTTTCCTTCAATCGACTGCGGCTCGTAACGCTCGTTCATCGCCATGGCTTTCCAGTCTCTTAGCGGGAGGTGCGACATGCGGGCAACTAGTCTTGGTGCGTTGAAGGCCCGGACGGTGGGCGACCCCGGGGGTCTGACCAGAAGGCCCCTGTGGGTGGGCCCTCAAGGGGGCAGGCCTCGCTCGGTGCTTGCCCTCCGGCCCGAGCGCGACTAACTCGCCTTCCCGGTCTGGCAGCAGAGGGAGAGCACCATGCAGGTCGTGAGTGTGAAGAGGGCCCTGTCGGGCTCGGTCGAGGCGGGCTCGAAGGTGGAGGTGCGCGGCTGGGTGCGGACGCGCCGCGACTCCAAGGCGGGCATCAGCTTCGTCAACGTGAGCGACGGGTCCGTCTTCGACCCCATCCAGGTCGTCGCCCCCAATTCGCTGCCCAACTACGAGAAGGAGGTCCTTCGCCTCACCGCGGGCGCCTCCGTCATCTGCCGGGGCACGCTGGTGCAGTCCCAGGGCAAGGGGCAGTCCTTCGAAATCCAGGCGGACGAGGTGCAGGTGCTGGGCCTGGTGGACGACCCGGACACCTACCCCATCACGCCCAAGCAGCACTCGCTGGAGTTCCTGCGGGACGTGGCGCACCTGCGCGTGCGCACGAACACCTTCGGGGCCATCACCCGCGTGCGCAATTCGGCGATGCAGGCGGTGCACCGCTTCTTCCACGAGGAGGGCTTCTGCTGGGTCAACACGCCCATCATCACCGCGAGCGACGCGGAGGGCGCCGGGCAGATGTTCCGCGTGTCCACGCTGGACGCCAGCAACCCGCCGCGCGGGCCGGACGGGAAGATTGACTGGGGCAAGGACTTCTTCGGCAAGGAGGCCTACCTCACCGTGTCGGGCCAACTGAACGTGGAGGCGTACTGCCTGGCCATGTCCAAGGTCTACACGTTCGGCCCCACGTTCCGCGCGGAGAACAGCAACACCACGCGGCACCTGGCCGAGTTCTGGATGATTGAACCGGAGATCGCCTTCGCGGACCTCAACGAGGACGCGGCGCTGGCGGAGCGGTTCCTCAAGTATGTGTTCAAGGCCGTGCTCAACGAGTGCGCGCCGGACATGAAGTTCTTCGAGGAGCGCCAGCAGAAGGGCGTCACGGAGCGGATGGAGAAGTTCATCGGCTCCAGCTTCGAGCGCATCGACTACACGGAGGCCATCTCCATCCTCCAGAAGGCGAAGAAGAAGTTCGAGTACACGCCGGAGTGGGGCAAGGACCTCCAGACGGAGCACGAGCGCTACCTCACCGAGGAGCACGTGGGCCGGCCCGTGGTGGTGATGAACTACCCGGAGGCCATCAAGGCCTTCTACATGCGCATCAACGAGGACGGGAAGACCGTCGCCGCCATGGACGTGCTCGCCCCGGGCATTGGCGAGATCATCGGCGGCAGCCAGCGCGAGGAGCGTCTGGATGTGCTCGATGCGCGGATGATCAAGTTCGGCCTGAACCCGGAGCACTACCAGTGGTACCGCGACCTGCGCCGCTACGGCACCGTGCCGCACGCGGGCTTCGGGCTCGGGTTCGAGCGGCTCATCGTCTACATCTGCGGCCTGCAGAACATCCGCGACGCCATCCCCTACCCGCGCGTCCCGGGGTCGGCGCAGTTCTAGTCACGTCACCGTGACGTGAAGCTTGGGGCCTCCCGGGTTCATCGCCCGTGGAGGCCCTGCTATTTCGCAGGGGTGGGTTTGACGGACGCGGCCTTCTGGCTACGTTGGGCCCCGTGTCCTGGCACGCGCCGCAGGTGGCTCGCTGGCTGAGGTTGGCGCTGGCGTGCGTCGCGCTGGCGCTGGGTGCCGGTGCGTCCGCGCATCCCCTGCCAGGGCCCCAGGCGGCGGTCGCGGTCCTCGTGGACCGGCGCGCGCCCGAGGCACGGCGCCCCGTCGCTCAAGCACCTGCTCGGGTCCGTGCCCCAGCGACGCGAACCCGAGGGTTCCGCGCACGGGCCCCTGTCCACCGTCTCGCCCGAGCGTCCCACCTTCCGGGGCCTCCGCGCCGACGCTTCCTCCTGCATCGAGCACTCCTGCACTGAGCCCGTCCAGAGGCCCCGCCCCTGGAAGGTCCTTCAGTTCGTGGAGTTCCCCATGTCCCTGCTCTCCCACGCGGGGCGCGCCTGCTGGCGCGTCCTCAAGTCGAGCGCGCGCAGGTTCGTTCGCGCCTGCCGGCTCGTGCTCATCCTCATCCTGGTCATGCTGCCCAACCCGCTGGTGATGGTCCTGTCGGTCTTGCTGACGCCGGACCGCCGCAACCTTCCCGCGGAGGTGCTGCGAAAGAAGAAGTGAGCGTCCGTCAACCCTTCTTGAGGAGCCCCGCGCGGTCCTGCGCGAGGGCTCCCAGCGCGGACCAGTCCTCGTCGCCGCGGCCCTGCGCGACACCGGTGAGGAAGTGGTCGCGGAGGAGGCTCGCCAGCGGCAGGGGCACCTCCGCGCCACGGCCCGCTTCGAGGGCCAGCGTGATGTCCTTGAGGCCCAGGCGCAGGGCGAAGCCCGCGGGCGTGTACTGCCCCTTCGCGATGGCGCCCGCGTAGTTCTCGAAGATGGGCCCGCGGGCGAAGACGGACTTGAAGACGTCCAGGAACACGGCGCGCTCCACGCCGGACTTCTCCGTCAGGGCGAAGGCTTCCGACAGGGCCTCCATCATCGACGCGATGAGGAAGTTGCCGGAGAGCTTCACCACGTTGGCGGCCGAGGCCTTCTCGCCCAGCTCCGTGAGTCCACGGCCCAGGGCCGTGAGCAGCGGACGCACGCGGTCCACGTGGGACTTCGGGCCGGCGGCGACGACCCAGAGCTGCTTGCCCGCGGCGGCCTCGGGGCGGCCGAAGACGGGGGCGGAGACGTAGCCCTGGCCCGCGTCCGCGTGCGCCTTCGTCAGCCGCTCCGAGAGCGCGACGGAGATGGTGCTGGACGAGACGTGGACCGCACCCTTCGGCAGAGCGCTGACGACGCCGTCCCGCCCCAGTACCGCGGCCTCCGCGGCATGGTCATCCGCGAGCATCGACACGACGACCTCCGCGTCGCGGGCCGCTTCGGCGGGCGTCTTCGCCACGCGCGCGCCCTGCTCTTGCAGCGGCTGCGACTTGGCGGCGGTGCGGTTCCAGACCGTGACGTCATGGCCCGCGCCGAGCAGGTTCTTCGCCATCGGCGCGCCCATGTTTCCCATTCCGATGAAGCCGACCTTCATGGGGTGTTCCCTTCGTGCTCGCGTTCACGCTTCGTTCGACTGCTCTTCGGAGACGTCCAGCCGCTCGAAGGCGCGGCCCAGGACGGCGACGCCCAGCGCCACCTCCGCGAAGAGTGCCCCCGCCGCCACCAGCCCGGCGAGGGGCGCGGACCACCGGCCCACGACAGTGAACAGCGGATAGCCCACGAGGAGGGCCACCACCGCCGCGGGCAACAGTCCCAGGAACGTCACCACCAGCGTGCCCACCAGCGTGAGCAGCCGCTGGCCCAGCGCCTCCACGCCGCGCGCCCGCTCCGAGTCCGCGGGGATCCACGCGGGCAGCAGCACCACCGCCGCGTTCTGCACGAACAGCCCCGCGAGCCCCAGCGCCGGCAACACCGGCATCAGGGCCAGCACCACCGGCGTCGACCATGGCGCGAGTGTCGCGTCATCCGTCCCCACGCCCAGCGCCAGCGACACGCACAACATCACCCACTGCGCCGCGCCCAGCGTCAGCGCCGAGGCAGCCAGCTCCGCGCCCACCACCTGCCGCCCCGTGAGCGGCAGCGCGCGCAGCAGCTCCAGCTTCGGCAGGTCCATGCGCAGGTCGGTGCGGAACGCGCTCGGCCCGACGACGGCCATCGCTACCGCGACCATCAGGGCCATGGGCCCCAGGAGCTCACGCGTGTTCGCGAACAGCCGCGTGTCCCCCAGCACCAGCGCCACCAGCGCGCCCAGCACCACGAAGGCGAGCAGCATCACCAGTCCGCCCCCCAGCCGCTTGCGCGCGATGAGGTTCTTCCACAGCAGCGCCACCTCCGGGCGCCCTCGCGCATGGAGCACGAAGGGCACGCTCCCCACCCGGATGGTGCCACTGCGCGCGCCCCGGTTGCCCCGCTGGGCCCGCTGCCGCGTCCGCGCATCCGCGCCGGCCACCGCCGAGTCCTCGAAGGGCACCTCCACCGCCAGCACCCAGGCGTAGTGCGCCGCGAGCAACGCCAGCGACGCGGGCAGGTAGCGCAGGAAGTCCTCCCCGCTGCGCGCCAACGCCGGGGCCACCAGCGCACGGCCCGGCCACAGCACCGCGCGGGGGCCGGGCGCGTTCAGCACGTCCCGCAGCCACTCGCGGATGACGTAGGGCGCGGAGACGTCATGCGGCCACGGGTGCACGCGCAGCGTGGACAGCAGCGTCCACGCCACCGCCAGGAGGACCAGCCCCACCACCGTCCAGCGCACGGTGCTGCCCCAGCGGCCCCTCGACACCAGCCACGCGCGCACGAAGGACGCCGCCGTGCCGTGCAGGTACAGCGTCCCCATGGCCAGGGCCGCGCCGCAGAAGAAGAGCACCGGCCGGGGGCTGGTGAAGCGCCCCACGAAGAGCGTCGCCGCCAGCGCCGCGAGCCCCGCGCTCAACAGGCCCCGCAGCAGCTTGTAGTGCAGCAGCGCCCGGCGCGTGACGGGCGCAGGGAAGAGGTACTGCACCTCCGTCTGCGTGAAGGTCAGCGCCGGCCGGTCCGCGCCCAGCACCCACGCCGTCATCAGCGTGCCCAGCACCGACACCTCCAGCGAGAGCTCCGCGAACAGGCGCGCGTTCAGGGACACGCCTCGGCCCGTGCCCTGGACGAAGACGCTGCGCCCGATGAGCGAGTACAGGTACGCGACGCCCACCAGCGCGCCCAGCAGGTAGCGCGGACGCTTCAGCCGCTGCACCTGACGCACCAGCCGGTTGCGCCAGGTCCTCGCCCAGAGGAACGCCACCGCCCGCGAGAAGCTCACGACGCCCGGGGCCCCGGCCCGGACGCGTCCGGGTCCTCCGCCGCCGCGCTGGTGATGCGCACGAACACCTCTTCCAGCGAGGCGCCGTCGCCCGCTCCACCGGCCAGCTGCTCGCGGATCTCCGGCAGCGTGCCCAGCGCCACCGCCCGGCCTCCGGCGATGACGAGCAGCCGGTGGCACAGCTCCTCCACCAGCGGCAGCAGGTGCGAGGACAACACCAGCGCCGTGCCCTCCTCCGCGCGCCGCCGCAGCGAGGCCTTCATCCGGCGGATGCCCAGCGGATCCAACCCCGTCAGCGGTTCGTCCAACAGGATGAGCCGGGGCTGGTGGAGGAAGCCGCACGCGATGGACAGCTTCTGCTTCATGCCCCGCGACAACTCACCCGGCAGGGAGCGCTCGCGGCCCGTCAGCTCCATCTCCTCCAGCAGCGCGCGGCCCCGCTCCTCCCAGTCCTCCACGCCGTAGAGGCGCGCGGTGAAGTTCAGGTGCTCCCAGACGGTGAGGTACTCGAAGAAGCGCGGCTCGTCCGGCAGGAACGCCAGCGCGCGCTTCGCGTCCACGGGCGCCACCGCCAGGTCATGCCCCGCCACCCGCACCCGGCCCACCGACGGCGGGAGGATGCCGGCGAGGCACCGCAGCGTGGACGTCTTGCCCGCGCCGTTGGGGCCCACGAGGCCCAGCACCTCGCCCGGGGCCACCTGGAACGTCAGCCCCCGCACCGCCTGCACCGCGCCGTACGTCTTCTCCAACCCCTCGACGTCCAACGCCGGTTCCATGCGTGCCTGGGTCTCCAAAGCGTGCTCGAAGCTCAGTCGAGCTTGAGCAGCTCCTTCACCGTTTCCAGCACCACCCGGGCCTGCACGGGCTTCACGAGGTAGGCGCTCGCGCCCAGCGCCATGGCCCGCGCCCGGTCCACCTCCGCGCCCTCCGTCGTCACGACGACGATGGGCACGCCCTGGTGATCCGTGGCCCGCCGGATGTGGCTGATCAGCTTCAGCCCGTCCATCAGCGGCATGTTGATGTCCGTCAGCACCAGGTCGAAGCGCCCTTGCGTGGTGAGCATCTTCAGCCCCGCGACCCCGTCCTCGGCTTCCAGGCAGACCACGCCCGAGAGGCGCTGGAGCGCGTACATGATGCTGCGGCGCATGGCCTGCGAGTCGTCCACCACCAGCGCGCGGATCTGCTGCTGCGACATGCCCGGAAGCCTAGCACCCGGGCGCCCACGGGCCCGGGATTGTGACGCGGCCTGTCCGGGACCCACCGATTCACTGCCCTGACGGCTGTCGGCGCCTGCGCACCAGCGAGGCCAGCTCCGCGCCCATGTCGTCCAGGGGGAGCACCCGCGTCACCGCCCCCGTGGCGATGGCCTCCTTGGGCATGCCGAACACCACCGCCGTGTCCTCGGACTCGGCCCAGGTCTCGCCCCCCTCGCGCCGGACGTCGCGCACCCCCTGCGCTCCGTCCGAGCCCATCCCCGTCAGCACCACCGCCACCGCGCGCGAACCCAGCACCTCCGCCGCGCTCTCGAAGAGCCGGTCCACCGACGGGGCGTACTTGTCCGCGGGCACCGGCCCGGGCGTGCGCAGCTCCATCCGTCCCGAGCGCTCCGTCAAAATCAGGTGCCGTCCGCCCGGCGCGATGTAGACGTGGCCCGGCGCCACCACGTCACCGTCACACGCCTCCGTCACGGTGAAGGGCCCGATGCGGTCCAACCGCTCCGCGAACGCCCGGGTGAACTGCGAGGGCATGTGCTGGCCCACGAGCACGCTCACGTCGGGTTCGCTGGCCAGCCCCTCCAGCAGCCGCTGCACCGCGGGAGGCCCGCCCGTGGACGCGCCCACGGCGATGACCTGGGGCGCCTCGCCCGCGAACACCGCGCTGCGCAGCGCGGCCCCCTGCCCATGCCGCCCGCCCGTCTTCATGTGGCGGGCCGCGCGCACCTTGTCCAGGAGCTCGCGCCGGAGCAGCTCCAGCGCCTCCGGCGTGCTCCGGGGCGGCTTGGCGATGAAGTCGAACGCGCCCAACTCCAGCGCCTTGAACACGTCCGACTTGTGCGCGTAGCTGGAGATGACGATGACGGGCGTGGGCGCGGCGTGCATCAACAGCCGCAGGAAGGTGTGGCCTCCCAGCCGGGGCATCTCCAGGTCCAGCGTCACCACGTCCGGCTTCAGCTCCAGGACCTTCCTGAGCCCCTCCTCACCGTCCCCCGCCCAGTCCAGCACCTGCACGTCCAGCGACGACTCCAGCAGCGTGGTGAGCATGCGGCGGTTGGTGGCCGAGTCGTCGATGACGAGCACCTTGAGCGCGCGTCCCATCAGCGTCCCTCCCCTCCCAGCAGGTCCGGCCGGCGGTACACGAGGTCGCCCCGGAGGTGCACCAGCTCGAAGTCCGCGCCCAGGCTGAGCAGGTTCTCCGCGTGGCCCAGGAGCAGGTAGCCGCCGGGACAGAGCCGGTCGCGGATGACGCCCAGCACCCGGCGGCGCGCGGCCTGGTCGAAGTAGATCATCACGTTGCGGCAGAAGACGACGTCGGTGCGCGGCACGAGCTGGCTCGTCGCCTCGTCCGTCAGGTTGTGGTGGCCGAAGCTCACCCACGCCTTCACGTCGTCGCGCACGCGCACGCGGTTCGGCCCCGCGGGCACGAAGAAGCGCTCCAGCAGGTCCGGCGGCGTCGCGCGCAGGGCGCTGGGGCCGTACTCGGCGCGGCGGGCCACGGCCAGCACCCGGCGCGACACGTCCGTGCCGTGCACCTCCACGTCCCAGTCGTTGAAGCGGCCGCTGTCCTTCAGCAGCATCGCCACCGTGTACGCCTCCTCTCCGGAAGAGCAGCCCGCCGACCACAGCCGCAGCCGCCGGGTGCGCGCGTTGCGCTTCTCCAGGATGGGGAGCAGCTCGTCGCAGAAGGCCTTGAGCTGCGCGGGTTCGCGGAAGAAGTACGTCTCGTGCGTGGTGAGCGATTCGACCGCCGCCTCCAGCTCCGCGGTGCGCTGGACGTCGTAGCGCAGGTAGCGGTGGTAGGCGCCGAAGTCCGGGAGCCCCAGCGCCTCCAGCCGGGGCCACAGCCGGCGCTCCATCACGAACTTCATGTCCTCGTGGATGAGGATGCCGCAGTGGGCGTAGACGTGGTCGCGCAGGAGCCGGAACTCCTCCAGCGTCATCTCGGGACGGCCTTCGTCGAAGCGTGGCATGCGCGTCCTCTCAGCGCCCCGACAGCTGCGCCACCGCGTCCACCAACGCCATCCGGGCCAGCGCGTCGTTCTCCGCCGCCAGCGCCTGCTGCAACGAAGGGAGGCACTCGGAGCGCCCCAGGTCGCCCAGCACGCGCGCGGCCGCCGCCCGCACGTCCCAGCGGGGATGGCCCAGGAGCGACACCGCCAGCGCCGCGCCGTCCGCCGTCCCTTCCGCCGACGTCAGCGCCGCCAGCGCCGCCTTCACCACCTCCGTGTCCGGGTGGCCCAGCGCGTCCCACAGCATGCCCGCGCCCACCTGCCCCAGCTTCGCCAGGGCCCGCACCGCCAGCACCGCGAGCGCGCCGTCCCCGTGGCGCACCAGCACCTCCAGGTCCTGCGCCCGCTCCGTCACGCCACCCACGCCCACCGCCTCCACCGCGGCCAGGCGCACGGCCCGGTCTTCATCGTTCAGCGCGAGCCCCAGGAAGCTTCCTGCCTCCTTCCCGCCCATGCGCCCCAGCGCCCGCACGGCCGCGATGCGCACCGTCGCGGACTCGTCCGCCAGTGCGCCGCGCGCGAGCTCCAGGCCCGCGCGGCCATCCACCCGGCTCGCCGCCTCCACCGCCGCCGCGCGCCATGGCGCTTCCTCGTCGCGCGCCAGCCGCCGCAGCAGGGGCAGCACCTGCGACCCTCCCCACCGGCCCAGCACGGCCACCGCCGCGGGCGTGGTGCGCTGCTCCACCGCGGCCTCCAGCGCCGCCAGCGCCGCCAGCGGATGGACCGTGATGAGCTGCTCCAGGGCGCGCGCCGCCGTCCCCGACAGCGAAGGATCCGCGAGCAGGGCCACCAGCGGCGTCAGGGCCTCCGGCGACCGCGTGCGCCCCAGCGCCCGCACCACCACCGCGCGCAGGTCGTCCTCCGCCCACTCCAGCAGCGCGCACAGCTCCGGCACCGACGTCGCGTCCACCAGGAGGACCAGCGCCTCCGCCGCCACCGTGCGCGCGGGCAGCGACAGCGCCCCCATGTTCGACAGGAGCAGGCGCCGCCCTTCCGGCCCCAGCTGGCCCAGCGTGAAGAGCACCTCGCGCAGGAGCCGGTCCTCGCGCGCCACCTCCGCCACGGCCAGCGCCAGCGACGCCTCCCCGAGCGCCCCGGCGGCCACCAGCGCCCCGGCGCGCACCTGCACGTCCTCGCCGTCCAGCGCCTGCGCCACCCGCTGCGTCACCTCCGGGATGCGGCCCAGCACCCCACGCGCGACGGCATCCAGCTCGCCGCGCTCGTAGGGCCCCAGCGACGCCGCCTGCGTCCCCAGGGCGACGAGGGCCGCCTCGCGCACCGACCGCACTGGCGAGCCCAGCGCGCGGCAGATGCGCACGGTGGAGGCACCCGGAGAGCACCACCCCAGCAGGCGCAGGGCGCTGCGCTGCAACCCCGGCTCCTCCACCAGCGGCATCACCCGCGTCACCGGCGGCGCCCGGCGCAGCGCCGCGAGCCCCTCCAGTGCCGCGAGCCGCATCAGCACCGTCTCCGCGTCCAGCAGGCCTTCGAGGGCCCGCGCCGCGGCGTCCCCGCCCATGCGGCCCAGGGCCTCCGCCGCGGACACGCGCACGTTGAGGTCCCCGTCGGAGAGCGCGTGCACCAGCACGTCCTCCACCTCCGAGCGGCCCAGCTGTCCCAGGATGTCCACCGCCAGCTTGCGCTGATCCGGATCCTCGTGCGCCAACAGGTCTACCACGGGGCGCAGGGCCACTTCGCCCATGCCGGCGAGCGCCTCGGCGGCCGCGTTGCGTGCGCCCGTCGCGCCGCGCTCGCCCAGCACGGAGATGAGCCGCGCGGTGACGCCCTCGGGGTCCGGCAGGCGCCGCAGCCCTTCGGCCGCCGCGTGCCGCACGCGCCAGCTCTCGTCGTGCAGCCCCGCGGTGAAGGTCTCCAGGGCTCCGGGCGCGCGCGGGTCCACCGCCTGCAACGCCCGGTACCGGGCCTCCTCCTGCCCCGCGAGGGACTGCACCGTGTCACCCATGTGCCGTACTCCCGTGGCGGCCCGTGCTTCGAGTCCCCGCATCCTGCCCGAAGAACCCGGGCGAGGGGACTCCCGGCGCCGCCCGGTGTCGGCTCAAAACCCGTCCTGCATCCCGGGCTCGGCGTCCCAGCCCTCCTGCGAGAAGAACCACAGGGAGTAGACGCCCAGCACCGTGCCCAGGGGAAAGGTGGGCAGCATCAGGACGGAGAGCACGAGCGCCAGCGCCTTGGACACCCGGCCGCCGCGCAAGAGGCCCACGCCCACCGCCAGCCCCAAGAGGGCCATCACCAGGACGAAGAGGGTGCAGCCGGCCAACACGTAGACAGGCAGGCCCTCCCACACCGGCGGATGGCGGTGCCGTCCGGTGGCGAGCTGGCTCACCATCCAGGTGGCGAAGGCGAGCCCCGCCGCGCCCAGCAGCGACAGCGCGTTCACGCCCAGGTAGAGGAAGCCCAGCGCCGTCCGATGTCCGCTCAGGTCTCGCATGAGGACCTGCTCTTAATCGGTGCGCCTCGCGACGAAAGCGCCTGCTCACCCCGGCGTCCCGCGCGACTCCCGCTCCAGCTCCGCGCGCAGCAGCGCCTTCAGGTCCAGCAGCAGCCGCAGCCGCTCCGGCGGCCCGCACACGCCGACGACGAAGGGCGTGCGGCCGGCGGCCATCAGCGCGGGCGCGGGCTTGATGTCGCCCTTGCGCAAACGCAGCACCTCCGCGACGCGGTCCACCCGCGCCACCACGCGCCGCGCGCCCAGCCGGCATACGAGCAGCCGCGTGCGCTTCGTCTCCGGCGCCTCCTGCCCCAGCAGACGTCGGCGCAGGTCCACCACGGGCAGCATCGCGCCGCGCAGGTGCAGCACGCCCTCCACGAAGGCCGGGGCGTGGGGGATGGGGATGACG
>NZ_RAWA01000247.1 GCF_003611675.1 Corallococcus sp. CA053C
CCCCCGGAGACGAAGGCCCCGCCCACGACGGAAGAGGGCAAGGAGGCGGAGGCGGTGATGCCGCTGGAGGTCACGGAGACGCCCGCGCCCCGCGACGCCATCACCATCGAGTCCCTGAGCGTGAAGGGCAACGTCCTGAAGCTCTCCGTCCGCCACGGTGGCGGCTGCCGCGAGCACCGCTACGGCCTCGCGTGGGACGGGCGGTTCACGAAGACCGCGAGCGGTGAGCCCCGCGCGGAGCTCACCGTGCTGCACGACGCGAACAGCGACCGCTGCAAGGCGCTCGTCTACAAGGACCTGGCGTTCGACCTCTCCACGCTCCAGCAGGCATGGAGCGAGAAGGGCCGCGGCGACCACGGCGCGCTGCACCTGGACTTCAACGGCGTGCCGGAGCAGTCCGCGCAGTTCAACTTCTGACGGGTGCGTCAGGGACCCCGCAGGAGCGTCATGCCCTGCGCGAGGAGATCATCGCGCAGGCGCGTGAGCACCTTGCCCAGCAGGTTCAGCCCCCGCCACGTGGCCGGGTCCTGGATGCGCGGATCCGCCGCGTTCAGGCCCACGCCCCAGATGCGGTCCATGGGGCTCGCCTCCACCAGCACCGTGCCCGCCGTGGCGAGCAGCGTGTCCAGCAGCAGCCGGTGCTGGGTGAACTTCGCGTGGTTGCCCTCGTAGACGATGCGCTCGCGCTCGCGCTCCCACACCGCCGCGTCGAACGGGCTCACCTTGCGCCCCAGCGCCTTGTGCTGCTTGGGCGCGGCGGCGCGAAGAATCTGCTCCAGCACGCGCGTGTCCCCGAACAGCCGCGCCTTGCCCGCCATCATGTACTGCTCCGCGCAGGTGTAGCGGACGCCCTCCACCTCGAACACGGACGGGTGCCACTGCGAGAACGCCGAGTCCTCCTGCCAGAAGAACGTGAACCGTTCGGTGCGCGCTTCCATCCCTGCCTCCCAGGCTTGGTGTGATTAATACACGAACGTGATGCGATGGAGGAACCTGACAGGCCCTCCTACAATGCCGGCCCGCCCGCCATGCGACTTCAAGAAGCCCAGAAGCTGTTGGACCGTTGTTTCTCTGGCACCCGGGAGGGCGCGCCCCGCCTCCACGAGCCTTCGGACCCCCGCTTCGCGGGTCGAGGCGGCGCGGTGTGGCTGGAGTACCGCTGGTACGTGCGCGAGCGCGGCATGGCGGAGGTGTTCCTCAAGTGGGACCGGGTGACGTCCGGCAGCCCCACGGCGGCCGAGGCCACGGTGCTGCGCACGCACCTCCTGGGTCAGTCCCAGATGCTGGCCCAGCGCGCGCTGCGCACGGTGGAGGGGGGCACGCCCGCGCCGGAGCGCGTCCTGGACGTGCTGCGCACAGACGGCATCCGCCGCGAGTGCGTGGCGAAGGGGCGCACCACCGTCACGGTGGAGCACTGGGAGAGCACGCGCCCCACCGCGCTCCTGGACGTGGCGCGCTTCGAGGAGCTGGCCGCGCCCCTGGAGGCGGAAGAATCCACGCCCGAGTCCCGCCATGAAGCGGTGCAGCGGCTGGCGGCGGCGGAGCGCAGCCCGCGCGTGGTGGACGTGCTCTTGCGGATGGTGGCGCGCAAGTCGTCGCTGATGGCGCTGCGCATCCTGTCCGAGTGGGGCGAAGTCAAAGCCCGCGAGTTCCTCCAGCGGGACCTGGCCGCGCTGACGCCGGGCAACGCGGCGGACCTGTGGGCCCTCACCGCGTTGGACCGGAGATTCGAGGCGTGGGAGGCCCTGGCGCGCCCCGGGTGAGGCACGCCAGGACACAGGAGCCACCGTCAGTGGGACGGAGCGCCGCCCACCCTGGGGCCCAGCACGTCGCGCAGCGCCTCCGCGACGGGGAGCTTCGGGGACCAGCCCAGGGCGCGGAGCTTCTCCGCGGAGCCCACGAGGCTGGGGATGTCCGACGGACGCAGCCGCGCGGGATCCAGCTCGATGCGCGCCTGCACGCCGGACAGGTTCAGCATCTCCTCCAGCAGGCTGCGGATGGTGCGGCCCTCACCGCTGCAGACGTTGTAGGCCTGCCCCGGCTCGCCGTTCGTGAGCAGCAGCCGGTATGCGTCCACGACGTCCTTCACGTGCGAGAAGTCGCGCACGGCGTCCAGGTTGCCCGTGCGCAGGACGGGGTCCACCGTGCCCAGCGCGATGGCGCGGATCTGGGCGGCGAACGACGGCACCACGAAGGTGGGGTCCTGCCCCGCGCCCAGGTGGTTGAAGGGCCGGGCGAGGATGACCGCCATGCCGTAGCTGCGGAAGAACTGCTCCCCGGCCAGCTCCCCCGCGGACTTGGACGCGGAATACGGGCTCAGGGGCACGTGCGGGTGGGACTCCGTCGCGAGCGTGCCTTCGGCCACCGGGCCGTACACCTCGCCCGAGCCCACCAACAGCACGCGGGCCCTGGGCGCGCTCTCCCGCAGCGCGGTGAGCAGGTGCACCACGCCCATGGTGTTCACCGCGAACACCCGGGCGGGGTTCTGGTGGCTCTTGGCCACCGAGCTGAAGCCGGCCAGGTGCAGCACCGCCTCCGGCTTCACGTCGGAGACGGCCGCCTTGACCCTCGCCTCGTCGGCGATGTCGAAATGCAGGGCGGTGCTGCTGATGCCCTCGCCTCGGGGCCCGTGCACCTCCACCACCTCGTCGCCGGCCGCCCTGAGGGCGTTGCAGGCATGCCGGCCGACGAAGCCATCCGCTCCCGTGACGAGGACGCGCATCTTACCGCTGCCCTGCCTTCACGCGCTCCAGGTCGGCGTCGACCATCATCTCGACGAGCTCCTTGAAGCGCACGGTGGGCTCCCAGCCGAGCTTCTTCTTCGCCTTGGCCGCGTCGCCGATGAGCAGGTCCACCTCCGCCGGGCGCACGAACGCCGGGTCGGTGAACACGTACTTCTGCCAGTCCAGGCCCACGCGCGCGAAGGCGATCTCCACCAGCTCCTTCACGGTGTGCGTCTCGTTGGTGGAGACGACGTAGTCGTCCGGCTCGTCCTGCTGGAGCATGCGCCACATGGCGTCCACGTAGTCGCCCGCGAAGCCCCAGTCGCGCTTGGCGTCCAGGTTGCCCATGGGCAGCTTGTCCTGGAGCCCGTGCTTGATGCGCGCCACGTTGTACGTGACCTTGCGCGTGACGAACTCCAGGCCACGGCGGGGCGACTCGTGGTTGAAGAGGATGCCGCTCACCGCGAAGAGCTTGAAGGACTCGCGGTAGTTCACCGTGATGTGGTGGCCGTACGCCTTCGCCACGCCGTACGGGCTGCGCGGGTAGAAGGGCGTGTCCTCCGTCTGCGGCACCTCCAGCACCTTGCCGAACATCTCGCTGGAGGACGCCTGGTAGAAGCGCACCTGGGGGCGCGTGTGGCGGATGGCCTCCAGCATCTTCGTCACGCCCAGCGCCGTGAACTCACCGGTGAGCACCGGCTGGTTCCAGCTCGTGGGCACGAAGGACTGCGCCGCCAGGTTGTAGACCTCGTCCGGCTGGGTGAGGCTCAACAGGGCCGCCAGCGAGAACTGATCCAACAGGTCGCCCTGGTGCAGGTGGACCTTCCCCTGGAGGTGCGCGATGCGCTCGAACTTCTCCTCCGAAGAGCGGCGCACCATGCCGTGCACCTCGTAGCCCTTCTTGAGCAGCAGCTCCGCCAGATAGCTGCCGTCCTGCCCGGTGATGCCCGTAATGAGTGCGCGCTTGGCCATGGCCCTTGTCTGTTCGCTGGGAGACGGTGTTCGTTGTACCCGAGCCTTTCGCTCTCTGCCAACCGTTCGAGGGTTCCAGGAACTTGAACCAGACAGGCCAAGTGCCTAGGTAGGGAGCGACCTGCCCAGGAGCTGCCCATGCGCATCCCCCCCATCCCCGCCTTGATGGTCCTCCTCGTGAGCACGGCGGCGGGGGCGCAGCCGACGGCCCCCGTCGCGGTGCCCTACACGTCGCAGACGCGGCCCGGCGCCCGCTCCGGGGCGGGCACGGTGAACGACGTGGCCCTGTGGGTGAACCCCGCGAATCCCGGGGCGAGCCGCCTCATCACGTCCGACCAGAACAACGGCCTGTTCCTCTTCACGCTGGACGGCACGGAGGTGCAGGCCCTCACCGAGGGCGCGTCGTCGAGCGTGGACGTGGCGTACGGGTTCCCGGTGGGGGGCGGCGCGACCCGGGCGCTGGTGGTCAGCGCGAACCCCACGCTGACGGGCCTGGTGCCCTACGTGGCGGACGCGGCCCCGGACGGCGGGCTTACCCGGCTGGCGCCGACGGCGGCACCGCTGGATGTGGGGGTTGCCTACGGGACGGTGCGCCTGACCCGCGGGGCGGACGGGACGTTCCAGGCCTTCGGAGGGCTCGCGGGCGGGGGCTTGCGGCAGTTCGTGCTGACGCCCACGGATGGGGGCATCAGCGCCACCCCGGTCCGCAACCTCACCACCGGCTTCGTGACGGGCCTCGTGGTGGATCAGGCCCTGGGCGCCGTCTACGTGGCGCAGCAGGGGCAGGGGCTCTACCGCTACGGCGTGGACGCGGATGCCGGGACCACGGGCCAGCAGGTGGTGCCGCTGGGGGATGGCGGGCTGTCGTCGGTGGGACGGCTGACGCTGTACGAGACGTCCGGAGCGGATGGTTACCTCGTGGCCACGGATCCGAACGCGAACGCCTTCGTCGTCTTCGACCGGCGCACGCTGGGCCGGGTGGGGTCGTTCCAGCTGGTGCAGGACGGCGGCACCGACGCGGTGGAGCTGTCGCGCGGCCTGGTGGCGTATCCGGGCGCGCTGGGCGCGGCCTTCCCGGAGGGGCTCTTCGTCGCGCATGACGGCCAGAGCGCCAGCACGCAGGGGGAGAACCTGAAGCTCACCTCCTGGGGCAACGTCGCCCGCGCCTTCTCACCACCGCTGGCCATCGCGCAGCAGGTGGATGGCGGCACCACCGGGGACGGCGGCACCACCGGGGACGGCGGCACCGCGCAGGATGGCGGTGGGAGCGTCATCGTCGATCCAGGCAGCAACCCGATTGGCGGCAGCCCGGGCACGGACGAGAGCGGCTGCGGGTGCTCCAGCGCGTCGGTGTCCGCGTCGGCGGTGTTGGGCCTGCTGGCGCTGGCGCTGCTGGGACGGCGGCGCCGCGGCTGAAGCGGGCCGGACGGTTGCGGGTTGAAAGCGGGAGGTGGGCGGGATGAAGTGCGCGCCCCATGCGCACCTTCCGCCTCACCGCCCTGGCGCTCACGGCGCTTGTCTCCGCCTGCCGCGGGGGCCCGACGCCCGCTCCTGAAGCGACCACGCCCGCCGCTCCGCCCGCCGTTGCCGCGCCCGCGAAGCCCGTGCGGCTCACGCTGGTGGGCACCAACGACTTCCACGGCTGGGTGATGCCCCACCGCGCCACGCTGCCGGACGGGCAGAAGGTGGAGGAGGGCGGCGCGGCCCTCTTCGCGTCCTACGTGGCCCGGCTGCGCGCGGACAACCCGGGCGGCGTGCTGCTCCTGGACGGCGGGGACCTGTTCCAGGGGACGCTGGCGTCCAACCTGGTCGAAGGGGCCATCGTCGTCGACGTGTACAACCTGCTCGGCTACACGGCGGTCGCCATCGGCAACCACGAGTTCGATTACGGGCCGGTGGGTCCGGGCCCCCAGGCCACGCGTCCGGACGAGGATCCGCTGGGCGCGCTCAAGGCCCGCATGGCCCAGGCGAAGTTCCCCTTCCTGTCCGCCAACGTGCGCGAGAAGGACGGCCGCCACCCGGCGTGGCTGGGCAATGACGGCACCACGGTCGTCACCGTGAAGGGCGTGAAGGTGGGCCTCCTGGGCCTGTCCACGTTGCAGACGCCGCAGACGACGAACCCCGCGAACGTCGCGAGCCTGCGCTTCGAATCGCTCGCCCAGGCTGCGCTGGAGGCCACCCGCGCGTTGCGCGCGCAGGGCGCGGAGGTCGTCGTCGCCCTCGCGCACGCGGGCGGCAAGTGCCCGGACCTGTCGAACCCGCGCGACACGTCGGGGTGCTCGCGGGACGACGGTGAAATCTACGCGGTGCTGGACGCGCTGCCTCCGGGCTCCGTGGACGCGGTGGTGGCGGGCCACACGCACCAGCCCATGGGGCACTTCTTCGGCGACGTGCCGGTCATCGAGACGTCGGGCCTGGCCCGCTCGTTCGGCGTGGTGGACCTCTTCGTGGATCCGGTGAAGCGCCGCGTGCTGCCCGAGCGCACCCGCATCCAGGCCGCCATCCCCGTGTGCGGGGCCGTGGACGCCACGCTGAACACCTGCGACCCGTTGCGCCTGCGCGACGCGAAGGCCGTGCGGATGGTGCCGGCCACCTTCCTGGGCGCTCCGGTGACGCCGGATCCGCGGGTGGAGGCGCTGGTGGCCCCGGCGGAGGCGCGTGTGGAGGAGGAGCAGCGGCGTCCGGTGGGCGTGAACGTCCAGGCCCGCATGCCCCAGGTGTACGAAGCCGAGAGCGCGCTGGGCAACCTGATCGCGGACGCGATGCGGAAGGTGGCCCGCTCCGACGCGGCGGTGATGAACGCGGGCGGCATCCGGGCGGACCTGCCGCAGGGGCCGCTCACCTTCGGGAAGCTCTACGAGGTGCTGCCCTTCGACAACACGCTCGCGGTGGTGGACCTGACCGCGGACGAGCTGCGCCGCTTCCTCGCGCTGGCCTACGGCGGCCGCAAGGGCGTCTTCGCGGTGTCCGGTCTGGAGGTGACGCTGGGGGCCTGCCCGGGGCCGGAGCGCTTCAAGGGCGTGACGCTGCCGGGCGGCGCGCCGTTGAAGGCGAAGGGGACCTACCGCGTCGCCATGCCGGACTTCCTCGTGCGCGGCGGAGACGGGGTGGGGCCGCTGACGTCCACGCTGCCACCGGAGCGTATCAACCTGTTGCAGGGCCAGCCCCTGCGCGAGGCGCTCACCGTCTACGGCCACGCGCAGGGAAATACCCTGAAGCCGCCGGCATTTGGCCGCGTCCACGTGGTCCCGGCCACGTCGCCCTGCGCCGAAGCGAAGCCCTGAGGGCCATGACCCGGGGTGTTGGAAATTTTCCCCCTCCGCTGATCCGCTGGCACTGCACGGAGCCGCAACCCAGCGAAAGATCAGCGAAAGGCGCCCGGGCCGAATTTTCGGCCTGGGATCAGTTTCCAACGGGAGGAAACCTCCTTACTCTAGGGCACGCGAGAGCCCTTGTCGGCGCGGCCCCTGGTCAGCGTGTGCAAGCCGGATCCCGTGCGTGGGAGGGACAGAGAGATGCTCTACAAAGTGACCCCGATGATGGTCCCGGTGGCGCCCGAGAAGGAAAAGGCGCGTGAGCCGGGTCAGCCGCGCAAGCGGCGCAAGTCCTCCGTCTACGACGCGGACGGCCACGAGGTGCTCATCTCGCTGATGTGTCTGAAGTGCAAGACGCTCAGGCCGCTGGCGCAGTTCGGGCTTCGGAAGATGGCGGACGGCGCCATCCGCAACCAGCCGTGGTGCCGGGGCTGCCGCTCGGGCGCGGGCACGAAGAAGCCGAAGAAGGATGAGACGGCCCAGGCCACCGTCGTGGTGCAGGCCCCCGTGGAGTCCGTGCTCCAGGTCGTCGCGGCGGTCCCCCTGGACGCCGCCCCCGTCGAGCCGACGCTCGTGGAGGCCGCTCCGGCGGTCCCGCACGAGACCGACGCGACGGCCACCGCCCTGGTCTGATCCACCGGCGGGCTCTTTCCGCCCGGGTGGGGCGCGCGACCAACGCTCGCGCCCCTCGTGGGATGGATCCGCCCGCAGCAGCCACGAAGCCTGCTCCTCACGTGCGACCCGTGCCGGGCTGATCCGCCCGGGACGGGTTTCGTGCGTCAGGGCCGCCGCCCCGCGCGTGGCGGCGGGGAGGCTTCACACCCGCTCCGGATCAAGACAGCGCCAGGCCCGCCGGCAGGGTGTCGCCGAGCGCCCGCGCTTCATCCGCCCGGTCCAACGCCACCACCTCGCGCACCATCCGCACCCACGTATCGGACGCCTTCGCGGCGACGAGCGCCTGGGCCGTGCGCTCGCGCAGCTCCGCGGGCAGGTCGCGCGTGCGGTCGCCGGTGAGCCGCGCGAGCTGGGCGGCGGCGAAGGGCGCGCCATCCACCTTGCGCAGATCCAGCGTGAGGAGCAGCTCCAGCCACGCCTGCGCCGTCTCCACGTCCACGACCTTGTGGCTGCTGCCGTAGAGCGGCACGCGCGCACCCAGCCGGCCCAGTGACCAGGCCCAGGGGCCACCGGAGCGGGACTCGTCCTTCAGGCGCGCGGCGATCCACTGGCCCGCCTCGGTCTTGTCGCGCGGGGACAGGTGTTCCAGCGACGCGACGGCGCGGACCATCTCGTCCAGGCCCTCCGGCTGGATGCCCTTGAGCTTGGGGGCCTGCGCGGGGGGCTCCAGCGGGATGCGCCGGGCGAGGTGCGGCTGGAGGTAGCCGTAGAGCTTCTGCTGCTGCGCCTCGGTGAGGCCGCCCGCGATGCGGCGCCACATCACCCAGAACTCCGTCCACACCGCCTTGTCCGTGTGGTGCTGTACCAGCGCGTCGAAGAGGCTGAAGGTCTGCTCCGCGCGCCAGCCGTCCAGCGGGTAGCCGAAGCCGGGGCGCAGGCAGAAGCCGGTGAGGCTGTAGAAGACGCGCTCGTGGTCGTCCGTGCGGCGGCGCTTGCTGGCCCCCGCGTACAGCGTGCTCCACAGCTCGCGCAGCACCGGCACGCGCCATGTGTCGCGCGGGCCCAGCACCTTCTCCAGCGTGCGCCCCAGCTGCTTCACGTCCTTGGGGCCCAGGGGCAGCGGCTTGTTGCCGTAGACGCGCTCCACGTTGTCCTTCGCCTCGGCGAAGCGCGCAGGCATGGACTCCGTGACGGTGAGCTCGTGCGAGCCGCCGGTGCCGCGCAGCTCGAACTCCAGGCGCCAGCGTTCGTCCGCGACGTTGGAGACGCAGTACAGCTCCAGCGTGCCAATCTCCGTGAGCGCCGCCTGCAGGTGCACCGGCACCTCCGTGGCCTTGCCCGACGCGCCCTTGAGCAGCGTGTGGATGGGCGGCAGCGGCTTCAGGTCCTCCGCCAGCGGCACCAGGTCCCCCGGCTTGTCGATGCGGTCGCTCGTCGTGGAGTAGAGCGCGAACTGCACCGGGCGGCCCAGGGTGAGCGTGAAGGGGCGCTCGCCCAGGTCCACCTTCTGGCCCTCCTCGAAGCCGCGCGGGATGAGGCAGAGCGTGGGCTGCTCCGTGCTGTCCGCGCCGCGCTGCAGGCCCACGTAGTAGGCCCGCGCCGCGCCGCCGCCAATGCGCAGGCCGTGCCCGCGCCGCACCAGCCCGTAGTACGCCGCGCCCCGGGCCACCGCGAGCTCCAGCGACTCGTGCTTCAACAGCGGGATGCGCGGGGCCTGCGGCCACCACGCGGACAGCGCTTCCACCAGCCGTGCCGAAATCTGGGGCGAGTTGAAGACGCCGCCGTTCAGCAGGATGGCGTCCGGGCGGGGCAGGGCGCCCTCGGTGGCGGGCGTCTCCCCCAGCGCCGCGAAGCCTGCCGCCGCGTGCTGCGCGAGGAAGGCCGCCAGGTGCCGGGTGACGGCCGGGTCCTGCACGTACGGAAGGCCCAGCTCCTGGAGCGCCATGCGCGCCGAGCGGCGGGGCCGGTCCTCCGGAGGGGACAGCGGGAAGAAGCCATCCAGCACCAGCGCGTGCGCCTCGTCGCGGCCCAGCTCCGTGGACAGCGTGCCGCCCAACAGCCGGCTGCCCTCGCCGATGAGTGACAGGCCGTACTTCTCCGGAGGCGCGTTCCCGAGCAGCTCCTCCTTCGCGGTGCGCGCGGCCTGGATGGCCTGCGTCCACTGCGTCGCGGACAGGCGACGGCCGTCCTTGAACAGCTTCTCCTCCATGCGCCGCGCGAGCGCCGCGTCCATGTTGTCGCCGCCCAGCATCAGGTGGTCGCCCACCGCGAGCCGCCGCAGCATGGGCCCCTCCGGCGACACGCCCGCGTGCACCAGCGTGAAGTCGGTGGTGCCGCCGCCCACGTCCACCACCAGCACCAGCCGCACCTGGGCCAGCGTCTGCTCCAGGCCGGAGCGGTGGCGCGCGGTGTAGTCGTAGAAGGCCGCCTGCGGCTCCTCCAGCAGCGTGAACTTCTCCAGCCCCGCCTTGCGCGCCGCGCTCACCGTGAGGGCGCGCGCCGCCTCGTCGAAGGAGGCCGGGACGGTGATGACCACCTCCTGCTTCGCGAGCGGCTCATCCGGGTGCGCGAAGTCCCACGCGCGGGCCATGTGCGTGAGCAAGAGCGCGGACGCGTCCACGGGGGACAGCTTCTGCACGTCCGCGGGCGCGCCCCACGGGAGGATGGGCGCGGAGCGGTCCACGCCCGGGTGGCACAGCCAGCTCTTGGCGCTGGCCACGAGCCGCCCGGGAACCCGCGCGCCCTGCCAGCGGGCCAGCTCGCCCACCACCCAGGGCCCGCCGTCATCGCCCCACGGAAGGCGCAGCGACTCCGAGGCCAGCTCGTGGCCGGCGGGGACGTAGACGGTGGACGGCAGGAGGGCGCGCGCGGCCACCTCGCCCTGACGGACGAGCTGGGGCAGGGGGAAGTCCTCGACGGGCGCCCCCGAGCCCTTGCCTGGATCCACGGAAGCCACCGCGCAATGGGTGGTCCCCAGGTCGATGCCGACGATTCGCATACGCCTCCGGTGTACGGGGCCCTTCTACTCCTTCATGCGCACGTTGAGCTCCAGCTTCCAGCGCCCGGGGCCGTCCTTCTCCAGGCACCGCAGCTCCAGCGTGCCCACCTCCGTCACCGCCGCCTGGAGGTTCACCGGCGTCAGGTCCCCGTAGGGCGTGGCCTGTCCGGGCAGCGTCGTCTCGATGGGGGCCACCTCCTCCAGCCCCCCCGACGCCAGCTCCGCGTCCACGTCGTCCAGCAGCACGCCCACCCGGTCATCGCGCCGCACCGACGACGCGAAGAAGCGGAAGCTCGTGGGCTCCCCGGTGACGAGCCCGAACTCCTGCGGAGGCACGTCCGCCTGCGTCCCTTCCTCCATGCCGAAGGGCGCCACGCACAGCGCCTTCACCGGCGGCTCCATGCCCGGCACCGCCGGCATCGCCGTCTCCACGCCCACGTAGTACGCGCGCGCCGTGCCGCCGCGGATGCGCAGGCCGTGTCCCTGGCGCACCCAGCCGTAGTACGCCGCGCCGCGCGCCACCGCGAGGTCCAGGTCCGCGCCCTCCAGCTCCTTCGCCGCGGGCGCCCCTTCCGAAGCGAGCCACGCGTTGAGGACCTCCATCACGCGGCCCTTGAGCGGTCCCGCCTTGAAGACGCCGCCGTTGAAGAGCACCGCGGTGGGGTGCAGGAAGCCCTTGCCCGCCACGTCCACCGGCGAGTCCGCGCTGGCCGCGAGCGCCTGTGCCTGCCGGGTGAGGAACGCCGCCAGGTGCTTCGTCACCGCCGGGTCCTGCGCGTACGGCAGCGCCATCTGCGCAAGGCCCGTGCGGCGCGCGGTGCGCGGCAGGTCCGTGACGGGGAGCACCGGGAAGAAGCCATCCGTGAGGACGCGGTCCAGCTCCTCGCGCGTCAGCTCCGTGCGCAGCGTGCCGCCGATGAGCGACGAGCCCCGGCCCGGGATGGCGATGTGCGCGCGGTCCATGGACGGATCCGCGTACAGGGTCTCCTTCGCGTGACGGCACCCGTAGGTGAGGCCGTTGAACTGCCACGCGTCCAGCTTGCGGCCCTCGGCGGCCATCCGCTGGTTGAGCGTGTGCGCCAGGGCGAGGTCCATGTTGTCGCCGCCCAGGAGGATGTGGTCGCCCACCGCCACGCGCAGAAGCTCCAGGTCGCCCTCGCGGTCCTTCACGGTGATGACGGAGAAGTCGGACGTGCCGCCGCCCACGTCCACCACGAGGATGACCTCGCCGGGCTTCATCTGCCGGCGGAAGTTCTCCCCCATCGCCTCCAGCCACGCGTACAGCGCGGCCTGCGGCTCCTCCAGCAGCGTGATGTGCTCGATGCCCGCCGCCTTCGCGGCTTCCAGCGTCAGGTCGCGCGCCGCCGCGTCGAACGAGGCGGGGACGGTGACGATGACCTCCTGCTGCGAGAAGGCGTTGCCCGCCTCCTCGCGCGCGCGGGCGAAGGTGTGGTCCCACGCCTCCTTCAGGTGGCGCAGGTAGCGCGCGGACGCGTCCAGCGGGGACACGCGCTGCACCTCCGGCGGGGCCTGCCAGGGCAAGAGCGCCGCCCTGCGGTCCACGCCCGGGTGCGACAGCCAGCTCTTCGCGGAGGAGACGAGGCGCGTGGGCACCTTGGCCCCGTGCGAGCGGGCGAAGTCACCGACGATGATGCCCGGCTCCGGGCTCCACGGCAGCGCCAGGCTGCCTTCGGGGAACTCCTGCGCGCCCGGCAGGTAGAGGAACGAGGGCAGCAGCGGGCGCGCTTCCACGGTGCCCGGCGCGGTGACCTGCGGCACGGGCAGCATGGACTGCGAGGGGCCGCGCGGCTTGCCGTCCTCGAGGTTGAAGTAGGACACCGCGGAGTGCGTGGTGCCCAGGTCGATGCCGATGGAGTATCGGGCCATATCGTTCAGGAACCCTCCGTGAGGAGGTCCTGGTTCCTTTCACCTGGAAGGGAAGGGGAGGACTGCGAGCGCTGCCTCGAAGCTCGGTCGAAGCCCGGTCGAGCTTCAGGGGAGTTCGACCTCCGCCGGGGCCAGCACCCGGGGCTCCATCGCGGGGCTCACGGACGGGAACTTCACCTCCGTGGTCACCCAGCCGTGGTGCCGCAGCGTGCCCCCATAGGGAGGCTGCCCGGCGACGTTGCCCGTCAGCCGGATGCGCTGCGCGTTGAAGCCGTCCGGCACCGTCACCTTGTCGCCTTCACCCTGCGGCAGCACCGGCTCCAGGGTGAGGTACTGGTGGACGACCTTGCGGCAGCCCTCGTGGACGATGCGGGCCGCCGCGCCCACGTCCGCGTCCGGGAAGGCCGCCACGTTCTCCTGCACGAAGTCCAGGAAGCGACCCTCGCGCTGGAGCATGGCCAAAAGCGACAGGGCGCTGGCGTGCTCGCGTTCCGGGGGAGGCGGGGCTGCCGGCACCGCGGTGGCCTGGACGACGGGCCCCTTCACGGGCGGCGGGGGCGCCCCGGCTCCGGCCGGAAGCTCCTTGAGCTGACCGGCATCGTAGGCGCGGGAGGTCGGCAACACGGCCTGCGCGAACTCGCGGGACACGAGGCAGCGCCAGAAGCACAGCCAGGCGAGCCAGAAGCGGGCGAAGAACGACAGGGAGGCGGACGGGTCGGTCATCGGCCCCGGATAACAAAGCCCGAAGCCTTTGCAATTCAGCAACGACCGGAATGACCTGAAATGCAAAGGGCCTCACGGTTTCCCGTGAGGCCCTTCGGTACTTCATGGTGGAGGCGGACGGGATCGAACCGACGACCTTCGCATTGCGAACGCGACGCTCTCCCAACTGAGCTACGCCCCCATGACGCACTACGCCTGCCTGTGCTGCGCCCCGCCGGTGTTGGGACCGACGAAGTGATGGGGCTAGTACCGGAGCCACAGCTTGCTGTCAAGCAGCTCGTTTTCACCAGCAACCCTGCGATTGACGTGCCGCGCAGCGGATGCCATAAAAACCGCTTTCGGCACTGCATCCTTCCCGGCCGGTCTCCTCCGGGCCCCCCCTTCTGGTTCATGTCCACCTCCCCATCGAAGACGTTGAGCCCCACCGAGCTCGCGAAGCTTGAGCATTCGTTCGCTTCCGACCCCTCGTCAGATGCGTACAAGCCCCTGGCGGAGGCGTACCTTGACCTGGGGCGCTTCATGGAGGCGATGGTCGTCTGCAAGAAGGGCGTGAAGGCCCATCCGACCGCGACCGATCCACGCCTGCTCCTCGCCCGCGTCTACGCGGCGCAGAACAAGGACAAGAAGGCCCTGGAAGAAGTCCAGGGGGCCCTCCAGGTCCAGCCCGAGGACAAGGCCGCCCTGCGCATGGCGGGCGTGCTCCTCATCAAGGGCGGCGAGGCGGAGAACGGCCGCGCCAGCCTCCTCAAGGCGTACCAGGCGGACCCCGGCGATCCGGAGACCGTCACGCTCCTGCAGCAGTACAAGGTGGAGATCCCCCGCCCGGTGGCGCCCACGCCGGTGCTCGCGCCGAGGCCGCCGTCGTCGACGCGGTCGCACTTG
>NZ_RAWA01000248.1 GCF_003611675.1 Corallococcus sp. CA053C
CCCCACAGCGCCATCTTCATACGAACGTTCGTGCTATTTTCCGCCATGATGAGGTCCTCCTCGAAGGACACGGCAACAAGAAGTCAGGAAGTGGGGGTGCGCGCGGCGGTGAGGAGCGCGTCGAAGGCCCGGCGGGCTCGCGCCTCGGCCTGGGGGTCTCGCATCAGCCGCTTCGCGTGGTGGAAGCCCAGCATCACCGCGTACTGATCATGGGCGAACTGCTCCACGTCCAACCCCGCGCGGAAGTGCTTCTCCGCCACCGCGATGCGCGCGGCCTGGGCCAGGCAGTCCAGCCAGTCCCGCTGCCCCTGCACCAGCGTGTCACGCGCGGGCCCGGGCACGTCGTCCAGCTCCGCCGCCGCCGCCACGAAGATGCAGCCGCCCTCGAGGATCTTGTCCCGGTCCCACGTCAGCCAGCCGTCGAAGAGCGCCCGCACGCGGGGCTCGCCCCGGGGCCTGCTGAGCGCCGGGCGGATGACGCGCTCGGTGAAGACGGCCGTGGCCGCCTCCAACACCTGCACCTGGAGCTCCGTCTTGGACTTGAAGTGCGCGAACAGGCCGCTCTTGGAGAGCCCCAGCTCCTCCGCCAGCCCCCCGATGCTCAGCCCCTGAAGGCCCACCCGGCTCGCCAGCCGGACGGCCGTCTCCAGGATGGTCTGATGGGTGAGCTCGCCCTTACGCATGCCCCATTCATAGAACGGTCGTGCTTTTTCTGCAACTCCTCGTCGATTCCCCCGTGTCCGGGTCCAGGAGTCGAAGAAACCCGATGGCCCGAACAACGCGTTCGCCGAACTCCGCGTCCTGCTCGTCGGCACCGATGCCACCGGGGCCCCGAAGGCGCGCCAGGTCGTGATCCGACCGACGGACATCCTCGCCGATGGGAACTGCGCCTTCCGCGCCATGGCCCGGCATCTCCGGTTGCCCCAGGATCAGGCGGCCCACCAGACGACCCGAACCGCCACGATCACGTTCATGCGAGGCCACCCCGAGCTCTGGGCGCCCACCGACCCGACGGACGACGGACGCCACTTCAATGCGGCCTACTTCAACCGGATGGCGGGCGCCGCGCAGAACGCCGGGGAAGTGGATCGCTGGGCCGGATATGCGGAGCTCATCGCCCTTGCGCACGTCTATCATTGCCGGCTCATTGTCCGTGGCACGACCTACACCCACGATTTCGACCGTCGCGCGAACGCTGGCAGCCCGACATACGAGATCTTCCACGAGCGGGGAAATCACTATCAGGTGGTCGTCGGCCCGGCTCCGGCGCTGGCGGCGGCCGCCGCGCCGTCCAGCACCCTGTTGTCCGCGTCCGGTGCGCCACCGCCGCCGTCCGCCACCGGGTTGTAGGGGCCTTCGCCGAGGCACACGGTGGGGCGGCGACCTCGGAGCCCTCGCGCTTGCGCAGCGGAGCCTCCCCCGAGGGGGCCGGGGGCTTGGGCTTCCTGGCGGCTGCTGGTAAAGCCTCCGGTTCGATGCTCGACCCCCCGGGTGCGAGCGCTCGCACCCGGCGTGTGTACGGCGCCGGCCGGAGGCCTCTTGCTGCCCGCCCTCGTCCACCAGCGCGTCGAACGACGCGCGACCGAACTTCCCTCCCATGTCGCGGTGAGCCACGGAGACGCGTTCCTCACCCTGGGCGCGCTGAACGCGCAGGCGAACCAGCTCGCGCACGCGTTGCTCGCGAGGGGCGCCGGGCCGGACTCCCTCATCGGAGTCTGCCTCCCGCGAAGCGTGGAGCTCGTGGTGGCCGTCCTGGGTGTGCTCAAGGCGGGCGCGGCCTGGCTCCCGCTGGATCCCTCCTCACCGCCCGAGCGCCTGCGATCCATGACGGCTTCCGCGAGAGCGATGGCTGTCATTGGCACGGGGCCGGCCGTGGAGCGGCTCGCGCAGGGTGGCATCCCGGTCCTCGCGCCTTCGGAGCAGGAGCTCGCGTCGTTCCCGGCCGTGAATCCAAACATCGGCGTCCTGCCGGACCACCTCGCCTATGTCATCCACACCTCGGGCTCCACCGGGCGGCCCAAGGGCGTGATGATCAGCCACGGCGCCCTGTCCGCCTTCACCGCGTCCCACTGCGACACGTTCGCGCTGTCGCCCACGGACCGCGTGGGGGTGATGGCCTCGCAGGGTTTCGATGCGTTCGTCATGTCGCTCCTGCCGTCGCTGGCCGCGGGCGCGCGGCTGGAGCTGCCGGTGGACGAGGAGACGCGCCTGTCGCCCCGGAAGTCCCAGGAGTGGCTGCTGGCGCGGGGCATCACCTTCGTCTTCCTCCCCACCCCGCTCGCCGAGCGCGTGCTCCCGCTTCCCTGGCCGGAAGCCTGCGCCCTGCGCCTGATGCTCACCGGTGGAGACCGGCTGCACCTGCGTCCCAGGCCCGGGCTGCCCTTCCAGTTGGTGAATGGCTATGGCCCCGCGGAGTGCACCATCTACTGCACCTCGGACGTGGTGCCTCCCGGTGGCGAAGCGCTGCCGTCCATCGGTCGTCCCATCGCTGGCGCGGAGGTCCACCTGCTCGACGCGGACCTGCGGCCCGTGGGTGCTGGGGAGACAGGGGAGCTCTTCATCGGAGGCCCGGGCCTGGCTCGCGGGTACGTGGGCGCACCGGACCTCACCGCGTCGCGCTTCATCCCCCACCCCTTCTCGCGCACCGGCGGCGAGCGCCTGTACCGCACGGGGGACCTCGGACGTGCATCGCCGGACGGGTCGCTCGAGTTCCTCGGCCGCATCGACTCGCAGGTGAAGGTGCGGGGCATCCGCGTCGAGCCCGCGGAGATCACCGCCGCGCTGCTCACCCATCCACACGTGGGTGCCGCGCACGTCATGGCGCGGAGCACCGACGCCCAGGAGCCGGCCGGAGACGTCTCCTTCGTCGCGTACTTCGCGCCTCGGGACCCGCGCGCGGTGCCTGGGACGGAGCAGCTTCGCGAACACCTCCGGGCCTGGCTCCCCGAGGCCATGATGCCCCGGACGTTCGTCGTGATGGACGCGCTTCCGCTCGGCCCCACGGGCAAGGTGGATCCCCACGCGCTCCCTGTTGCCCATGCGTCCCGGAGCCGTGTGTACGTCGCGCCCCGCACGGAGCTGGAGCGCACGCTCGCGCGCGTGTGGCAGGAGGAGCTGCGCCTGGAGCAGGTGGGCCTCCATGACGACTTCTTCGAGCTGGGCGGCCACTCCCTCCTCGCCACGCAGATCACCACGCGCATCGAGGACGCGCTGCGCCTCCCCTTGTCATTGAGGGAGCTCTTCGCGCACCCTCGCATCGACTCGCTCGCGGCGCTGCTGGAGTCTCGGCGGGCTGTTCCCGCGAAGGACGTGCTGCCGCCCGTGGTCCGCGCCGTCGGCGTCGAACGGGCGCCGCTCTCCGTGCAGCAGGAGCAGGTCTGGTTCCTCCAGAAGCTGTCCCCCGACAGCATCTCCTATCAAGCGCAGACGACGCTCCGCGTGCTGGGCGGGCTGGACCTCGCGGTGCTCGAGCGTGCCCTGACGGAGCTCACCCGGCGCCACGAGTTGCTGCGGACCATCTACGAGGAGGTCGACGGTCGACCGTGGCAGCGCGTCCTGCCGGTGACGCCGGTGCGTGTTCCGTTGCTCGACCTGAGCGGACTGCCGGTGGACCAGCGGGAGCGCCAGCGCGAGGAGGCCATCCGCGAGGAGCTGCGACAGCCCCTCTCCCTCTTCGCGCCGCCGCTGTTCCGTTGGAGCGCCCTCCGTCTGGCACCGGACGAGCACGAGCTGGTCCTCGTCGAGCACCACGTCGTCCACGACGGGGTGTCCTTCTCCGTGCTGATGCGGGAGCTGGACGCGCTCTACAACGCCTACCTGCGGGGTGAAGCCTCGCCGCTGCTGGAGCCAGCGGTGCAGTACCGCGACTTCGCCGTGTGGCAGCGCGCGACGCTCGACTCCCCCGCTATGAAGGCCCAGCTCGCCTTCTGGCGTGAGCGGCTGGCCGGCGCTCCCGAGGTGTTGCCATTGAGCACCGACCGTCCTCGGCCGCGTGTGCAGGGTTCCCATGGCGACCTGATCCGGTTGGAGTTGCCCCCGGCCCTGCCCGGTGCCCTGCGTGCCTTCTGCCAGCGGGAGGGCGTCACCCTCTTCAACGCCCTCTTCGCTGCCTTCACCACGCTGCTGCACCGCTACACCGGGGAGCAGGACCTGTGCATCGGCTCGGCCTTCGCCGCGAGGGCCGGCATCCGGAACATCGAGAATGTCATTGGCATGTTCGTCAACGCCGTCGTCCTGCGGTGTGACGTCTCCGGTGCGCCATCGTTCCGGGACCTCGTCCGGCAGGTACGTGACGTCACCGCCGCGGCGGCGGAGCACCAGACCTATCCCTTCCTCAAGCTGGTCGAGTCCCTGGGCGTGAAGCGCGATCCCAGTCGGAACCCGCTCGTCCAGGCGATGTTCAGCTTCCACGATTCGGCCGTGACCAGTCCCCGGCTGGGTGACGCCGCGTGCACCATCTTCGAGCGGGGCAACGGCTCCTCGAAGGTGGACCTGGACGTCGTCGCCATTCCGCATGCCGGCCGGCACCTGGGCGACAAGACGCGCGGGGATGCCCGCATCTCGCTCATCTGGGAATACAACCGGGACCTCTTCGACCGCGCGACAATGGAGCGGATGTCCGCGCACTTCCTGCGGCTGCTCGAGGCCGCGGTGGCAAGCCCTGACACTCCGGTGTCGCGTCTGCCAATGCTCGCGGACTCCGAGCGGCAGGCCCTCCTGTTGGGACGCAATCCCTCCGCCATGTCTGGCGTTGAGCCTCCAGTGCATCAGCAGGTGCTGGAGCAGGCGCTGCGGACACCTGACGCGGTGGCCGTGCGCGACGAGGCGGGGGCGCTCACCTACGCGGAGCTGATCCGGCGTGCGACGCTCCTGGCCGAACACCTCCACCCGCAGGGCGCGTCCGCGGTCGTCGGCGTCTGCGTGCCTCGCGGTGCCGATCTCGTGGTGGCCGAATTGGGCGTGATGCTGGCCGGAGCCGCGTTCCTGCCGTTGGATCCGGAGCATCCCGCCGAACGGCTCGCGCTGCTCCTCGCCGATGCCAGCGTCCGCACGGTGATCACCACGGGAGCGCTCCGTGAGCGGCTCCCCGCCACGCTGGAGCGGCCATGCGTCGAGGACTTCC
Source organism: Corallococcus sp. CA053C (assembly GCF_003611675.1). GTDB lineage: Bacteria > Myxococcota > Myxococcia > Myxococcales > Myxococcaceae > Corallococcus. The sequence goes on from NZ_RAWA01000248.1 coordinate 5,123, forward strand.
GCCGCCCCGGCACGCCGCGCGGTGACCTCCCCGCCGACGCGCGGCCCGGCCAGCTGGCCTATGTCATGTACACCTCCGGCTCCACCGGGCGGCCCAAGGGGGTGATGGTGGAACACGGTTCGCTCTCCCACCTCGTCGGGTGGCACCGGCGCGCCTTCGGCCTGGACGCGAACAGCCGCACCACGCTGCTCTACTCACCTGCCTTCGACCCATCCGCCGCGGAGCTCTGGCCAGCGCTGACAGCGGGCGCGACACTGCATGTCCCCGGACAGGACGTGCGCCTGTCTCCGGAGCGGCTCCAGGCGTGGCTCCTCTCCGAACGGATCACCTTCACGGACCTGCCCACCGCGCTCGCCGAGCGGATGCTGGCCCTTCCCTGGCCCGCGTCGTGCGCGCTGCGCACCGTGCTCGCGGGCGGAGACCGACTCCTCACCCGTCCGGTGCCTGGGCTGCCCTGGCGGCTGTTCAACCAGTACGGCCCCACGGAGACCACCGTGACGGCCACCTCCGGTGAAGTGCTCCCCGCCGGACCGGATGCGGCGCTGCCTGCCATTGGCCAGCCCATCGACGGGGCCACGGCATACGTGCTGGATGCGGAGCTGCAACCCGTGCCCGCAGGGGTCGCGGGAGCGCTGTACGTCGGCGGCGCAGGGGTAGCGCGGGGCTATCTCAACCGCCCGGACCTCACCGCCGCGAGCTTCATTCCGGATCCGTTCTCCGCACGCCCCGGCGCGCGCCTGTACCGCACAGGGGACCGCGTGCGCTCCCGACCGGAGGGGGCGCTCGAGTTCCTGGGGCGCATGGACGCGCAGCTCAAGCTTCGCGGCTTCCGGGTGGAACCCGCGGAGGTCTCCGCGGCGCTGCGCACGTTCCCGGGACTCGCCGAGGCCCACGTCCGTGCCTGGAGCGCCCCGGGCGGTGAGCCGCGGCTCGTGGGCTACCTCGTCCCCCGGGCGGGTCAGGCCATGCCGTCCCCGGCGCGGCTGCGCGAGCACCTCGCCCGCGAGCTGCCGGCCTACATGATTCCCTCCGCCTACGTGGAGCTGGCGGCGCTGCCGCTCACCCATGGCGGCAAGGTAGATGCGCGCGCACTGCCCGAGCCGCCCACCGTGACGTCCGCGCCCCAGGCTCCGCTCGCGAATGAGCTGGAGCGACAGGTCGCCGGCCTCTGGTGCGAGACGCTGCGCCTGGAGCGCGTGGGCGCGGAGGACAACTTCTTCGACCTCGGCGGACACTCCCTGTTGCTGGCGCAGGTGCAGCATCTGTTGAAGGGCCGCCTGGGCCACGATGTGCCCATGGTGAAGCTGTTCGAGTTCCCCACCGTCCGGACACTCGCCGGGCATCTCCAGGGTCAGGGCGATGGCGGACAGGCCGCCGCCGCGCAGGAGCAACGCCAGGAGCAGCGGCAGAGCGGACGCGCGCGCCTTCAGGGCCGCCGGGGACGGCTCGGGTCGGACAGCCCCCGGGAGGACGGGGAATGAGCTCCTCATTCGAACCGGACGAGGAGGACCGCTCCGCGCACGTCGCGGTGGTGGGCCTCGCGTGCCGTCTTCCCGGCGCCGCCAACGCCGTGGAGTTCTGGTCCAACCTCGCCGGCGGCGTGGAATCCATCACCTTCTTCGGCCCGGACGGACGCCCCTCCGAGCAGCCGCTGGGAGAGAGTGCCGTGGGCGAGGAGGTGCCTGCCTTTGGGCTGGTGGCGGACGCCGACCGGTTCGACGCGGCGGCCTTCGGTTGCTCGCCCTTGGAAGCCCTGATGTTGGATCCGCAGCAGCGCGTGTTCCTGGAGTGCGCACGCGAGGCGCTGGAGGACGCCGGGTATGATCCCGCGCGCTACCGCGGCGCCATCGGGCTCTACGCCGGAGGAAGCGAGACCTCCTATCTGGCCACGCTTCGCGCCCGGCGGGAGCTGCTCGCGGGTGCCAGCGATTGGCAGCTCCGGCTGGCCACGGGCATGGACTTCCTCACCAGCCGGGTGGCCTACAAGCTCGGTCTGCGGGGCCCCGCCGTCACCGTGCAGACGGCCTGCTCCACGTCCCTGGTCGCCATCCACCTGGCCGCCCAGGCGCTGCTCGCGGGGGACTGCGACATCGCCCTGGCCGGTGGCGCGTCCGTGCATGCGCCGCCCCGCTTCGGCCACTACAGCGAGGGCGGGCCGCTGTCCCCGGACGGTCGCTGCCGTGCCTTCGACGCGCGTGCGCAGGGCACCGTGGGCAGCAACGGCGTGGGGCTCGTGGTGCTCAAGCGCTTCGCGGATGCCGTGGCGGACGGGGACACGATTCGCGCCGTCCTCCGGGGCTCCGCCATCAACAACGACGCCGCCGGGAAGATTGGCTTTACCGCGCCGAGCGTGGAGGGACAGGCCAGCGTCATCGAGACGGCCTTGCGCGTCGCCGGGGTGGAGCCCGAGAGCATCACCTCCATCGAGGCGCACGGCACCGGCACACGGATGGGAGACCCCATCGAGCTCGCCGCGCTGACGAAGGCGTTCGGCACCGAAGCGCGGCACTTCTGCTGGCTGGGTTCGGTGAAGACCAACATCGGCCACACGGATGCGGCGGCGGGCGTGGCGGGCTTCATCAAGACGGTCCTCGCGCTGGAGCACCGGCAGCTGCCGCCAAGCCTGAACTTCGAGCAGCCCAATCCAGAGATCGACTTCGAGCACAGCCCGTTCCGCGTGAATACACAGCTGCGGGACTGGGACACCGGTGGCCTTCCCCGGCGCGCAGGCGTCAGCTCCCTGGGCATCGGTGGGACCAATGCCCACGCCGTGCTGGAGGAGGCGCCCGCACTTCCCGCGCCCGAGCGTTCTCGCACTCCACAGCTCCTGGTGCTGTCGGCCCACGGCCCCGCCGCGCTGACCCGGGCCGTGGACCGGCTCGGTCGCCACCTTCGCGAGCATCCGGAAGTGCCCCTGGAGGACGTCGCCTGGACGCTCCAGGTGGGACGTCCAGCGCATGCGCACCGTGCGTTCGCCGTAGGCCAGGACGCCCCCGAGATCCTCCGCGCACTGGCGGAGCAGGAGGGCACTCCATGCGATGCGCACTTGGAGCCTGGAGAACGCCCGGTGGTGTTCATGTTCCCGGGCCATGGGGGTCAACACGTGGGCATGGGCCGGGAGCTGTATGCCACTCAGCCTGCCTTCCGAGAGGCCGTGGACGAGTGCCGCGCGCACCTCACACCCGTCCTGGGGTTCGACCTGCGGACGGTGCTCCATCCCGAGCCGTCGGATGCCGTCGCGATTGAACAGGCCTCCGCGCGGATGGGGGAGTTCATCACCGGCCAGCTGTCTGTCTTTGTCATCGAGTACGCCGTGGCGCGGCTGTGGAAGCGCTGGGGTGTGAAGCCCGCCGCGGTGGTGGGACACAGCCTGGGGGCCTATGCCGCGGCCACGGTGGCTGGCGTTTTCTTTCTGGCGGATGCCCTGCATCTGGTCCTGGAGCGCTCGCGCATCCTCGCGAGCCTGCCCGCGGGAGCCATGCTGGCCGTGCCGCTGCCTGAGTCCGTACTCCTGCCGCTGCTCCAGGATGGGCTCTCCCTGGCGGCCGTGAATGGGCCCGCGCAGTGCACGGTTTCGGGACCGGTGTTGGAGGTCGAAGAACTCCAGACACGGCTGACGGCGCGCGGCGTGGAGTCGCGCCTGCTGCGCATCCCTGGCGCCGGACACTCGCCGCTCGTCGAACCCTCGCTGGCCGCGTTCACCGCCTGCGTCGAGCGCGTCGAGCGACGGCCGCCGCAACTGCCGTGGATCTCCGACCTCACCGGCGCCGCCGTCACCGCGGAGCAGGCCGTGGACCCGGCCTACTGGGCCGCGCACCTGCGCCACACCGTGCGCTTCGGTGATGCGCTGGGGACACTGCTCGCGGGCCCAGCCAGTGTCTTCGTGGAGGTGGGCCCTGGACGGACCCTGGCGACGTTGGCGCGCCAGCACCCCGACGCGGGCGCGCACCTCACGGTGGCCACCCTCCCCCACCCCGCGGACACCACGTCCGAGCTGATCACCGCGCTCAACGCGGCCGGGCGCCTGTGGGCGTCGGGCGTGCCGCTGTCATGGCTGGGATTGCACGGGGGTGCGAAGCGGCGACGGGTGCCCCTGCCGACCTACCCCTTCGAGCGTCAGCGCTATCTGGTGGAAGCACCGGACACGCCCGTGACGGCGCACGGAAGCGAGCCGCGACTGTCCGGCGATACGAGCCCCGAGGCTCCTGCAGTCGTGGAAGAGCTGCCCGAGGACCTGACGGTGCGTCGCATCGCCACGGCCTTCGCGGAGGTCCTGGGGCTGCCCCGGGTCGGCCTCCACGACAACTTCTTCGAGCTGGGAGGCGACTCGCTGATGGCAGCGCAGCTCATCGCGCGGCTGCGCCCGCATGTCGCCACACCGCTAAAGGTCAAGACTCTCTTCCGCGCTCCCACCGTGACCCGGCTGGCCCGCTTCGTCACGGAAGCGTTGTCAGCCAATGCCGCATCGTCCGCCGTCAGTCCTTCCCCAGGTCCCTCCTCGACATGACGACGCCCCTGCCCTCCGCATGGCTTGCCTGCCGCCTGCGGCGCCCGGAAGCCCCCGTGCGCCTCTTCTGCTTCCCCCACAGCGGCGGCTCGGTGGGCGAGTACGTGCGATGGGCGGACGCGCTCCCGGACATCGAGGTGTGGGGCGTGCAGCTTCCCGGCCGTGGCGCGCGCGCGGAGGAGACACCCTTCACCCGGATGCGCGAGCTGGTGGACACCCTGGTGGCCAAGGTGGACTTCGGGACCTCGTTCGCGTTCTTCGGACACAGCCTGGGGGCGCTCGTGGCCTTCGAGACAGCCTGTCGCCTGCGCGACCTGGGCCGTACGCCGCCGGGCTGGCTGTTCGTGTCCGCCGCCCCTGCCCCGCAGCTCCCTTTGCGCGGCATCCCCGCGAGCCACCTGGACGACGACGGATTGATCACCGCGCTCGAATCCAGCTACGGCGAGCTGGCCGTGGAGATGCGGGAGGACTCGGAGCTGCGCGAGCTGCTCCTGCCGGGCCTGCGCGCGGACCTGGCGCTCGTGGAGTCCTACCGGCATGAGCCGCACGCGCCCCTGGCCTGCGCGATGACCGTCACGGGCGGCACGCAGGACGACCTGACGCGCGAGGAGCTGGAGTCGTGGCGCGTCCACACCACCGGCCCCTTCGACTTCCACCTGCTGCCCGGCGGCCACTTCTACCTGCGGGAGCAGAAGGAACCCCTCCTGCACCTCCTCCACACCGTCTCCAGAAGGGACCTGAAGCCATGAGCCAGCCCCTGCATCCCGCCACCCGCGCCCGCGAGGGCTTCCTGGGCCAGCTCTTCGCGGGGAAGCTCCGCTGGGACCTCGTCCGCGCGTTCCCCGAGCAGGACCCGGAGGAGCGACAGGCGGGCGATGCTGTCATCGCGGAGGTCGAACGGTTCCTGAAGGAGCACGTCGACGCGGACGAGGTGGAGCGCACGGGGCGCCTCTCACCAGCGCTCATCGAAGCGCTGCGCGCGCAGGGCTACTACAAGCTGCCGGTGGAAAAGGAGCTGGGCGGCCGGGGGCTCTCCCTGCTGAACACCTTCCGCGTCATTGAAGCCGTGATGAGCCGTTGCCTCCCGGTGGGCTACACGCTGGCCATCCACAGTGGCCTCGGCGCGGGCGCCATCATCGAGGCAGTGCAGTCCGGTCCGCTCAAGGACTACGTCCGCTCCCGCGTCGCCGACGGGGCCATCTCCGGCTGGGCCGACACCGAGCCCACCGGTGCCTCCGCGCGGCGTGCGTCCACCACCGCCACGCCCACGGAAGACGGCACGGCCTATGTCTTGAACGGGGAGAAGGTCTACATCGGCAACGGCTCCATCGCGGACCTCCTGAACGTCACCGCGACGCTCTGCGAGGACGGCAGGGAGCAGATCAGCCTCTTCTTCGTGGAGACGACGAGCCCCGGCTTCCGCGTCCGCGCCGAGCACGGGCTGATGGGCCTGCGCGGGCTGCCCATCGCCGCGCTGAGCTTCGACAACGTGCGGGTGCCGAAGGAGCGCATGCTGGCGATGGCGCAGGAGCACTGGCGCAACACGCCGCTGCTGGAGCCACTCAGCGCCCTGGGCCGCATGTACATCATCGTGGCGGCGTCCCTGGCACTCTCCAAGCAGTGCCTCCAGTGGTCGCGCGAGTTCCTCCACCGGCGACTCGCCCAGGGGCGCGTGCTCGGCGACTTCGAGGAGATCCAGCGACAGGTCTCCGCCACCGCGGCCGAGGTCTTCGCCCTGGAGAGCGTGGCCCGGTGGAGCCTCACGGGCGTGACGGTGGACACCCTGCCCGTGCGCTGGTTCGAACAGGTGGCGGCCAAGAACATCGCGTCCCTCGCATGCGCGCGCATCGCGGACCGGACCCTGTCGCTGCTCGCCGCCGAGGGCTACGAGACGGCCGCGAGCAAGGCGGCCCGGGGCGCGGTGCCCGTGCCGCTGGAGCGCGTCCTGCGCGACGCCAGGGCCTTCCGCGTGGCGGGCGGCGTGGACTTCCTCGTGGACCACAAGGCCGCCCGGGAGGGCCTCTTCTCACTCTACTATCCGTCGCCCGCGCAGGCCGCGGAACAGGCGTCTCCCCCCGCGCCGCTGCCGGTGGAGGAGCACCTGTCGGAGCGCAACCGGGAGCACCTCCAGCACACCGCTCGGGAGGTGCACAGGCTGGCCCGGAAGTGCCAGGAGTTGTCGCGCCGCTACCCGGACGCAAGCGTGCTCTACGCGCGCCAGCGGACGCTCATCCTGCTGAACCAGGTCTGCAACGAGCTGTTCACCCAATCCGTCACGCTGGCCCACGCCGCGGCCCTGGCCGAGCGAGGGCAGCCCCACGCGGGCGACCTGGCGGACGTCTACTGCACCGCCGCGCGCTACCGCGTGGAAGACCTCTGGCGGCAGCTCGATGCCGACACCGAGCCCGACTTCGCGGGGGTGAGCGCCCGCTGGTTGTCCGGGAGCGAGCTCGATTTCCTGCTGTGCGACGTGCTCACCCGGCCTTGAAGTTCAGGGCGCGGCAGGAGGCAGGTGGACCTCGGGGGGAGCGTCCTTCGGCACCCGCTCGAGGAGGCTGTATTGCGGGATCCGGGCCTGTCCAACCAGCACCTTGCGCACGACGCCGGACTGCCTCAACTCCAGGCTCTTCACCACCCAGTACAGCGCGAAGGCCAGGATGCCGGCCGTTTCAATGAAGAAGACATAGGACTTGGGCGTCCCCCAGAAGGTGTTCATCAGGAACGCCGTGATGGGCGAGACGAGCATCACGATGGAAGTCAGCTCGTACGTCTTGCGGTACCCCGCGCGGCTCCTCTCATCCGGCAGGTGCACCAGGGTATCCAACGAACGGAACCACATCACATACGCCAGGCACAGGAACATGGCGACCGCGCAGAAGCCGTGCAGGGAGAACCTGCCGCACTCCTCCTGGCAGTTCCACTGCATGGGGAAGACCGCGACACCCACGGCAAGCACCGCCGCCAGATTCAACGCCGCGTTCTCCTCGAAGCTGAAACCCTTGTACAGGTAGAGGAGCGCGGCCACGCCGAGCAGGCCACCGACGAACCAGGCCCGGGCCGGCGGATACATTTCACCCGGACCCTGCGCCCAGTAGTACGCGCTGATCGAATCCTGCAACCCGATGCCGTGCAGCCGCCCCACGCCATACACCACCAGGGGAATCAGCACAGCGGCGGCAGCGATGAAGAAGCGGAGGTTCAGGTAGGTGCTGAGGATGTGCTCCTGCAGTTTGTCATTGTCCATCGCGGCCCCCCGGGCACGAACGCAAGATCCAGGATGAACTCACGATACACCCCTTGAGGCTCACGGCACCGCGGCAGGGCAGGCAGGCGCCGCGTCATTGCGCTGGATGACGCCTTCCTTCATCACGAAGAAGACCTTCTGGGTGGCGCGGATGTCCTGGAGTGGATTGCCGGGCACGGCGACGACGTCCGCCAGCTTCCCCGGCTCCAGCGTCCCCAGCCGGTCCGACACGCCGAGCAGCTCCGCCGCGTACACCGTGCCAGCGCGCAGCGCCTCGGCGGGCGGCAGGCCGGCCTGCACCAGCAGCGCGAACTCCTCCGCGTTGCGTCCGTGCGCGAACACACCCGAGTCGGTGCCCAGGGCGATGCGCACCCCCAGGGCAATCGCCTTGCGCAGCACCTGTTCACGCCGCTGGTCCACCGTGTGGAGCTTGGCGACGGTGTCCGGCGGCAGCTTGCCCTGGTCCGCCAGCTCCTTCGCGCCGAAGAAGGCGAGGACCGTGGGCACGTACCAGGTGCCCTTGCGCTTCATCAGCGCCAGGGCCTCGTCGTCCAGCAGGGTGCCGTGTTCGATGGAGTCCACGCCCGCGCGGATGGCGCGCTTCGCCCCTTCCGCGCCATGGGCATGCGCGGCCACCTTGCGCCGGTGCGCATGCGCCTCGTCCACCACCGCGTCCAGCTCCGCCTGGGTGAACTGCGGCGCGTCCGGCTCCGCGTTGAAGCTCATCACTCCGCCCGTGGCGCAGACCTTGATGAGATCCGCGCCGTACTTGAGGGTCTCGCGCACGCGCGCGCGCAGCGCGTCCGGGCCATCCGCCACGCCGGGACTCGCGTCGTGGGCCATCAGCCCCTTGCGCCACGAGTTGCCGTAATCACAGTGCCCGCCCGTGGAGCTGAGGCTGGACGTCGCAGCGAGGATGCGCGGCCCCACCACGTTGCCGCGTGCGATGGCATTGCGCAGGCCCACGTCGATGAAGTCCTCGGCGCCCAGGTTCCGCACCGTGGTGAAGCCCGCCAGCAATGTGACGCGGGCCCAGGGCAGCGTGTCGAGCGTCTGTTCGGGAATCGTGCGCTGGAAGCTGTCGATGACGTCCTTGCGCCAGTCGGCTCCGGGCTCCACGGTCAGGTGCGTGTGCGCGTCCATGAAGCCCGGCAGCAGCGTGGCGTCCCCCAGCTCCACCACCGTGGCAC
>NZ_RAWA01000249.1 GCF_003611675.1 Corallococcus sp. CA053C
CGCAAACGTGGACCCGCTCCAGGCAGCGGGCGCGAAGAAGGCCCTGGCGCTGGCCGTGGCGCCTTCCGCGACGCGGGCCGGGGCGGCGGGGACTTCCGGCGCGACCTGCGGCGCGGTGGCCGCGACACGCGCTTCGAGGACTCCAGCGAGCCCACGGTGGAGGGCATCCTCCACGTGCACCGGGACGGCTTCGGCTTCGTGCACCCGGTGTCGGGCGAGGGCGAGAACATCTTCCTGCCGCCGCAGGAGGCCCAGCGGGCGCTCGACAACGACCGGGTCCTCGTGGAGGTGGCGGGCCGGCCGGGACGCTTCGAGGGCCGCCTTTTGCGCGTCATCAACCGCCGGCGCGAGCTGGCGGTGGGCACCTACGTGGAGCAGGGCCGGCACTCGGTGGTGAACCCCACGGACACGAGCCTTCCGGGGCCCATCCGCGTGCCCGCGACGCAGATGGCGCGAGACGGGGACCTGGTGAAGGTGCGCCTGGGCGTGGGCGCGGATCTCCTGGAGCCGGGGCAGGGCCTCTTCGGAGAGGTGGCCGGTTCGCTGGGCCGTCCGGGCGAGCCGAGCGCGGAGGTGCTGGGCTCGGCCTTCTCGCAGGGCTTCTCCGACGAGTTCCCGCCGGAGGTGATGGACGAGGCGGATGCGTTCGCCGTGCGCGTCACCGAGGAGGAGGCCACCGGCGAGAACCGCCGCGACCTGCGCCCGCTGCCGCTGATCACCATCGACGGCGAGGACGCGCGCGACTTCGACGACGCCGTGTACGCGGAGCCGCTGGCCAATGGCTGGCGGCTGGTGGTGGCCATCGCGGATGTGTCCCATTACGTGCGCGAGCGCAGCGCGCTGGACGTGGAGGCGCTCAACCGCGCGACGTCCGTGTACCTGCCGGACCGCGTGCTGCCGATGCTGCCGGAGCGGCTGAGCAACGGCATCTGCTCGCTGCGTCCGGACGAGGACCGGCTGTGCATGGTGGCGGACATGACGTTCGACCACCAGGGCACGCGCCGCTCGTCGGAGCTGTACCCGGCGGTGATGCGCAGCGTGGCGCGCTGCACGTACAACGAGGTGCAGGACGTCCTGGACGGCAAGGACGTGCCGCACCGGAACGCCTTCAAGCCCCAGTTCGAGCAGCTGATGGCGCTGGCGCGCGCGCTGATGGGCATGCGCAAGGCGCGAGGCGCCATCGACTTCGACGTGCCCGAACACAAGGTCGTGCTCGGTCCGGACGGCCTGCCGCTGCGCATGGAGAAGCGCGAGCGCAGGGACAGCCACCGGCTCATCGAGGAGTGCATGCTCGCCGCCAACGAGGCGGTGGCCACGTACTTCCAGGACGAGGGCCTGCCCACGGTGTACCGGTTCCATGGTGAGCCGGATCCGGAGAAGCTGGCGGCGTTCTCCATCCTGGCGGAGGCGTACGGCTTCCACCTGAACGTGGACGACGGCGTGTCGTCGAAGGAGCTGGACGCGTTCATCTCGCAGCTCCACGGACACCCGGAGCAGCGCGCGCTCAACCAGCTCTTGCTGCGCTCCATGATGCAGGCCGTGTACACGGCGACGCGGGTGGGCCACTACGGCCTGGCGGCGGAGAACTACCTGCACTTCACGTCGCCCATCCGGCGCTATCCGGACCTGCTCGTGCACCGCATCCTCAAGGGTGTGTGGGCGCGCAAGGGCAAGAAGCCGTCGGAAGCGCAGATGGAGCGCGAGGAGGAGCGGCTGGAGGGCATGGCGCAGCAGTGCTCGGAGCGTGAGCGCGCGGCCATGACGGTGGAGCGCGAGGTCGTGTCGTTCTACGCGGCGCTCCTGATGAAGGACCGCGTGGGCGAGGAGTTCGACGCGACCGTGGCGGGCATCGCCGAGTTCGGCTTCTTCGTGGAGCTGGACACGGAGCACGTCGAGGGCCTGGTGAAGGCGGAGACGCTGGGGCCGGGCGCCAAGCTGGACAAGCGCGTGCACTCGCTCGTGTATTCGAACGGGCGGCGCGTGCGCGTGGGCCAGAAGCTGCGCGTGCGGCTGCTGTCCGCGAGCACGGTGTCGCGGAAGATCGACTTCGAGGCGCTCCAGTTCGAAGGCGAGTCCCCGCTGGCCCGGACCGCCGCCGCGCGGCCCACGTCGCGCCGGCGCGAGTACGTGAACGAGGCGCCGCCGCGTTTCGGTGGCAAGGCGGGTCGCCCCGGCCGCGAGGACCGTGAGGTCGCGCGGGGCGCGGGACGCAAGCCGTGGGAGAAGCCCGCCGCGGCGCGCACTCCGACGGAAGAGGCCGCGCCCTGGGATGCCGGGGCGGAAGAGACGCCCTTTGGCGTGAAGACGTGGGAGCCGCCCACGCCAGAAGACGTCGCGTCGGAGGAGGCCGCGGCCCTGGCCGGGTTCGACCCCGCGCCCGTTCCCGAGACGACGTCCAAGCCGCGCCCGCGCGGTCGGTTCAGCCGGGAAGGGCGCCGCGAGGAGGCCCCTCCTGCGCCCGCGCGTCCCGGCTCGCGCTTCCTGCGGGCCCGGACGGAGGACGCCGCGCCCCCCGTGGAACGCGCTCCGGTGGAACGTGCTCCGAAGGCGGAGCCCGCCGCCCCGACGAAGGGCAAGCGCCGCCTGTTCCGTCCCGCGGAGCCGGTGCGCCCGGAGCCCGACGCGACGCCCGACTTCACCGAGCCGCCGGAGGTGAAGGCGCCGCGCGAGGACTTCACCCCGCCGGGCCCGGCTGCCTTCGGCGACCGTTTTGATGAGGACGCCGCACCGGCGGCCTCGCCGCACCCGGGCTTCGACCGGATCCGTGCGTTGGCCGCGCAGCGGGGCCTGCTGTCCGAGGGGCCTGCTCCGAAGCGCGGGAGCACAGCGAAGAAGGTCCGCAAGTCGGCGACGGCGCCGGGCTCGCGTGCGAAGGCGGCGAAGAAGTCGCCGGCGGCGAAGAAGGCCGGCGGCAAGAAGAAGGGCGCGGGCACGAAGTCGGGGCGCGGTGCCCCAGGCAAGCGCAAGCGCTGACCGGTGGGCCGGGCACTCCCGTGCCTTCCGTCATTCCATTCCAGGAGGACGTGTGGGTGTTCTGCGAATCGTGGGGTTGATGCTCGCCGTGGCGGGCGGGGTGTTGCTGTTCACCGGGCTCAAGGCGAAGGACTCGCTCACCGAGCGCGCCACGGAGCTGGTCACCGGGCGCAACACCGAGCAGACGACGCTCTATGTCGCGGGCGGCGGTGCCGCGCTCCTGGGCGGTGTGCTGCTGGCCCTCTTCGGAGGAGGGAAGGGCCGACGCTAGGCCCCGCCCCCTCCAGCGCTTTCGCGCGGGCTGCTACGGCTTGTTGACGGCCTGCGCGCCCTTGGCGGCCGCCGCGTTGCGCTTGGTGGCCTCACCGAACTGCTTGGTCAGCTCGTTGAACTCGGCCTGGAGCTGATCAATGCGCGCCTGGTGCGCGGCGGAGCTGGCCTTGGCGGCGGCGACGCGCTCGGCGGCGGCAGGGTCGACGACGGGCTTCTTGCCCTTCACCGGCGCGGCCGGCATGCCGGCCTCCACGGCCTCCTGCTCGGCGGCGCCGAGCAGGGACTTCTCGTGCTCCATGTACTTCGCCATCACGATGCGCTTGTTGAGGTACGTGTTGGCGGAGTTCGGGTTGAGCGCGAGGACCTGGTCGTAGACCTTCAGGGCCTTCTCCAACTCCTCGGGAACGGCGGGCGCGGCCATGTCGCGGGCGCCACCGCGCCGCGAGTGGACCTCCGCGATCCAGCTCAGCGAGTCCGCGTCCTTCGGGTTGATCTTCAGCGCTTCCTGGAAGTACTGCTCCGCCTTCTCGAGCGGGCCGCTCTTCGCGTACATCGCCGCGACGTTGCGGTAGACGGCGGCCCTGTCGTCCGGCGTCTTCGCGAAGTCGAGGAGCTTCATCGCGGACTGCGCGGCCTCTTCCGTCTGGCCCGCCTGCAGGTGCGCGAAGGCCTTCTTCTCCCAGACCTTCTCCTGGGTCGGATCAATCTTCAGCGACTCCTCGTACTCCTTCGTCGCCTCCGCGTAGTTCTTGTCGGCGAGGAAGTTGGTGCCCTTGACCCGGTGCTCCTTGGCCTTCTCTTCCTTCTCGTCCGCACAGCCGAAGGTCCCGCCCAGGGTCAGCACCCCGAGCATCAATCCCACGCTTCCCAGCCGCTTCATGCTCAAAGCCTTTCGTGAAGGTTCAGGGGGCACGCCTCACGGGGCCCCACGTGGCGCGGAATATACCCGAACTCGCTTCGGGCACCCCCCGTCCTGAAGGCTCGGTCTCTCCCCGGGCAGCCGGTGCGGGCACGGCCCATCACGACCGTCCGCGCGCCACCAGGTAGACGAGCAGGGGGGTGCCCAGGGCGGCCGTGACCACTCCCACTGGCAATTCCCGCCCTGGGAAGAAGACGCGCGCCGACGCATCGCACAATGCGAGGAACGCGGCGCCGACGACGACGGAACCGGGCAGGAGGACGCGCCGGCTGACCCCCAGCGTCCGGCGCACGACGTGCGGGACGATGAGCTCCACGAAGGCGATGGGGCCACACCAGGCGACGCAAGCGGCGACGCCCAGGGCCCCCAGGCCAATGGCCACCGCGCGCACGCGGCGGACGGGGACACCCTGGGACTCGGCGTGCTCCTCGCCGGCGATGAAGACCTCCAGGGCGCGGGTGAGCGCGAGCAGGCCCACGAGGGTGACGGCCGCGAACGGCGTCAGCAGCAGCACGCCCGAGTAGCCCACCTGGGGCAGGTGGCCCAGGGACCAGCGGGTGGCGGCCATCAGCTCCGCGGAGTCGGCGGAGAACTGCAACCCGGTGGCAAGAGCCCCGGCCGCCATGGAGCACGCGATGCCGGCGAGCACCACGTCATTCATCCGCACGCGACGGCCCGCGGCGATGGCGGCCACGATGAAGCTGACGCCCAGCGCGCCCACGAAGGCCGCGGAGGTGATCAGCGGCAGGCCGCTCGGAGCGAGCCGTGCACCCAGGACGATGGCGACGAGAGCGCCCAGGGTCGCACCGGCCGTGGTGCCCACGGTGCTGGGGGCGGCCAGCGGGTTGGCGAAGAGGGACTGGTACACGGCGCCCACGAGCGACAGCGTGCCGCCCACGAGCATCGCCATCAGCGTGCGGGGCACGCGGAGCTGCCAGAAGATGAAGTCCGCGGAGCTGGCGGAGAGCCCCGGGCCGAGGAACGGCGCCACCGCGCAGGCGACCGCGCACAGCGCGAGGACACTCCAGAGACGGACCTTCACGGTGCACCTCCGCTCCGGGGCAAGCCCACGAAGACGCGGTGTCCATCCACGGAGGTGCTGTGCATCCGCACTCCGAACAGCGCGCCCAGGTGCTCACCCAGGTCCGGCGCGTCGTAGTCCAGGTCGAACACCACGCGGCCCTCGGTGAGCCCCACCACCCGGGGCGCTCGCGTGCTGGGCGCTCGTGCATGCGTGAGCACGTTCACGTCGTGCGTGACGCAGAGCAGTCCGCGTCCCGCGCGCCACAGGTGTCCCACGCGCGTGTACAACTCCAACTGCTGCGCGGGGTCCAGGAAGTTCGCGGGCTCGTCCAGCAACACCAGCGGCGTCTCCTGCGCGAGCAGCCCCGCCACCGCCACGCGCTGTCGCTCACCTCCTGACAACTCCGTCACGGGACGCGAAGCGAAGTCCTGCGCCCCCACCTCCGCGAGCGCCCGGAGCGCCGCCGTCTCAGATGCGCGACGGGACTCGGGAAAGCGGTAGCGCGCCGCGACCACCTGCTCCAGCGCGGTGATGGGCTCCGCCGCTTCCAACCGCTGCGGCAGCCACGCGAGCAGCGCCGCGCGTTCCCTCGGCGCGAGCCCCGACACGTCGCGCCCGTCCACGCGCGCATGCCCCGCATCCGGCCGCAGCAGTCCCAGCGCCACGCGCAGCAGCGTCGTCTTCCCCGCGCCATTGGGCCCGACGATGGCCACGAAGTCGCCGGGCGCCACGCGCAGCGACACGCCGTCCAGCAGCGTCCGCCCCCGGGCCCGCACTGTCACCGTGTCCAGCGTCAGCCCGGCCGTCATCGCGAGGCGGGCAGGGTGCCCAGGGCGGCCCGCAGCCGCTCCACCACGTCGAGGATGGCCGGCCCGGTGGACTCCACGTCGCGGCCCATCACCAGCCGCACCCGGTCCTCCCGCGCCGCCCGCAGGCCGGTGAGCTTCTTCCACGGCGCGAGCACTCGCGCCTGCTGTTCGGCATCCAGGCCCTGCGCGCTGACGAGCACCAGCACCGCGTCCGGATCCAGCGCGATGACCCCTTCCAGCGACAGGTTGGGAGGACCGCCGCCGTCTTCAGCGATGGCATTGCGCGCACCCGCGGCCTCCAGCGCCGCGCCGTGCAGCGAGCCGCGCTTCATGTACCAGACCTCCGACAGCGTGCCCGACACGTCGCCCAGCACCAGCAGGACGCGGGGGGCCTCCTTCGGCGCGGGGCGCGACAGCGTGGTCTGGAGCCGCTCCGCCAGCGCCGTGGCCTGGGCCTCGCGCCCGCTCAGCCGGCCCAGCTCCTTCACGCTCGCGACCACGTCGGACAGCGACAGCCAGGGCAGCACCTTCAACGGCGCCAGCTTTGACAGCGCCTCCGCCGGGGCCTGCTTCACCTGCTGATCCACGAGCACCGTCGGCTTGAGCCGCGCGATGGCCTCGAAGTTCGGCGCGAACGTGGTGCCCACCTTCGGCAGGTCCGGAGTGCCTTCCGGCAGGACCGTGTAGTCGGACACGCCCACCACCTCCGGGCCCGCGCCCAGGGCGAACAGCGTCTCCGTGACAGCCGGCGACAGCGAGACGATCCGCCGCGCCTGGGGCTCCGGTGCGGGAGGCGCCGGACGTTGGCAACCGGCCGCGAGTGCGAGCAGGGCGAGGAGCAGCAAGGGGAGGCGGAAGAGACTCATGGGCGGGTCGCCTTCTAACACGCGGCCCGTCTCCCGGTGCCCGGAAGAGGGGCTGGGTTTCCCTCCCGGCGCGCGTATCCTGGCGCCTCCTCACAGGGGGATTTCCCAGACATGGCTTGGATGAATCCGTCGGCCCGTGCGCTTTGCGCCGCGGTGTTGCTTTGCGCCTCTTCTGCCTTTGCCGCGTCGCCGTTCGCGGAAGGCATGGTCTCCATCACGTTGGATGACGGTTGGAGCACGCAGTACACGATCGCGCGGCCCGCGCTCAATTCGCGCGCCATCCGCTCCACCTACTTCCTGGTCACCGACGCGGTGGCGCAGGGTTGGGGCGGCTACATGAGCCTCGCGCAGGTGCGCACGCTCTACGCGGAGAACAACGAGATCGCCAGCCACACGCGCACCCACGCGGACCTCACGTCGCTGACGCCCACGCAACTCACGTCGGAACTGCATGACTCGCGCGCCTGGCTCGCCGCGAACGTGGGCGCCGTGTGCGGCAAGGACTTCGCGTCGCCCTACGGCGCGTACAACGCGTCGGTGATGACGGCGCTGAAGTCGGAGTACTCAAGCCACCGCACCATCAACGCGGGCCGCAACTACCGCGACACGGTCATCTACGAGCTGCGCGCCAACGACGTGTCGAGCGCCGTGACGGTGGCGACGGTGAAGGGGTGGATCAACCAGGCCATCGCGGAGAAGAGCTGGCTCATCATCCTCTTCCACGAATTCACCAGCGGGACGCCCACGCGCGAGACGCAGTACAAGACGACCAACTTCACCTCCATCCTGAACTACGTGAAGTCCACCGGCGTGCGCACCGTCACCGTGTCGGAGGGCCTGGCGCTGATGGATGGCCTCACGGAGCCGCCCCCGTCGGTGGGCACGGTCGTCTACGACGACGCGATGGGCAGCAACTTCCAGGACTGGAGCTGGGCGACGCACTCCCTGGACGAGTCCGTCACGGTGCACGCGGGCCCGACCGCGCTCAGCTTCGAGCCGGACAACTGGGAGGCGCTGATGTTCCACCACACCGGGCTGGACCTGTCGCTGTACCAGTCCGTGGACCTCTGGGTGCACGGCGGCACCACGGGCGGCCAGCAGGTGCGGCTGGCGCTGTTCCACGACGCCACGCCGCTGGGCAGCATCAACCTGGCGGACGCGCTGGGCCACCCCATCGCGGCGGGAACCTGGCAGAAGGTGTCCATTCCGCTGAGCACCCTGGGCGCGACGTCCGGCACCGTGAATGACTTCTACGTGCAGGACGACTCGGGCTCGGACCAGGGCACGGTGTACGTGGACGACTTCGTGCTCGTGCCTCACTGAGTGAAGCGCGGCGGCATGGAAGGGGTCAGTAGACCTCTTCCATGTCGCTCTCGCTTGATGCGGCCGCGCTGCCATCGCCTGGCCACACGGCACCGCCAATGCCGCCTTCGACATGCGAGTAGAACATCAAGATGGCTTCGTGCAGCCATCCCTGTTTCTGCATGATGAAGTTGCTGGTCTGGATGACATTGGGCTTCGCGATGACATTGCAGTAATCCAGGTACTGCATCGTCCGGCCAAAGGCCGTGCTGTTCTTGTTCGCGAAATCCGACTTGCTTCGATAGCTGCCTGGGAGGACCGCCTTCAACTGGGAGATCGGTTTCCCCGCGAGATCCAGCTCATAGATGAGAGCCGCTTCAATGGCCCACGCACGCCACTCCGCGCGAAGGGTGGCTTCGTCGTGACCGTTGTACACCACGCTCTGGCTCAGGTGATCGATCGCATGTTGGGTCTCGTGGACCATCGCCGCGAGGAGGCCGTGGTAGTCCGCGCCAGCCTCCGTGATCTGCTCTTCGCTGAGGCGGGAGAGGGTGAGCTTCCCGGTGTTGGCGCTCACGGCGCTGTACATCGCGCTGCCCGTGGCCTGGGGCTTGTCGGCGAAGCCCACGAAGATCGTTCCGGCGAGGTTCTTCGCCTGCCGCTGGATGGTCTTGAAGACCTTGGACGGGATCTTGGAATTGAGATCGATGTCGAGGTAGCGGGTGCCCTCGTACCTGTCGCTGTCGCCCGTGAAGATCATCTTGGCTTGGATGACAGGACGGGTGGCCACGCCACGGGCAGCCCCGTCGACCGGCCGGAAGTCGGCGGGGCGCCTGCCCCGTTCAATCCAGACACGCGCCTGTCGACCCAGCCGGTCGGCCTCGGCTTCGAGCACGGGGTCGTGCAGCAGGGCAGGCCCCGCCGGATTCCTCCCGGCGGTCCTGCCCCCGCGCTGCTGGAGCACATGGGTCAGCTCGTGCGCGAGCAGCTCCACGCCCCCTGATGTGTCGGGCTGGTAGTGACCCCGGGCGAAGTGGACGTCTTCGCCGTGCGCGAAGGCAACCGCGCCCAGGGACTCGGCCTCCTGCCCGACGTGGATGCGCACCGTGGAGAGATCGGCGTCGAAGAACGCCTCCATCCCGAACCGCAGGCCGCTGGGAAGTGTTGAACCTGGACGGCCTGTCGGAGGGGACATGGGCGCAGCTCCTGTCACGGCACGGTGTTAGAGGCGCACCAACTCTACGTCATCCAGGTGGATGAAGCTGGAGCCGTCGTTCGCGGGCGCGTTGCTGTGCAGGCCGAACTCCAGGTAGCCATTGGCCGGCACGGAGACAGCGGGCGTCTCCACCAGCGTCCAGCCGCCGTAGGTGCCCAGGTTGGCGACGGCCGGCGCGCAGGAGCCGCAGGTCTTCACCTGGAAGCGCGCGAAGTTGAACGCGCCGCCCTTGCGGACCCAGGCGCGCAGCTTGTACGTGCCCGCCGCCAGGCCGGACTTCGTCTGGTACGTCCAGACCTCGAAGGGCGTGCCGGCCGTCCAGTGCGTCAGGTGGTAGCTGCCCGAGTGCCCGCCGTTGTACGTCTCCGCCAGGTCCGCGGCTTCCGTGCCGTTCGGGCTCCAGGTGCTCCAGCCCGTCATGCCCTGCTCGAAGCCGGCGTTGGTGAGCCCCAGCGACTGCGCGCCGCCGGGCTGGTACCAGCGCACCCACTCCACCTCCATCGTCTTCTGCACGCCCCACGGCAGGTCGATGGCGGTGGGCGCGGGATGGCCGTACCAGTTGCCACCCATCGCGAGGTTCAGGATGAGGTAGTGCGGCTGCTGGAACTCCGTCTCGTTGTGGCCGAAGGTCGCCGTGGACACGAAGTCGCGATCCAACCGGAACACGATGGTGTTGGCGTTCCACTCCACTTCATACGTGTGGAAGTCCTGCGACAGGTCCACGCCGCGGCTCGCGCCCGTACCCCAGTCCGCCTGCCCGCCGTTGTACCAATGCAGCGCTGACTTCATCCACGTGGGCTCCGTGGACTTCCACTCCAGGATGTCGATCTCCCCCGCGCCCGGCCAGCCCGCGCTGGAGATGTTGGAGCCCAGCGTCCAGAACGCCGGCCACATGCCGTAGCCGGGCGGCAGCTTCATGCTCGCGACGATCTTCCCGTAGCGCCCCTCCACCTTGCCCTTGGTGTGCAGGCGGCCCGAGTAGAACGAGCGGTAGTTGCCGGGGCAGTGCGAGTCGGTGGGGTTGTCCCCCGTGCGCTCCGCGACGATGACCAGCTTGCCGTCGCGCACCACCACGTTCTGCGCGCGCGGGAACTCCAGCTCGCCCGTGCCGAAGTTGCAGTTGTTCGTGACGGGATCCCAGTTGCTCGTCAGCACGGTCCACGCGCCCGTGTTCAGCGACGTGCCGACGAAGTCGTCCTGCCACGTCAGGTTCCAGCCCGCGCCCGGATCATAGGCGCGCTCACCCTGCGCCGTCTGGCCATACGCCACCGCCTCCGCGGGCGTCTCCGGCTCGGGTGAACAGCCGGAAAGGGTGGCGAGGACTCCTGCGGCGACAAGGCCTGCACGCATCGGATGCTTCATGGACGCTCCGGGGTTGGGGGAGCATCCATGATTACCTGTTTTAACGCACCTTGCCAGGAACACCTGGAGATGTCTGGGACACGGTCACCCGAGCCACTGGGGGTTCTGGACGGTGCCGTCGAAGTGGTGGCTCGTCTTGTACTTCTCGAAGGCGCCGTCCTTCGCCGCGTCCTTCGTCTTCGCGAGGAGGGCCTGGACCTCCTTCTCGCTCAGCGGCTTGAAGGTGCGCGCGGCGGTGAGGGCCTGCTCCAGCCGCTCCTGCGAATCGATGCCGGTGATGACGACGCTGACGGGCAGGGAGAGGTTGTAGCGCAGGCAGTCCGGCGCGGTGACGGTCTTGCTGTCGAGGATGAACGGGTCACCCATGGACTTCATCGCGAGCACGCCGATGCCCTCCTTCACGAGCACGGGCAGCACGCGCTTCTCGAAGCTGTTGAAGTGGGCGTCCATCACGTTGAGGGGCAGTTGCACGGTGTCGAAGCGGAAGCCGTGCTGCTTCGCGGTCTCCAGCATCTTGAGGTGGAGGTCCGGGGACTTGTGGCCGGTGAAGCCGAGGAAGCGGGCCTTGCCGGCCTTCTGCGCGTCCTTCATCGCTTCGATGGCGCCCCCTTCGGCGAAGGCGCGGTCCGGATCCGTTTCGCGGATGACCTCGTGGAGCTGGAGCAGGTCCACGTGGTCCGTCTGGAGGCGCTGGAGCGATTCGTCGATCTGCTTCGCGGCGGTCTTCTTGTCGCGGCCGTCGATCTTCGTCATCAGGAAGGCCTTGGCGCGGTAGCCATCGCGCAGCGCCTTGCCCATGCGCTCCTCGCTCTTGCCGTCGTTGTAGTCCCAGCAGTTGTCCAGGAAGTTGATGCCCTGGTCGAGCGCCCCACGGATGAGCGCGAGGCTCTCCGCCTCGTCCTTCTGCTTGCCGATGTGGAAGCCTCCGAGCCCCACGCACGACACCTCCTGGCCGGTGCGGCCCAGCTTGCGGCGGGGCACCGCGGGCGACTTCGTCTTCGCCTTCGGAGGCGGGGCGCCGAGGACAGTCGGGGCGACCATCAGCGACAGCGTCGCGGCGAGGAATTCCTTCCGGGTCATGTACGGGCGTCCTTCCCGCCACCGAAGGAGCCGGTGGCGTCTGGCACGCGGACGTTGGGTCCGCTCACGGCGGGGCACAACGGCCACCCGGGTGGACTGTGCAGGAGCCACCGCTCGGGGCCCGGTTCGGCGCATAATCGACACCCGCATGCGCCTCCCCCTCCTGCTCGCGTTCCTCCTCCTGGCCGGGTGTCGCATCGAATCCGCCGCGCCATCGGGTGGTCCGGCCGTGGCGCAGGCCTCGGTGCCCACGGGCGAGGTGTGGGTCTACACGTCGATGTACCGGCACGTGCTGGATGCGCTGGATCCGCTGCTGAAGGAGCGGCTGCCCGGCGTGCAGGTGCACTGGTACCAGGCCGGCAGCGAGAAGGTGGCAAGCCGCTTGGAGGCGGAGCGGGCCGCGGGCGCCGTGCGCGCGGACCTCCTGATGACATCGGATCCGTTCCTGTATGAGCGACTGGCGCGGGAGGGGGCTTTCCTGCGCTACGCGTCCGTCAATGCGCTGCGCATTCCCCGCGCGCTGGTGGACCTGGATGCGCGGTACGCGGCGGTCCGGCTGTCCACGATGGTGCTGGTGCACCGGGTGGGAGCGGGCACGCCGCCCAGGTCGTTCGCGGCGCTGGTGGATGGAAGCTGGAAGGGGAAGGTGGCCATCGGGGATCCGCTCACGTCGGGCACGGCGTTCACCTGGGCGGTGTTCATGCACGCGCGGCTGGGGGATGCGTACTTCGCGGGCCTGCGGGAGAAGGGCGCGGTGGTGGCGGGGGGCAACGCGGCGGTGCTCCAGAAGGTGGGGAGCGGCGAGGTGGATGCGGGCGTGCTGCTCCTGGAGAACGCGCTGGCGGCGAAGGCGAAGGGCAGCCCCATCGAGGTCGTCTGGCCGGAGGATGGCGCTGTCGTCATCCCGGGCCCGGTGGGCCTGTTCGCGACGACGCGCAACCCGGTGGCGGCGAAGGCGCTGCTGGACGTGTTGCTGTCGCCGGAGGGGCAGCGGATCATCGTGGAGAAGGGGGACATGCACGCGGTGGATCCGCGCCTCGGCGGTCCTCGCGGCGAGCCCGGCGTGGAGGGGCTCTTGGGCCGCGCGCAGGCGTGGTCCCCGGCGTTGCTGGAGCAGGGGCTCTTGCGCGGGGGTGACATCAAGGAAGCCTTCAGCCGGGCGTTCGCGCGATGACCGGACGCGGCGGGGGACGGTGGCTCGCGTTGGCTGCGTGGTTGGTGCCGCTGCTCGTGTTCGCGGTGCTCCCGGTCGCGGCGCTGCTGGTGCGCGGCGTGGGAGCGGCGACGGGCGGGATGGGAGCGGTGCTCGCGGCGGAGTCCGGGGCGCTGGTGAACACGCTGGGCATCTCCTTGGGCGCGACGGCGTGGGCGCTGGGGCTGGGCGCGCCGCTGGCGTTCCTGCTGTTCCGCACGGACCTGCCCGGGCGGGGCGCGTTCACGGTGGCGTTCACGCTGCCGTCGGCCATCCCCGCGTTCATCTGGGGCATGGGGTGGCTGTCGCTCGCGAGCCCTCGGGCCGGCTACCTGAACCGGATGCTGGGCGCGGACGTGTTCAATCTCTATGGCGCGGGGGGCATCGCGTTCGTGGAGGGGCTGTCGGGTCTGCCGCTGGTGCTGCTCGCGGGGGCGGCGGCGCTGCGCCGCGTGGATCCGGCGCTGGAGGAGGCCGCGCGGGTGTGTGGCGCTTCGCCGCTTCGCGCGCTCTTGAGCACCACGGTGCCGCTGGCGCTGCCGTCACTGCTGTCGGGCGCGGTGATGGTGTTCCTCATGGCCGCGTCTTCGTTCGGTGTGCCGTACCTGCTGGGCGTGTCGGCGTCGCCCCCCACGCGTGTGCTCACCACGCGCATCTATGAACTGGTGCTGCTGGGCAGCGAGGAGGGGCTGCCTCGCGCTTCGGTGCTCGCGTCGTTCCTGTTGCTGCTGACGCCGCTGGCGCTGGGGCTCACGTGGGCGCTGGGCCGGACGGGCCGGGTGCGGTTGAGCGCGGGCAAGGGTGTGTCGCCGCGCGTGCTCGCCTTGGGTGCGTGGCGACGGTGGGCGCTGGTGGGCGTGGGACTGGTGGCCGGTGTGCTGGTGGTGCTGCCGCTCGCGGCCATCCTGCTGACGTCGCTGCAACGCAGCTTCGGCGCGGCGCTGACGTGGGATGCGCTGACGCTGTCGCACTGGTCCGGCGTGTTGTGGGACGCGCGCACGCTGCGGGCCACGGGGCGCAGCGTGCTGCTCGCGGTGGGGGCGGG
>NZ_RAWA01000024.1 GCF_003611675.1 Corallococcus sp. CA053C
CCCTCAATTGGAATCCCCCCGTCGCATCCGGGCTTGCTACACTTCCCGTCTAACCACGACTTTCCACCTCTTTCCTGAATAGGGACTCCCCCATGCCCACGACGACCGCGACCGATGGAACGACCCTGCACTACCGGGTGCTCGGGGATGGACCGCGTGCGGTGGTGCTGGTGCATGGGTGGATGACGTCGGGCGCGGTGTGGGACGCGATGGTGGAGAAGCTGGACCTGACGGGCCTGCGGCTGGTGGTGCCGGACCACCGGGGCAGCGGCGGGTCGGGGCGGCCGGCGTCGGGGTACGCGCTGGAGCAGTACGCGAAGGACGTGCTGGCGGTGGCGGACCACGCGGGCGCGAAGCGCTTCGCGCTGGTGGGCCACAGCATGGGCGGGCAGATCGCCCAGTGGGTGGCGTCGGAGGCCCCCGCGCGCGTCACGGGCCTGGTGCTGATGACCTCGGTGCCCGCGGCGGGGCTGCCGCTGCCTCCGGACGCGGCGGGCCTGTTCCGCACGTCCGCGGGGGACCGGGCGAAGCAGCAGACCATCCTCGGGCTGGCGTGCAAGCAGCTGTCGCCCGAGTCGCTGGAGGGGATGCTGAAGGACGCCACGGGGGTATCGAAGGAGGCCATCGAGCAGAGCTTCGACGCCTGGACGGCGGGAGGCTTCGCGCAACGGCTGGCGGCCATCACGGCGCCCACGCTGGTGGTGGCCACGGATGATCCGTTCCTGCCGCCGGTGTTCCTGAAGCAGGCGGTGGCGGGCCCCATCCAGAACGCGCGCATGACGTACCTGCCGGGGCCGGGGCACTACCCGCAGGTGGAGCGTCCGGTGGAGACGGCGGCGCTGCTGTCGGCGTTCCTCGCTGGCAACGCCGCGCAGGCGTGAAGCACCCCGCGTCGGAACCGGACAAGGAAGCAGGAGAGCGCGCGATGGCCTGGAGCATGTCCTTTGAACACGACGCCGAGCACGATGTCGTCACGGCGAACTTCACCGATTGCATCCTGGTGACGGACGAGGACGTGTATCGCTGGCGCAGCGAGGTGGAAGCGCAGTTCGCGAAGTTCAACGGCCGGGTGGACCTGCTCATCAACCTGGACGGGCTGGTGGTGCGCCACACGGCGGGGCGCACCTTCGGCAAGGAGCGGCGCGAGGTGCTGGAGCGCAACACGCACCGCTCGTTCCGCTACGGCGGCGACGAGATGACGCGCATGTTCATCAGCACCAGCGGAGCCATCAACGGCGCGGCGGTGAACCACTACGCCACGCGCGAGGAGGCCCTGGCCGCACTGCTGGCCGAACGCGAGTCCCTGCGCCAGCGCGGCTTCACGCCCTTCAGGTCCAGCCTGCACAGCGGCAAGAGCTGAAGGCTACACCCCGGCGAACCACTCGTAGCCCTGGTCCTCCCAGGTGCCCCCGGTGGCCTCCGGGAGGAAGCGCACCTGGGTGAGGTACTTCACCATCTTGTAGCCCAGCTTCACGCCCGAATAGAGGCGCAGCGGCGCGCCATGGCCGGGCGTGAGCGGCTGCCCGTTCATGCCGTACGCGAGCACCGTCTGCGGGTGCAGCGCGCTTGGGGCGTCCCAGGAGGAGAAGTAGCCGCTGTCGAACGAGCGGAACTCCACGAAGCCCGCGCGCGGATCCGCGCCCACGGCCCGCGCCAGGTCGCTCACGCGCACGCCGTGCCATGACGCCACCGCGCTCCAGCCCTCCACGCAGTGATGGCGGATCCGGTAGTCGGTCCGGGGCAGCCGCCGCAGCTCCTCCAGCGAGAAGGCGCGCGGTTGGGAGACATGCCCGCCCACCTCCAGGTGCCAGCCCGCGGGGGCCAGGGGCAGGGTGTCGGAGACGAAGTAGGTGGGGAAGTCGCCGGGCGGGGTGAGCTGCTCCACGGGCTCCTCGGGCGCGAGCTGGTGGGGGTTGAAGAGGGCCGCCTGCGCGCGCTGGTTGAAGCGCTCCATGACGCCGAGGAAGCCCGCGTGGGGGCGGCTGGAATCACAGGCGCTGGTGGCGAGCGCGGCGGCGCCCAGGAGCACGCGGCGGCGGGTGAGGAGGCGGCTGCCCGTTTCAATCCCAGACATGAGGCTTCTTCCTTCCCCCGGTCACCATCTCCCCGAGGGTGCGCGGGTGCAGGGCGACGAGCACCACGTGGCCGACGGTGAAGAGGGCCAGCAGCGCGAGCAGCAGCAGGTGCACCGCGCGCGCCGGGTCGTAGCCGCCGAAGAGCGCGGTGAGCGCGTGGAGCTGCACGGGCTTGTAGAGGACGAGGCCGGAGAGGACGGACAGCGCGCCCATCACGAGGGCCATCGTGTACGCGAGCCGCTGGAGGCCGTTGTAGAGCCCGGTCCGCGCGGGCGCGGGGCGCAGCCGCAGGTAGTACGCGAGCGTGGCCACGGCGTCGCGCGTGTCGCGGCGCGGGAGGAACAGGCGGCGGCGCCACTCGCCGCTGAAGGCGAGGTAGAGCACGTACACGACGCCGTTGAGGGCGAGGAACCACCCGAAGGCGAAGTGCCAGTGGCGCGCGCCCGCGAGCCAGCCTCCCAGCCGCGCCCACGAAGGGGGCACGGCGTCCTGGAAGGGATAGAGCGCGTAGCTCCGGCCACGGGGGCCCAGGCGCGGATACGCGGCGAGGATCTGCAACCCGCTGGCGGCGAGGATGGCGAGCAGCGGCACGTTCACCCAATGGGCGAGGCGGATGGGCCAAGGCTGGGGACGGCGGGGCTCGGACGGATGCATGGGGTGGACCCCAGCATCGGGAATCGACGGGTGCATCCCGAGCGAGACGAGGGCTGCTGGCTGGAGAACGCCCGGGTGGAAAACTCGTCGGACAGCGGACGGAGAGGAGGCGTCGGAGGGCAGGACGCACACCCCGCGCGGGTCGGGCGTGGCGCGGGGCTCACGGGTTGGACGCATCGCGCGGCTCGTGATGGTGTTCCCGCTCACAATGCTTTTTCAGGACGGTGCGGCCATGAAGCGAACCCCTGCGTTGCAGCTGGTGGGACTCCTGCTGCTGAGCACGTTCGGCTGCGTGGAGGGGGAGCCCGCCTTCACGGTGAGGCCGGCCGGGGGCGTGCGACTGGTGGTCGCGCTGCCGCGCTCGTTGGAGGCCGTGCCGGTGGCGCAGGTGACGTCCACGGTGACGCACGGCTCCGGGCCGGAGGAAGCAGTGCCGCTGGCGCTGACCCTGGACGCGGGGGCTTCGTGGTCCGGTGACGTGGATCCGGTGAGCTCGGGTGAAACAGTAGGGCTGCGCGTGGACGCGCTGGATGGCGCGGGCGCGGTGGTGGCCACGGCGAGCCTGGAGGAAGCGGTGCCGCTCGCGCTCCAGGGCGAGGCCCTGGTGGTCATGGTGCCCCATCCGCCAGGCGCGGTGGCGGGCCCGGGCAACACGGCGCCTCGCATCCACGCGGTGGTGGCCTCCAAGGCCCGGGCGACCTTTGGCGAGGAGGTGCAGCTGCGCGCGTGGGCGAGCGATCTGGAGCCGACGGACACGCTCACCTATGCCTGGAGCAGCTCCTCGGGGTCGCTCGACTGTGACGGCGCCGCGTGCACGTTGACGGTCCTCCCCGAGCCCTATGCCGGGCTGGGGCCGCACTCCAACCTGAAGGACGGGCTGCGGGTGGAGGTCCGCGTCACGGATGCGCGCGGCGCGGTGTCCACGCTCCAGTTCCGCATCGGGGCGGGCACGGTGGGCGCGGTGGGGTCGCTGGAGGACACGCGGTTCAACCGCTGGCCCGTGGCGCCCGCGGATGGGGAGCCCCGGCAGCTGGCCGTGGGTGCGCCGTTCCTCGTGCCGGCGGCGACGACGGACGAAGATGGGGCCTCGGATCCGCTGACGTATGCGTGGCGCGCGACGTGCGAGGGCACGTTCGACGACGTCACGCGGGCCACGCCCGTGTTCACTCCGACCGCGGAGCCCCAGGGCTGTGGCTGCCAGTTGCAGGGCGCGGTGAGCGACCCCTTCGGGGGCAGCGTGACGCACATCGTGAGCCTGTGCGTGCGGCAGAGCGCGCCGCCGGTGCTGGGCGCCACGTCGCAGTTGGCACCGAGCGCACGCGCGGGCGAGCGCGTGACCTTCACCGCGGCGGCGACGGATCCGCGCGGTGAGCCGCTGACGTTCACCTGGACGACGAACGTGGGCGCGGTGGGCACGGCGGTGGGAGACGGCACGACGAGCACGGTGGACTGGACGGAGCTGTCCTGCGTGCCTCCGGACGTGACGCCGACGGTGGAGGTGACGGTGACGAACGCCTCGGGCGCGAGCGTGCGCCATGCCTTCACGGTGGAGTGGACGGACCGGCGCTGTGGCGCGCTGGAGGGTGCGTGCGTGTTCACGCTGGCGCCAGGGAAGGTGACGCTGTCCCAGGACTGCGTGACGCAGGGGTCGGTGTTCATCCCGGACGGCTTCACGTTCGACGGGGCGGCGCACGCGCTGACGGCGGTGGAGGACGCGGTGGCGGGGGAGCACTTCCAGGGCGCGGTGCTGCGCAACCGGGGCCCGGTGGCGAGCGTGCGCGGCGTGACGGTGACGGCGCGGAACCTGTCGGACGCGTGTGACGCGGGCGCGGCCCGGCTGCGCGGCATCCTGCTGGAGGGCGCGAGCGGCGCCGTCGAGGACTCGCTGGTGGAGGCGCTGCATCAGGCGGGGAACCTGAGTGGATGCCAGGAGGGCTTCGCCATCGAGGTGCGCAACGACGCGGCCGGCGCGGCCCAGGTGACGGTGGGCCTGAGGCGCAACCGCGTGACGGGCTACCAGAAGGCGGGCCTGCTGGTGGCGGGCAAGGTGGAGGTCGCGGCCGAGGACAACATCGTGGAGGGCGGAGGGCCGGTGGACCACATCGCGCGCATCGGCCTCCAGCTCGCATATGGGGTTACGGGGCGCGTGGTGGGCAACCAGGTGACGGGCAACGCGTACACGAAGGCCACGGACACGGGCACCGGCATCCTGGTGGTGGGCGGCGCGTACTACGGCGCGGGGCGGGCGCTGTGCCACGACCTGATCATCCAGGGCAACACGGTGAGGGAGAACGACGTCGGCATCAGCCTGTCGCAGGCGGAGGGTGGCTTCAGCGCGCCGTCGGAGGCCACGCGCATCCAGGTGCTGGAGAACGAGCTGAGCAAGGCCACGCTGACGAACGGGTCGGGACCCGAGCGGGGCTATCAGGCGGCCCTCTTCGACAACGGGCGCGCGAACCTGCTCAGCCTCAACCGGATCAGCGGTAACGGCTACGACCCGGCCGTCTTCCCGGACGAGGCCTACGCCCTGGACGTGGAGACGGTGGCGGGGGCGCGGCAGGTGGCCTTCGCCACGCAGGCCCGCACCGTGGACGCGGGGGCCTGCTCCGAAGCGCTGGTGGTGCAGGGGCGGGACGCCGAGGGCAACCTGGCCTCGCTGGTGGATCCGACGGTGGCACTGACCGCGTCGGACGCGGGAGCGACGTTCCACCTGCAACCGGATTGCTCGGATGCGGCGGTGGCGTCGGTGAGCCTCGCGGGCGCGCAGCGCGAAGCGGTGTTCTACGTGCGCTCTGGCACGGTGGGCGTGTTGACGGTGACGGCGACAGGGGACGGCGTGAGCGCGACGCAGGACCAGACCGTCCGTTGATCCGGGGTGCACGGCGGCCCTCGTTGCTCCGCGTGCGCGTGGAGCGTCAGGGTGCCTGACTGTCGGTCCGGGTGGAACGACGGATGGCACAACGCATTCGCCTCGTGAGCCATGGCGCGGTACACGGGGCGCGTGTTCGGACGGACGGTCATCACCTGGGTGGGGCTCTGCCTCCTGCTGCTGCTTCCCGCATGTGCTCCGCGCGCCGTGAGACGCGGTGTGTCCGGGGGGCCGGAGGACGTGGCCCGCGTGTACCTGGAGGCCTGGGCGCGCAACGACCTCGTCGCGCAGCGCGGGATGCTCGTGGAGGTGCCCGCGGACTTCGACGCGCAGCACGCGAAGTGGCGGCAGGCGCTGGGCATCGTGGCCTCCCGCTTCGAGGAGCTGCACCTCGAATCCGAGGATGACGTCGCCGCGGTGGTGACCTTCCATGGGGTGCACACGCTGCGGGGACTCGGCGACTGGGAGGTGGCGTCGCGCCTGCGCTTCGAGCGCCGGGGGAATCGCTGGGTCGCGCGCTGGACGCCGGAGGTGTTCCACCCGGAGGCGCGCGCCGGAGACACCTTCACGCGCCTGCGAGCCTGGGGTCCGCGAGCCGCGCTGCTTGATGCCGCCGGGGCGCCGCTCACCGTGCCCGGAGAGGTGATCAGCATCGGGCTGTACCCGGGGCGGGTGCGGGACGTCACGGCCGTGGCCCAAGCGCTCCAGACGCAGCTCGGCGTGGATCCCGCACGGGTCCAGGCGGCGCTGCGGTCCACGGGGGCGCAGCCCGAACAGTTCTTCGCGCTCATCGACGTGCGACCGGAGCGCTACCAGCAGGTGCGCCCCGTGCTCGCGCCGGTGCCCGGCATCTTCTTCCGCAAGAAGACCGCGCGCCTCACCCCGGCGGAGGGCTTCGCCGCGCACACGCTGGGGCGCGTGGGCGAAGTGACGGCGGAAGCGCTCCAGGCGCTGGGCCATCCCTATCAGGCAGGGGACCTCGTGGGCCTGTCCGGCCTGGAGCGCGCGCAGGAGCGGACGCTGGCCGGCAGCCCGTCGGGCGAGGTGCGACTGGTGCACCGCTCGGGAGAGAGCGTGCTGCTGCACCGCTTCGACGGAGCACCGGGAACGCCGGTGCGCACCACGCTGAGAAGGGAGGTGCAGGCAGCGGCGGAGGCCGCGCTCCTGGACGTCACGCAGCCCGCGGCACTCGTCGCGGTGGACACGGCGACAGGCGAGGTGCTGGCCGTGGCCAGCCGTCCCCTCGGCGAAGCCCTGCACCGGGCCCTGACAGGGCGCTATCCCCCCGGCTCCACGTTCAAGGTCGTGACCGCCGAAGCGCTGCTCGCGAGCGGCCTGAAACCCGACACGCGGGCGGACTGCCCGGTGGAGGCGACCGCGGGCCGCAGGCGCTTCCGCAACTTCGAATCCGAAGCGTTCGGAGCGTCGACCCTGCGGCAGGTCTTCGCGCTCTCGTGCAACACGGCCTTCATCCAGCTCTCCGCGCGGTTGGGCCGCGGCGCCCTGGAGGATGCGGCACGGCGCTTCGGCTTCGGCGTCCGCTACGACGTGGGCCTGCCCTCACCGGGGGCCACGTTCCCCGAACCCCAGGATGACGCCGACCGGGCCGCGGCCTCCATGGGGCAGGGCAGGGTGCTGGCCACGCCGCTGCACATGGCCACGGTGGCGGCGGCGGTGGACACGGGCCGCTGGCATGCACCGCGCCTGCTGGCGGACGCGGAGGCGGGCCCGGAGGAGTCCCTGCGCCCGGGCACCCCGGAGGCGCTGCGCAACCTCATGCGCGCGGTGGTGATGGAAGGCACGGCGAAGTCCGCGGCGGGCGTGCAGGGGCTGATGGGCAAGACGGGAACGGCGGAGTTCGGCACGGCGGTGCCACCCGAAACCCACGCCTGGTTCATCGGCCTGCGAGGCGGCATCGGCTTCGCGGTGTTCGTGGAGGGAGGCGGTGTGGGAGGCCGCGTCGCCGTCCCCCTCGCCATGCGCTTCCTCCAGGAGCTGGACGCGGCGCAATCGTCCGCCCGCTGAAGCGTGTGGAGCCTCATGAGTGGAGAGTCCGAATGAATTGGAGCCCTGTGCGCCTCTTGAGCCTGCTCGCCGCGGTCCTGCTGTTCACCCCCGCCGCCTTCGCCGCCCCGCCGAAGCCGCAGGAGCTGGATCGGCTCATCACCCAGTACCACCAGCTGCGCCAGTTCAACGGCGCCGCGCTGGTCGCGGACGAGAAGGGGGTCATCTTCAAGAAGGCCTACGGCTCCGCGAACTTCGAGTGGCAGGTGCCGAACACGGTGGACACGAAGTTCCGCCTCGCCTCCATCTCGAAGCAGTTCACCGCGATGGTCATCCTGCAGCTCGTCGCCGAGGGGAAGCTCAAGCTCGATGACACGCTCGTCACCCTCCTTCCCGACTACCGGAAGGACACGGGCTCCCGCGTCACCCTCACCCACCTGCTCAACCACACCTCGGGCATCCCCAACTACACGAACATCCCCGGCTTCTTCGAGAAGGACGCGCGCATCCCCTCCAAGGTCGCGGACTTCGTGAAGACGTTCGCCAGCGGCGACCTGGAGTTCGAGCCCGGGTCCAAGTTCGCCTACAGCAACTCCGGCTACTTCCTGCTCGGCGCCATCATCGAGCGGGCCACCGGCAAGACGTACGCGCAGGCGCTCCAGGAGCGCATCTTCGACAAGGTCGGGATGAAGAACTCCGGCTACGACGTCTCCGCGACGGTGCTCTCCAAGCGCGCGAGCGGCTACGAGCTCAAGCCCGAGGGCTACGTCAACGCCCCCTACCTCGACATGACGCTGCCGTATGCCGCCGGCTCCCTGTACTCCACGGTGGAGGACCTCTTCCTCTGGGACCGGGCGCTCTACCAGGACACGCTGCTGCCCGCGGCGCTCAAACAGAAGATGTTCACGCCGGGCCTGAGCGACTACGGCTTCGGCTGGTCCATCAAGAAGGTGAAGCTGGACGACGGCAAGACGGAGGTCTCCACCGTCAATCACAGCGGCGGCATCAACGGCTTCAGCACCTTCATCATCCGCGTCCCGGAGCGCAAGCAGGTCGTCATCCTCTTGGACAACACCGCGCGCGGCGACAAGATCCAGGCGCTCTCGACGGGGCTGCTCAGCGCCCTGAACGGCATCACGCCCCGGCCGGCCCGGCCCGACATCCGCGACCCCCTGAGCGCGCTGCTCGCCAAAGCGCCCGTCGCGGAAGCCATCGCCCGGTACCGCGACCTCAAGGCCACGAAGGCGGACGCGTATGACTTCTCCGAAGGACAGCTCAACAGCCTGGGCTACCAGCTGCTGCGCTCCGGGCGGGTCACGGACTCCATTGAGATCTTCAAGCTGAACGTGGAGATGTTCCCCACCCTCGGGAACGTCTACGACAGCCTGGGCGAGGCGTACCTGGCCCACGGAGACAAGGCGCTGGCGAAGACGAACTACCGCAAGGCCTTCGAGCTGGATCCCACCAACACCCACGCCGCCGAAGTGATCAATAAGCTCTGACCGCCGGACGCGAAGCCCTCCCTTCCCTGGCACGTTCTGCTAGGGAAGGAAGGGCAGTCCTTCCTGGAGGTCCCCGGATGAAGCTCTATTTCAATCCCCAGAGTCGTGCGGTCATCGCCAAGTGGATGCTGGATGAGTGCGGCGCCGAGTACGAGCTCGTGCCCATCAGCCTGGAGAAGCGGGAGCACAAGACACCGGAGTTCCTGAGCATCAACCCGGCCGGCAAGCTGCCCGCGCTGGTGGACGGAGCTGCCCGGGTGTTCGAGGGCGCGGCCATCTGTCTGTACCTGGCCGACAAGTACCCCCAGGCGAAGCTCGCGCCAAAGCAGGATGCGCCGGAGCGCGGCCGCTACCTGTCGCTGATGGTGTACTCGACGTCGCAGCTGGAGCCCTCCATGGGCGACCACATGATGAAGACCCCGACGCTGCCCCAGCGCGGCTGGACGGACTTCGAGGGCGCGCTGAACGCCGTCGAGCGCGAGCTGGGCGACGGGCCCTACCTCTTCGGTGACTGGTTCACCGCGGCCGACGTGATGATCGGCTCCATGTTCATCTGGATGCGCATGTTCGGCGCGAAGACGGGCCGCCCCACGCTTGATGCCTACGTGGATCGGCTGCTGGAGCGCCCCAAGGGCATGAAGCTGCGCTGACGCGCCAACCCTTCCTGCGACGGGGAGCGGGCCGTATGCTCGGGCGATGGCCGGCTACTGCTCGACGCACAAGGGATTCTTCACCGGGGCTTCGTGTGACAAGTGCAGCCCGGTTGCAACGACGTCGGGGGGCGCCGTCTCCGGTGGAGCGACGCCTTCTGTCTCCATGCTGCCCCAGCCCCGGCCGCGGTTCTCCATTCCGGTCGTGCCCCAGACACCGCCGGTGACGTCGAACGTCGTGAAGCTGTCGGCCACGCCGCAGCCGTTCACGGGCAGCCCTCCGCCCAAGGTCGTCCTGCCTCCGCCCAAGGTCGTCCTTCCGCCCAAGGTCGTCTCTCCGCCGGTGGTCTCCTCGTCGGTGTCGACGCCTGTTCCCATGGTGAACAAGCTCGCCGCCTCGGTGGAGCTGGCCTCGTCGTCGCAGCCGGCGCTCCTGACGGAGACGAACAAGTCCTCCGCCGTGCCCAAGGAGCAGATGGATGCCTTCATCGACGGGCTCGTCGCGCAGCGCCCCACCGTGGGCTTCCCGCTCTTCACCCTCTGCGACAACAACAGCTTCCACACCACGGGCTACCTGTGGGGCTTCTATTCCGTGAAGGCCCTGAAGGCGCGCGGCAAGCTGGATGGCCCCGTCGCGGTCGTCAACTTCGACAGCCACTCGGACGCGGGCTCGCAGTCCGCCCGGTTCGTGGCCAGTGACCGCTGGGGCGGGATGCTGGTGAGCGCCATCCACGCGGAAGGCGTCCCTGCCTGCTACCTGTCCACGTTCAACCACCCCCAGGGCAAGGGCAACCACTTCGTCGCCGCGGGCGGGACGGTGGGCTCGGCGCCCTCGAAGCCCACCATCACCGCGGAGGACCTGGCCATCTCCGACGTGGAGGCCCGCGCCGTCCGGCTGCGGGCGATCTTCGCCCCCTTCTGGGAGCAGGTGCAGACGTACTTCGGCCAGCCCATCAAGTACGTCTTCTTCACCATCGACCGGGACGTGTTGCTCAACAGCTTCACGCAGTGGGGCGACGGCGCCATCAACGGTCCCACGGACCTCGTGCCCTACATGAAGGCCGCGCTGGGGCCCCTGCTGGTGGGGACCCAGGAGAAGCCCGCCGTCGCGAAGCTCATCGGCTTCGACATCACGGGGCTGCCGGAGACGCGCGAGCGCATTGACGGGCGCAAGCCCAAGGACGGCTTCGAGAGCCCGCCGAAGGTCTGGGCCGACCTGCGCGCGGAACTGACCCTGGCGCGCGAGTACGCCGCCACGCTGCCCACGCCCGACGCCACCCCGTTGAGCAACGTCATCTTCTTCAGCGGCAGCATCAGCTACACCTCCGTCGCCGCGTTCGGTGCGCTGCCCCTGCTGACCTCGGACTGCTCCGACTACGTGAGCACCCTGTCCAACCTGCTCAAGGGCCCGGTGGCGGAAGGGGCCTGGACGTACCTGCTGTGCCGGCAGAAGCCGCCCATCTACAACCATGGCTGGAAGCCGTTCTCGCTGTACCGGGTGGCCCACGGGCTGGCCCCGGCGAAGCGCAACGCCATCATGGCGCTGCTGGGGGACCCCACGCCGGTGGGAGGCTTTGCCTGCACGGCGTCGGTGACGGACGCCCAGCTCATGGTGCCGACGAAGGTGAACGTCGCGGACATGGTCGAGAAGCGGGACCCCTTCAAGGAATACCACCCGGACGTGCACTGAGGCCGGGGGCTACGGCGCCAGCGCTGACCTGCCAGGCGTACCTACTTCGAGCCTGGAGGGCCCAGCTCTTCCGGAAGAGGCGTCCGAAGGAATCTCAGTCCACCGGGCAGGTGAATGACCTGGAAGCCCTGATCCGCGATTCGGACCAGCTCACCGTCAGAGGCAGTTCCTCCTGCCAGCCACGCATCGGCCTCGGCTTGCGTCGAAAAGGTCCGCGCGACAGGGACGCTGGATGACGGATCCGAATACTCCTCATGGTACTTGAGGAAGTCCTCCAGCTTCTTGATGCGACGGAGGTAGAGCAGGGCGATGGCCGCGAGCTGGACCGTGGATTCCTCCTTCGAGCCGGGCGGGTAGTTCTTGCTCGCCGCATCGAGAATGCGGAGGGCCGAGTCCATGTCGAAGTCTCGGAGGGCTGTCATTGGGCGCGGGCCTTTCGTTAGGTCAACATCTAGAGGCGCCACACTTTTCTCCCAGAGGGGGTGAGGAAAGAAAAGGGGCACTTCCGTTGGGTGGGAGCAGGCGCGAAACCGCGCCCCATTCCAAGGAGCAGCACCATGCCCCAACGTCTCCGTCCCGCCGCCCGGCTCACCGCCGTGCGCCTGGCCCCATCCAGCGATGTGTGGTGGATCGCCTGGGACGCGAACCTTCCGTAGCCGGCGGACGGTTCCCCTGGAGCCTGGCGGGCTCGGGGCGATTGGCCCTGCTCCGCCTTGCCGCCCAGGTGGCTTTCAACGACCATCGACGCCCCTTTTCCCGGAGGCGATGCATCTTGGAGCTGCGACACGGCCCCGCGGCGGAGGCCTCGCCGGACGCCGGGCTCGAAACACTGCGGCGCGACCTGGGCCGGGCCCTGGCCAGTGTCTGCCCTCCGTCCCTCGCGGACCGGCGGGAGGACCTGTTGCAGGTCGCGATGATGCGGGTGGTGGAGCTGCGCAAGCGCGACCCGGGACACGCGGAGCTGTCACCCGCGTACCTCTACCGCGTCGCGTACACGGCGCTCGTGGATGAGCTGCGGCGGGTGGGCGCCCGCAAGGAAGTGGCGCTGGACGAGGTGGAGCAAGCGCCCGTGCAGCCCGTGGCCCCCGGGGATCCGGAGCGTTCCGCCGGCGCCGCGCAGATTGCCCGCGCCGTGCGCGACTGTTTGCAGGGGCTGGTGCAGGACCGTCGGCTGGCCGTGACGCTGCACCTGCAGGGACACACCATCCCCGAGGCCGCGGAGCTGCTCGGCTGGGAGAGCAAGCGCACCGAAAACCTCATCTACCGCGGGCTGAGCGCCCTGCGGGCCTGTCTCACCACGAAGGGAATCACGCCGTGAGCGACCAGGGCCCCCAGGACGACAGCATCGATGGCGCGGGCGTGGAGCGGCTGCGCACGGCGCTGCGCGACGATGATGCGGAAGGAACCCCCGTGGACGCGGACCTCGTCTGGCGCGCGGTGATGAAGGAGCTTCCGCCAGAAGCGCGCCGGGAGGTCATCGAGCGCGTCGCGGCGGATCCCGCGTGGGCCCGCGCCTGGCGGCTGGCGCAGGCGATGTCCCAGGCCGCGTCCCAGGCGCAGGCTCCCGCGAAGGTGCTGCCGCTGGTGGCCCGTCGCGAGCAGCGGCCCCGCTTCTGGCAGGGCCGGCAGGCGTGGGGCGCGATGGCGGCCATGCTGGTGGTGCTGGTGGGCGCGGTGGTGGTGGTGCGGCAGCAGCAGCAGGTGGACCCGGACCGGATCCGGGGCGGGACGGCCGAGGCCATCACGTCGGAAGTGCCAGAGGCCACGGCGCTGCCTCGCGACCGCTTCGTGTTGCGTTGGAGCGGGGTGCCGGAGGCGACGCACTGGAGCGTGCAGGTGTCGTCGGAGGATTTGAAGCTGTTCCACCGCGTGGAGCGGCTGGAGCAGCGGGAATACACCGTGCCGGCCGCCGTGCTCGCGGAGCTGCCCGCGGGGGCGCGCATCCTGTGGCAGGTGGAGGCGCGGTTGCCGGATGGCAGCGTCCGGCGTGGCAGCACGTTCGTGAATCCATTGCAGTGAGCGCGTGAGGCCTGCGCGTTGTGGGCAGTCCATTCAAAGACATGCAGAGGGGGATGTGATGAAGACAGACAATGTGGCGGGTGGCTGGGCGCGGGCGTTGGCGGTGACCGCGCTCTTCTGGGGCTTCACGGCGATGGCGCAGACGGCGCCTCCCACGAGGGTGGTGAAGACGGACCTGGTGCCGGGAGCGGCGCTCGACACGGTGGTGGCCTCCGTGGTGGACGTGGGCGTGCGCACGGGGGGGACGGTGACGGTGACGGTGCGGCTCGTGACGGCCGCGGGCGTCGTGCTCGCCGAGGCCACGGGGCCGGTGACGGAGGGCCTCCCCCTGCGCATCAGCGCCCGGGCGCCCTCGACCGCGGGCGTTCGTGCGGAGGTCCTCCTGCCGTCGGACACGATGCCGATGTCCATCGGCCTGCTGGGCATCGAGCGGTGGCCCCAGCCGCCGGCCACCCCGCAGTTTCCTCCCATCCTCTGCAAGCTTCCCCGGGCGGCGACCGGCGACCCCGTGTCTGGGTATCCGGAGCCCACCACCGGGGAGCCGTGGGCGAAGTGCTCGCTCGAGCTCCGGCTCAACTGACGTGAACGCAGTCCGGCCACCCCGTGCACGGCACCTGGGCCTGCTCCTCCTCGCGGTGGGGCTGACCCTGCATGGCCGCGCGCGGGCCGCCGGACCCCTGGAGCCCTCCGCGCTCGCCCGGTGCGAGGAGGGCTTCATCGCCCATCCGGAGGGGTCGGACGGGGCGATGTGCTTCTTCCGCGAGGCCCAGGCCCCCGCGCGGCGCGACGAGGCCGGGCGCAGGCTGCGGGGCCTCATCGAACGGTATCCGGAGCGCCCCTGGCTGATGCTCGTCCTCGGGCACGTGGAGATGCTCTCCGCGCCGCGCCTGGCGGAGGTCTCCTACCGCCGCGCGGCCCTGGCCTTCCGGCGACTGGGGGACGCGGAGGGCGAGGTGCTGGCCGGCATCAACCTGCGCAACGTGCTGGGGGTGCTGGGCCGGACGCAGGAGGCCCACACGTGGGTGGAGCGGGTGGGGGAGGTGGCCCGCGCCTCCGGTGACGCCCAGCTCCAGGTGCGAGCGCTCATCCTGGAAGCGGCCGAGCTCTCCGACCTGGGCCAGGACGTGGGGCGCGCCTACCGCCTCCTGAAGCGCGCCGAGGCGCTCACCTTTCCTGGCGGCAGTGAGGGCTTGAAGAAGCAGCTGCTCACGCCCCTGGCCACGGCGAGCGCGAACCTGGGCCGCTTCGATGAAGCGATGGACGCGTACGCACGGCTCGCGGGGCTCGCGCGGAGCACCCGCGACGTGGGCACCGAGGCCCGGGTGGGCTTCGCGGTCGCGAACCTCGCCCTGCTGCGCTACCAGGAGCACCCCGAACCGGGGGGCCGGCCGGAGCTGCTGCGCCTCGCACGGGAGGCGCTCGCGGCGGCCGAGCGCGCGGGCAGCAAGGCCTTCGAGGCGATGTCCCGGCGGCTCGTGGCGGAGCTGCTGGGGGACGGACCGGAGGAGCGGCGCGAGGCGGAGGCGCACCTGCAACGCTGTCTGGAATTGACCCGGGAGGTGGGGCTGCCGGAGCGGCGCATCTCCTGTCTGTGGACGCGCGCGGAGCGGCTCGCGGGCGTGGATGCCGCCGCCGCCGAGCGTGACGCGGACGCGGCCCTGGCGCTCGCCGCCGAGCACGACAACCCGCTCCTCCTCGCCTCCGCGTGGAGGGCGCGCTCGATGGTGGCCTTCCGCTCCAGGCCCCTGCCTGAGGCCCTGAAAGAGGCGGAGCGCGCGTTGGACGCGGTGGAGGTGCTGCGCCAGTTGCAGCGCGATGCCTCCAGTCAGGCGGAGCTGTTCTCCGGCTGGGCCAATGACTATCACCGGCTTGCCGGGCGCACGCTGGAGGCGGGTGAGACGTCCGCCCTGCCGCCCCGCGAGGCCCTGGAGCGAGCCTTCGCGGTGAGCGAGCGGCTGCGGGCGAGGACGCTGTTCGAAGCGCTCGTGGCCTCCCGTGCGCTCGCGGTCGGCGAGGACGCACCGGAGCGCAAGGAGGCGCGGGCCCAGGTGCTGCGCGGCCTGTCCGCCACGCAGCGGCGGCTCTTGGAGACCACGCTGCCCGCGTCCGAGCGCGCGCGCCTGTTGGGCGAGCTCCAGGAGCTGGAGCGGCGGGAGCGCGAGCTGCGTCCGGCGCCCCGGCACGACGCCGTCCGGTTCGCGTCGCTGTCGCAGACCGAGCAGGGCCTGGGCGAGGACGAAGCGCTGCTCGTCTTCCTCGTGGGCACGGACCACGACCTCCAGGGCGAGCGCGCGGGAGGCGCGTGGGTGTTGGCGGTGACGCGCGGAGGGACGCACGCGTACCGCATCCCGGAGCGCGTGCGGCTGCGTCCCGCGGTGGCGCTCCTGTCGGGGCTCATCGAGCGCCGGGA
The DNA here is from genome assembly GCF_003611675.1 of Corallococcus sp. CA053C. Lineage (GTDB taxonomy): Bacteria > Myxococcota > Myxococcia > Myxococcales > Myxococcaceae > Corallococcus. Next base: position 15,874 of record NZ_RAWA01000024.1, read on the forward strand.
CGGTTCGGAGGCGGGGGCCGCCGCAGCGCTGTACGCCCAGCTCCTCGCGCCGGTGCTGCGGGAGCTTCCGTCGGGTGTGTCGCGCCTGCTGCTCGTGCCGGATGGACCGCTGCATGACCTGGCCTTCGCGGCGCTGCGCGAGCGCGCGGACGGACTGCCGTTGATCTCCCGCTACGAGCTGGCGCGGGTGCCCTCCGCGAGCCTGCTGCACCACTGGCGGGAGCGGTCGGCGCGGCCACCGGCGGGCGAGGCCCTGGTGTTGGCGGATCCGGACCGCAGGGGTGCTCCGGCGGGCACGACGGTGGTGGCCTCGGCGCGAGGCGGCGTGTTCGGGGAGACCGCGAACCTGGGAGCGCTCCCCGAGGCGCGGCGGGAAGGGCGCACCGTGGAGGAGGCCCTGGAGGACACCGACGTGCGGCCCCGACTGCTGGTGGGGACGGAGGCGTCGGAGCAGGCGCTGAAGGCGTCCCGGCTGGACGACGTGCGCATCCTCCACCTGGCCGCGCACGCGGTCGTCGACGTCGATGCGCCCGAGCGTTCCGCCCTGGTGCTGGCCCCGGGCTCCGCGCAGGAGGACGGCCTCCTCCAGCCGAGAGAGATCGCCCAGCTGCGATTGAGGGACGCGCTGGTGGTGCTCTCCAGTTGCCGGGGCGCCTCCGGCGCGCTGCTCGCGGGCGAAGGGGTGTTGAGCCTCGCGAGGGCCTTCTTCGAATCCGGCGCGCACGCCGTGGTGGCGAGCCTGTGGCCGATGCGCGACGCCGAGGCCGCGTGGCTCCTGGAGCGCTATTACAGACATCTGGCTTCAGGGCAGGGGGTGGCCGCCGCCCTGCGCTCGGCCCAGCGCGAGGCGCAGGAGGACGGCCAGCCCGCGGCGGCGTGGGCAGGCGTGGTGGTGATGGGGGATGCCGCGCTGGTCCCCGTGCGGCGGGCGGACACCGCGTCGGGTGTCCCGCTTCAGGGAGGGACGTGGGCCCTGGCCGCGCTGCTCTGCGTTCTCGTGCTGGGAATCGGCGGAGGCTGGTGGCGCCGTTCGAAGCGGCCCACGCCCGCCCGGCCGCCCGAGGACCGGGGTGCGGGGCGAAGTTCCCGGTGGACGTGGCGGGGCTGGGCCCGGCGCCGCACTGAAGCTGTCAATTCATGTTCCCCGAACGATTGCTCCCGGGAGCCGGACTCGTGGGCCCGTCCGGCTCCAGTTCATGGGCATCCTGCATGTCTGGGAAGAGGCCCGCTTCCGCGAACTCCGCCCGGCCCCGGATGACCGTGGCCTCGGAGAGGAGCCGCCCCAACTCCTCGGCGGCTTCCTTGCGCCCGTAGGGTTGGGGCTGCCCGGCCAGGGCCGCCCGCAGGGCATCCCGCATCACTCCCGCCGTGGCGTAGCGCTCGGTGGGCTCCTTCCTGAGGGCCTTGTGGAGGAGGGCCTGGAGAGGCTCCGGAAGGCCCGCTGCCGCACGCTGCACGTCCTCTGGACCCAACCGCTCCATGAAGCCCTGCATCTGCTCCAGGGGCAGTGAGGGCCGCTCCTCCGGGCGCAGCGGACCCACGGGCCCGGTGCGGGTCGCGTCCTCCAGGTCGAAGAGGTGCGCGCCCGTCAGCAGCTCCGCCAGGGTGAGCCCCAGCGAGAAGACATCCGAGCGCGCATCCAGGGGCCGCTGCTGAAAGAGGTATTCCGGCGAGGCATAGGCCACATCCCCCTTGAGGAGCGTCTTCGGACTCTCCTCGCGGTTGGCCAGCAGCGAGTAGGCCGCTCCAAAGTGGGTGAGCTTCACCGCCCCGGTGCTCCCCTCCACCCTCACGTTGCGCGGGCTCACGTCGCGGTGCACCACCCCCAGGGGTCTGCCCGCTTCATCCTTCGCCGTATGCGCGGAGTGCAGCGCTTCGGCCAGTTCGCCCGCGACGTAGAGGGCGAAGGACATGGAGACGGGCCGCCCGCGTGCCGCCGCCGCGCTCACCACCGTGTCCAGGCTGGGCCCGTCCACGTACTCCATGAGGATGTGCGGCATCCCCTCATGCATCCGCATGTGGTGCACCTGGGCAATGGCAGGGTGGCGCAGGCGGAAGGCCAGCTCCACCTCCTCGATGAGCCGGTGACGCCGCGGGCTGCTGGCCGGGCCCAACAGCCGCTTGATTGAGACAAGGCCGCACGGCCCGTCACGGGTGGAGCGTTGGGCCAGCCACATCACTTCGCCAATGCTCCGGCGCTCCAGGGGCTTGATGAACGTATAGGTGGTGGCGTCCACGGTGAGGGGGGACGGCGTGCGCAGGGTGACGCCCGCGCGCTCCAGGCTGCTCCACTCCGAGCGCAGGGCAGACGTGTCCTCGACGGGAGTGGGGGTGTTCGAGGGCGGAGGCGTGTCCTTCGTCATGGGCGGGGCTCCGAGGTGGGAAAGGGATCAGGGAAGGAGCGGCGGCAGCGGGGGCTACGGGGCTTCGTCGCCCGCGGCTTCGAGAAAGAACGCCCGGGCGGGTAGACGCGGGAGGGAGGTGTCCTCGCGGTAGCCCTGGCCCTCGCTGGCGTAGAAGGCGCCCACGCGGTAGTCGCCCGCGCGCAGGGCTCCATTCTGGACACCCACCGGGCCTACGCACTCCAGCGGCTTCCCCGTCATCGCCGCCACGATGTAGCCGTCGGGCCGCAGCACCGCGAGGGCCTGGAAGCGCCCGAGCCGCTCGCTCAGCGTGGTGCGCGAGACGGCCTCGCCCTTCGTCACCACGTCGGCCAGAAGGTAGTCGGCGGTGACATGGGGGCCAAAGCCTCTCAGCGAGTTCCCTACCAATGACAGGAGGAGCCGCAACTGGCGGGCCTCCTGCACGGTGATGGCCTCCCCCTGGGGAAGCTCCTCCGGTGACAGCCCCGCGCCCAGGAGCAGCATCCCGAAGTCGTCCGTCGCGGCCAGCACCTCACGGGTGCGATTGAAGACGCCTTCCGTCCTCCGGGCGCAACCGACGAGGCCGGGCAGGAGCAGCAGCGCGGATGCAAGACACCACGACGGGGAGACCGGAAGACGCGGACCGCGCATGAACACCTCCTGTCGGGACATGCCCTGATAGGCATGGTCGACAATGCCCATCACGTATCATGCGGGCATGCGCGGGGTGAAGCCTTCCCCATGGGTGGAATGAACCGGACACGTGCGCGGCGGTCCGTCAGCGCCGCAGCATGGCGGTGGCGACGCCCAGCAGGGCGGTGAGCTGATCCGCCTCCAGCCTCCGCGAGATGTAGAGCAACCGCTGCAAGGTCTCATCGTCCGGCCCGCCCCCGCCCTTCTTCCCGGCGCGGGCCTTGCGCGGGGAGAAGCCCAGGGCTTCCTCGGGGGACAGGTGCAGGGCCGCGCACAGCCGCACCAGCGAAGGCACGCTGGGCAGCATCTTTCCGCGCTCCAGCCGGCTGTAGACCAGGGGCGTCAACTGGATGCGCTCAGCGACCTCTGCCTGGGTGAGTCCCATCTTGTCCCGGGCCGCACGGGCCGCGGTGCCGATGACTTCCGCCAACTCTTGATTCATGGCGGGAGCGTAGCCGCTACGCGTCTTCCAGGGTGTCCAGGAGCGAGAGGAAGGACTGGAACCGGGCCTCCGGCAGGGCCCGCACGCGGCGGAGCAGCGCACGCAGTGAGGAGAGGTCCTCGTGGCTGGCGGCGTCCCCTGGCGCCCCGGGCGTGGCGAGGTGGAGCAGGGCTTCCGAGGAGACATTCAAGGTGAGGCACAGGTCCCGCAGCACGGCGACACTGGGAATCATCTTGCCGCGCTCCATGCGGGCATAGAGGGGCACGGAGAGCTGGAGGGCCTCGGCGACCTTGTCCTGGCGCAGGCCCGCGCGGTGGCGCGCTTCGCGGATGACATGGCCCAACTCAGCGGCGAAGGCTTCGTACATGGGGAGAACGCTCCTGGGTGGAGGGAATGGGCGCGGTCACGGCATCTTCCGAGCTATGCTCTTGAAGCATGCTTGACTAGCCCCTATCCACCCACCGCTGTCAAGCGCAGCCACCCACTGCTTCGTTGGAGAAAGCCCGTGCGGCTGAATCCCCCGTCACCGTCCATTGCCCCGGGCACCGTCGTTGGCGGCTACACCGTGGAGCGCAAGCTGGGCGCGGGGGGCTATGGCGCCGTGTGTCTCGCCAGGGAGCGCGAGGGCGGGCTGTTCGCGCTGAAGTTCCTCCCGGTGGAGGAGGCCGGCCGCTGGGCGGAGCGCGAAGTCTCCATCCTCCTGCGCCTGCAACACCTGTCGCACCCGCATGTGGTGCGCCTGCTATCCCATACACTCTGGCCGGTGGCGGAGGAGCCCGAGTTCCTCGTCATCGTCATGGAGTACGTGCGCGGGGCCGCACTGGACAAGTGGGCGCGCGAGGTGAATCCCACGGCCCGGGCCGTGGCCGGCGTGGCGCGGGACGTGGCAGGGGCCTTGGCGGCGGTGCACGGCGAAGGCGTGGTGCACCGGGACGTGAAGGGCAGCAACGTGCTGGTGCGCGCTGAAGACGGGCGCGCGGTGCTGGCGGACTTCGGCGTGGGCGGCTACCCGGGAGCACCGGGCATCACCCGCCACCCCTTCCTCCCGGGCACGCCCGAGTACCGCGCGCCCGAGGCGTGGCAACACCGCAGGGACAACGCGAGCGGTAAGTACGTGGCGGGCCCGGCGGATGACCTCTGGGCGCTGGGCGTGACGCTCTACTGGCTCCTGACGGACCGCTACCCCTTCGAGGCGCCGGATGACGTGGCCCTCGTGGATGCCATCCTGACGCGCACTCCGTCCGCGCCCCGGGAGGTGAATCCGCGGGTGCCCGAGGTGCTGGGCCGGGTGTGTCTGCGGCTCTTGGAGAAGCGCCCGGAGGCGCGTTTCGCGGACGCGGGCGCGCTGGCGACGGAGCTGACCGAAGCACTGACCGGAGCGGATGAGGCGTGGGACGTGCCCCTGTGTGACTTCTACAGCGTGCACACCGCCACCACGAAGGGACGGGCCTCGGACCTCCTGGCGTGGGCGAGGGCGCCACATCAACCGCCGCGACGGGGCCCGCGTCCGAAACGCGCGGCGGCCGTAGCACCGCCAGGGGCCGGGGCCGCACCCACCAAAGACAGGGCGCTGTGCGACGCAGCACCGCCGCACCAGCGAGCGCCCATCCCGCGGCGAGGACTTCGGGTGGTGGCGGGGCTGGTGCTGGCGGTGGCTGTCGTGGTCGTGGGATGGGGCGCTCCATGGCAGGTGTCCGCGCCCGTCCAGGAAGTGGCGCCCCCCCACCTGCCGCTTGAAGCTGACCGGGCCACGGCACCGCCCTTGTCAGCGGCTTCCACCGTGGCCGCCGCGTCCAGCGTGGCGTCTCCGGAGGACAGCGCTCCCATGATGAAGCCCCAGCCCCCCACCGCCTCCTTGAAGAAGTCGTTGCGAAACGCCGGGTGCGTGGCCGGTGCCTCCCTTGCCCTGGCCTGCACGAGTGGCGCCCAGGTGCGCCCGCCGCCGGATCCGGAGGACTGCCCGCAGGCGGCGCTCACCGCCATGGAGGAACTGGACATCGACATCGGGGACGACCGTATCGGCACGTTCACCGGCTACACGGGAGATCCCCGGGTGATCACCGTGCGTGGAGGACGCGGCTCGATAAAGCTGGCGACCGGTGGCTATGGCGACCAGTTCCCAGGCGGAACGGTGCTGTCCTGCCGGATCACCCTGGGGGAGCGCGTCTTCGGCCGCTGCAACTGGGCACGCACCAAGGCGGGCAAGACCTGGCCCGTCTGCTTCGAGCTGCACCACGAGGATGGAAAGCTCGGAGTGGAGCGCAAGGACGAGGGCAACGCCGACTCCGCCCGCATCTTCAACTCATTCGATGTGGTGCCGGTGCGCCGCTTCGAATGAGGCGTCCTCCGAGGAAGGCGGCCCGGCGACGAATGATGGATTGAAGTGATAGGAGCCGCCCCGCGCTCGCCTCTTCCTGCTCCACCCTGGAGGTCTCGTCCCGTGCCTGCACCTTGTTTCGCCGTGGTCCTGGCGCTGTGTCTCCTGGGCCTGCGTGCCAACGCGCAGACGCTGTCCGCATCTCTCAGCGCGAGCCCCCGCCCCATCGAGTTGCAGGAAGAACCGGGCGGCGAAGCGCCCGAGGTATTCATCAGCCCCGGCAAGTCCACCACCCTGCTGTTCGACGCGGAGTTGCTGCGCACGGCGGAAGGCAAGGACACGGCAACCCTTGAGAGGCGAGAGGCTTTCGCGCTCGTGGACGCGGGCCTCACGACCCTGCGGCTCATTCCCACCGAGGGCTTGAAGCCTGGGGATCGGCTGCGATTGACGGTGCGTTTCGCCGGCAGGGCGGCCCCTTCCGGAGCGGCCTTCACCCTCGTGGTGCATGCGGCCCAGGCGGAGCCGATGGTGGAGGTGTACCGCAATGCACGCCCGGTGGAGTCCTACCAACAGGAAGCGAGGGAAGCGCGGGCCAGGGCCGCCCAGTGCCACGATGAGTTGAAGCGCATCCAGGCAGAGCGCGCCGAGCCCGGGGGCTTGAGGAGTCTCCTCGCGGCGAAGCAGTTGGACGAGGAAGGCGTCCTTCCCAAGGTCCTGACCGAGGCTGTCACCAAGGCACCGGGAAACGTGCTCTCGGTGTTTCGCATTCGGAGTTACCGTGCCGCCGGGCGTGTCGCCGTGGAGTTCGAGGTGAACGGACTCGCGAATGCGCCTCCCTTCGTGGTGGCGGGTGCGGCCCTGACAGGCAGGCGGGGCGCGGAACTGAAGGTGCTGCCCGTGTGGTCATCCGGGCCCATCAACGCGGATCCGTCCAATCCTGGGCGCGTGGTGGTGGAAGCAGAGGCCACGACAGAAGACGCCCGTGGCCCCTACACGCTCAAGCTCTGGGAGGAGGGCGGGGGCCGAACCGTTCTCCTCGGCAACGTGACGTTCCCGTAGGTCCTCGCGGTCCTCACCCCCGGTGCCGCTCCGCCTCGCGGAAGAACTGGGTGAGCGAGCAGTCCAGCAATGACTGGCGGGACTGCATATACCGGCGGGCGCGCAGGAAGGGCAGCCAGACGCGCTTTCCAACGCGCACCTGGGACTCCTCCATCTTCGCCCGCAGCACCCACGTCCCGCCCAACCGCCGCACCAGCACGTCCCCCAGGTAGGCCCCCACGGCTGGCGCCGTGTGCTCGTCGATGAGTTCCCGCTGGTATCGCTCCGGGAAGTTCTCCCGCCAGAAGTAGAAGTCCAGGTCCGTGAGAGACTCGGGCGTCGCGTCGAAGATGCTGGGCACCTTCGTATGCAGCGCAGCCACGAGGCTCTCGGACAGGTCGCCGTAGTCGCTGCGGACGCGCTCGGGATTCTCCGCGTCCGAGGGGAGGGCGACCGGCAGCCACTCTTCTGGCTCAGGAGGCCGGAAGGCGTTGAGTTCGGCAATCTTCCGTTGCCGCTCGCTGATGGCGAACCCGTCCGGTAGCCGCGAGAGGAACGGCGCCACGTCCGGGTGGAAGCGGGGCTCCACGGGAGCGAGCGCAGCACTGCGCTCCCTCAGCGTGCGCAGCACCGTGTCGAAGTCGAGGTCCGGCCGCAGGTGGACATGCGCACGGGCCTGGGCCACACGAGCCTCGTCGCTCGCGAAGTCCGCAGCGGTGGGCCGCAGCACCAAGAGGACGGAGCCGTTAGGAAGCTCCTCCACGAGGTGAGCAGGCGTCGAGAGCATCCGCTCGCGGCCTATGGACTCAACCAGCTTCGGGCCGAAGATGTTGAGCCAATATAGTTCATAGACCTTGTCAAATCCGTCTCTATTGACGACCTCATCATCCCGACCGAAACCAGGGGCGCCAGACAACTGATCATCGGCCATACTGTGTGCCGAGGCGTAGGGCGCCGGATAGCTATCTGCCCAGGCACGTACCATTTCCACAAATCTCCGACAGCGCTCCACTTCTACAAAGAGCGAAAGCGGTTGCACATTGAGGCTGACGTTCAGCCTGGGCCGCCGGGGAGCAAGCCCTAGATACAAAGCCAGTGACATCTGCGGAACTGCCGCATGAAAGAACCCGACGGACGCACTCCTCTCGCTGCGTCGCTCCTCAATCGATTTCCAAACGGCCTCACGGGAGTACTTGCGTTGCCGCTTACCTCTGACAACATCTGGCAGCCAGTCGCCAGCATACTCTTCAAGGGCTTCAAGGAAAGGCGCCAGTTCATGCGTCAATTTGGCCTGCGGATCGAATGCACCATCGAAAGAAAGCCGCAGACTGTCTTCGGCGTCCAAGTCCCGCAGCGTTAGTAAGCTCATTGAAACAGGACCTCCACTCCCTCGACTTCATCACCGACCTTATCCAATGTGTTTTTCAATGTCTTGGCGTCAGTAGGCTTGAGTTCGCCACCCTCGTAGATGAGACGGACTTTCTGGACTTTTGCCATCTGTTCGAAACCGGGGCGACGGATGTTCAGAGCCTCACCGTAATACCGCAGAGCATTGCTCGCGTCCGCAACCATCTGCGATGCCAGAGCATCCGCATCAAGGCGACGAAGGTCCCGACTCTTGAGGCTGAACGTCTCCACGCGGGGCGTCGCGCCAGCAGCGGGCCCCTCTTCGATGACGAGCACGTCCGCGAAGCGCAAGTCTGTCTTTGCCACGCCCACATGCGTCTCGACGCGGGGCTGGTCGAAGTCCTTGAGCCACCGCCGCTGCGCCCGCGGACGGGCCGCGTCCTCCTCCAGGAGGGCGACCATCTTCCTCTCGAAGGCCAGACCCCGGGCGTACCGGTCACGCACGAGCCGGTAGCCGGCCCACTTCAGGGGCCCCTTCTGCGCAATCCCCTGTTTGATTTCCGCGGCCCTCATCTCCAGGTACGCCACGTAGTCGGCCCAGCGTGGCTCCGCCTTGATGTCGGCGGGAGCCGCCTTCAGCAGGGCTTGGCGGTGCCTCGTCAGCTCCGCCACGTCCATCGACAGGCGCTCTCCCGGGAACTCCGCCTCCCACTGCTTGAACTTCGCCTCCGCCACCTCGGCCGGGAGGCCTGCCGCCTCGGGAGGCACGGAGGGCCGAGTACCACCCTTGCGCCCTGAGCCCCCGCCGGTGGACGCAGCACTCGGGGGCTCGCGATACCGCACCGCCAACGTGGCCTGCGCCTGAACGACGTTACCTCGGGCCTCGTGAAGAGCCAGCGCGCCGGCTTCGCCCCACTCCGCCACCAGAAGGGCCGCCTCCCGGCTCTGCTGGAGGTGGCGGGCCAACTCCCCCACCGCGCTCTCTCCCAGTCGCGCCTCCAACCTCGCCAGCACGGCCTTCAGCGCCTCCACGCGGGGCACCGCCGCTTGAAGCCGCGCCCCCTCTTGCCGGGTGAGGCCGGCTTCACGGAAGGCACGCGCCCCCTTGCCTCCCGCGTACAGGCCCACCATGAGGGCCGCGGGGGCCAGTTGTCGCGTGGCCTCTTCGTACTCGCCCCTGGCGAGGGAAGCCCCGCCCTGCGCCGTTCCCGCCGCCAGGTGGTAGAAACCCAGCGGCATGCCAAAGGTGAGGTGGTCGAAGGACGCCAGGGCCACGTTGCCCGGTGCGAAGGCCCCCAGGAACTGAGCAGTCTCCACCTCCCGGTACGCTTCCCGGTACGGCGGTGGCAGCTGCGCGGGCAGCGCGGATGCATCCACGCTCCGGCTTCCTCCGACGAGAGGAATGGCGGACGCGACGTCATCCGCGGCCCTCCCCAGCCCGCGCGCGATGTCGCCCGCGCGGAAGTCCCGCTCCGGGAAGTCGGCGAGGGCCATGCCCCGCTGCTTCAGCTCCCCACGGACCACCTCCATGCCCCCCAGGGCGCGCTTGAGCAGCTTGTCCTCGGCTAACAGGTGCAGCAGCTGCCGCACCTCTTCGTCATGGGTGGTGTGCAGGACGAAGAGGGCAAAGACTTCCGCCTTGGCCAGGCCGTGCTTCTCGACGGCGGTGGCAAGGAAGGCCGCGCGCTTCTTGAGGAGGACGCGGGCGGCCTCGGCCTCCAGGGGGCCCAGGGCGCCCAGCCGGACGGCGTTCCAGTCCGAGAAGGCCTCCACCAGCCGGGGCATGTCCGCCTCGCGCTGCAAGGCCAGGAAGGCCGCTGGCGTGGTGCACTCCAGGAAGGGCGCCAGTACCTCGTCCTCCGAGTCCAGGTGCGGCCAGCCCGCGGGCACTTCCCCGCACGCTCCTGCCAGGGCGCCCACCCCACGCAGGGGCGTTGTCTCGCCTCCGCCGGGGCTCGGGGACGACGGCGAGGCCCGGCGGCGGTGCAGCAGCGGCCCGACTTCAGCCTCCTCGTCGGAGAAGTCCTCGGGCCCGTCGTCCTCGGGAAGACTCGCGACGGCACCGCGCCCCAAGGCCACCATGGGCGTCGAGCCCGAGACAGCAGCCAGGGTGCCTTCAGGGCCCGCCCGAGAGGGCAGCGAGGCACATCCCGCCATGAGGAGCGCCAGGGCCAGCACCAGGCCAGCTCCGCCACGCGGCAGTCGCTCAGCGCGCATGGTCCACCCCCAGCCCCACGGCCGCGAAGGCACCCGGCCGCAGCGTCCCCTCCGGCGTGGGAAACAGCAGCGTGCCGCCCTGCCCCAGCGCGTAGAGGTTGCCTCCCAGCAAGCGCCACCGGGCCTCCCCCGAGACGAGGTAGCGCGCGCCCGACTGGCCCATGGCCGTCGCCAGCCCGCTGACACCCAGACTGAGGTCCCGGTGGAAGAGCTGCGCCTCCAGACGCCCGTCCACGTCCACCCGGCCCCAGGAGAAGGCCTCCACCCCCAGGGAGAGGAAGAGGTGTCGCTGGCGCATGCCACTCAGGCGCACCGCGTCCCAGCTGAAAATCACCTCTCCGTAGGCGGAAGTCCCTTCCGGGAAGGACGCCTCCGCCAGCGGCACGGAGGCCGGGCCCGCCACCTGGAAGCGCGCCAGCTCGTAGTCCGGGCCGAAGGCGCCCTGCCGGAAACCTCCACGCTGCAGGCGCCCCTCCAGGCGGGCCCGCAGGTCCACCGTCGGCGTCAACGCATCCACGCCCACGCCCGCCACCGCGCCCCATGCTCCTCTCTCGCCCGGGCGTCCGCCCCATCCGCCCAGCAGGTGCGCCTCCACCCTCCTGCCCTTTCGCCCGCGCCGCAGCACCACGGCGGTGGCGTCCAGGTGCGCCAGCGTCAGGGGCCTCGCGGTGTTTCCAACCCTCCCCCAGTCATGCACCGCCGACAGGGCCAGCGTGTAGCGACCCGGGACAGGAGGCCGGCCGAAGAGGACGTGCTGCACGTCCAGGGCCACTTCCGCCCCCGTCAGGCGAGCGCTCAGCACATCCGAGACGAACGCCTCCGCGTACACCGACCCGAGCGTCCCCGTCGCGATGACACCGGCGGGGCTGTAGTCGGGGTTGACGCGGTTGCCGTAGCGCCGCACCAGGTGCCCGGACAAGAGGGAGTAGCCCTCCATCATCCCCAACCACACCGAGTTCGGCGTGTCCCCTCCCACCATGAAGAGGCGCACCACCTGCCCCCAGTCGGACAGCGTGTCCCAGTCCTCCGTCCTCACGAGGCCCGCGCCCGCCCCTCCGCCCCACAGTCGAAGCCGCACCGGCGCCCCGAGAATGAGTCGAAACGACTCCCCCTTGCCCAAGGCCACCAGGGGCTCCAACTGCACGAAGCCTTCGTCGGTGCCCGCGCCCCTTCGCGGCAGCAACGTCAACGTCGCCGCGTCCATGCGCAGCAGGCTCGTCCAGGGCGGCGTCGATTCGGACGTGGCAGGCGCAGAGGCCTCCTCTTCGGGCCGCGCCGCTCCCGCCTCTTCCTCGCCGGAAGGCTCGGCCGAAATGGCCTCCTCCAGCCTGCGAATGGTGGCGTCGAAGTCCTCTGGGGCGGCGGCCTCCTGCGCCCCTCCGGCCCCGGGTACCAGCCCCAGCATGACGACAGCCCAACTCCATCGCATGAGCATCGACGCCTCCTGTGAATGGTCCCGGCAGGGGTGAAGGACAGAGTGTCCTTGTTCAGTCCGACAGTGAGCCTCTCCGGGTTTTGTGGCTGTTGCTGAGCGAAGTGGTTGATGGAGATCGCGGTCGCGACGAGCGTGCTGGTTGCCGGGAAGGGATGTTGCAGGCCGCGCGGAGTCCAGCAGCGAGCCGGATTCTGGCGCGCCACGCTGCGTGAGGTAGTCCGCGGGGCGCTGAGAGGACGGGGCGCGGCGGTGTTCGCCAGCTCGCGTGCGAGAAAGGTGACCTGGAGCGTGCGCCAACACGCTCACAGGTCGAGCGCCCCGCTTGACGTGTGAGAGAGAAGCGAGGCACCCAAGGAGTCGTACGGACGCGCGTCGGCGTCAAGTCCTGGGCGGCACAGATGCCGTCCGTGTCGGCGGTACGCCCGGCGAGCTGCGCCGCTTGCGGCGCGGCGAGCCGCCCTGTGGGAGCGCCTCTGGGGCTTCATGGGCATGGCAGCCGGAGCCGCCAGGTGCGCGGGCCGCTGGACGCTGGCGCGTCGCCCGTCCTCGTAGAGCTGCGCGTGCGACGCTACCGCTGCCGTGCGTGCGGCGTGTCGCAGACGGTAGTGCCCGCGGAGGTGCTGGCCAGGAAGCTCTATTCGCTCGCGGCCATCGCCTGGGCGCTCGCCCTGTGGGGCCTCGAGTCGCTGCCGGCGGCGGCGGTGCGCAGGCGCGTGAGTCCGTGGGACGTGGTGGGGCCAGGGAGCGCTGGGCGCTGGGATGCCCTCTGTCGCTGAGCCGGAGAGGCCAGGCGCGGGAGGCTGCTCTGCTGCGTGCGGCCGGCGCCCGCGGACTGGACGGCGCGAGCGGTGGCCGCACGAGCGGCGACGACAGTCGCCGCCTTTGCGCTCCCGGCGACGGGACCGCCATCGCTGTCCGCCTGTTCGTTCCGGGGCGCCGAGCGCGCTCGCTGAGGGACTTGCTCCGCGGCCATCGGCTCGCCCCGCGCAGAAGTCCGTCCCACCCGACACGCCCCGTCCTCGAAGGCCTGCCTCCGGCGGGACGGTAGGCGTCTGCTCTCCCAAGAGGCCCATGCCGGGATGAGGGGGCGGTACGGGAAGTCCGCGCAAAATGAAGAGCCTCACCCCGAAGTCCCACGCCGAGGCGGTGGCGGTGTTTCGCCACGGAGTCATCGGCGCCCTCACCCAGGCGCAGATGGACCGAGGCCAGCTCGCCTCGGCGCTCGAGTCCCTCGCCCAGCAGCGCTTCGTGCCGCCGGGCGCCAAGGCGAGCCACTGCTACTCGGCGGCCACGCTCGAGCGCTGGTACTACGCGTACAAGAAGCGCGGCCTCTCAGGCCTCGCCCCGCGCGGCCGCAGCGACAAGGGCCGCGCCCAGCAGCTCTCGGCGGCCCAGCGCGAGCTGCTGCTCGACATCCGGCGGGAGTACCCGTCCGCGTCCGTGACGCTCATCCTGCGCACGCTCGTCACCGATGGCCGGCTCGAGAAGGACGCCGTCTCGGCGACGACGGTGCGCCGCCTCTTTGCGGAAGCAGGACTCGACCGCATCGGAATGCGCGACGGCAGCGGCACGAAGACGCGCCTGCGCTGGCAGGCCGAGCGCCCCATGGCCCTGTGGCACGCGGACGTGTGTCACGGGCCTGGACTCACCGTCGGGGGCAAGTCGCTGCCCTTGCGCATCCACGCGCTGCTGGACGACGCGAGTCGGTACGTCGTGGCGCTGGAGGCCCACCACACCGAGCGCGAGGTGGACATGCTTGGCCTCAGGGTGCGCGCCCTGCGCAAGCACGGTCCGCCGGACGCTCTCTACCTGGACAATGGCGCCACGTACCGGGGCGAGACGCTCGCCACCGCGTGCGCTCGCATCGGCACGTCGCTCTTGCACGCGCGGCCCTACGACGCCCCCGCCCGCGGGAAGATGGAGCGCTTCTGGCGCACGCTGCGCGAGGGCTGCCTCGACTTCCTCGGGCCCGTCGCCTCGCTGCACGACGTCAATGTCCGCCTCTGCGCCTTCCTCGACGCGCACTACCACGTCACGTCGCACGCGGCCCTCATGGGCGCGACACCGAAAACCGTCTTCGAGGCCGCGCCCCGGGCGCCCGATGGCTTCGACGAGGCGAAGCTGCGCGAGGCCCTCACCACCCGCATCCGCCGACGCGTGCGGCGCGACACCACCGTCGCTGTCGATGGCGCCGACTACGAGCTCGACGCAGGCCACCTCGCCGGGCGCCTCGTGCACCTGTGCCGCTGCCTTGTCGACCTGGGTGAGGCTCCCTGGGCCGAATTCGAGGGCAAGCGCTACACCCTCCACCCGGTCGACGCGGTGAAGAACGCGCGCCGCAAGAGGCCGCTGCGTCGGCCTCCCCTCCACGACGAGACGTACCGGCCACACCCCGCGTTTGACCCGCCCCGCGCGCTCCTCGACCGCGCCGTCGGGCGTCCTCCTCAGCATCGCGATGGAGGTGAGTCATGACGCCCGCCTACGTCACTCACTTCGGCTTCTCCGAGGCGCCCTTCTCCAAGGAGATTGCCGACGCGGACCTCTGGCTGCCGGCCTCCAAGACGGACCTCGTCGAGGAGCTCTGCGAGGCCGTGCGCGAGCGGCAGAGCGTCATGCTGGTGGGCGAGCCCGGCGTCGGCAAGACGTGCGTCCTGCGCGCGCTCCGCCACCGGCTCCCCCAGGCGGGCTTCCGCCTCACCTCCTGTCACAACGCCACGCTGGGCCGCCGCGACTTCTACCGCCAGCTGTGTCTTGCCCTCGGGCTCACGCCGTCCGCCACCGCGGCCTCTGTCTTCTACGCCGTGTCCAGCCACGTGGAGGACCTCGGTCGCGAGCGCGTCCACCCCGTCTTCCTCCTCGACGAGGCGCACCTGCTCCACCAGGACGTGCTCGACCACCTCCACATCCTCCTGAACTACCAGTGGGACTCGAAGGCGCTCCTCTCCCTCATCCTCGTCGGCCTGCCCGAGCTCGACTCGCGGCTCGCAATGCGCCGTAACCGCAGCCTCGCCTCCCGCCTCGCACGCCGGCTCACCATCGACGCGCTTGGGCCCGATGACACCGCGGAGTACCTCCGCCTGCGCCTGAAGAACGCGGGCTGCGAGCGAGAGCTCTTCGCCTCCGATGCGATGGCGATGCTCCACGAGGCCGCCTCCGGCGCTCACCGCGACATCGACCGGCTCGCGACCACTGCGCTTCGCGAGGCCGCGCGTCGCAAGAAAAAGCTCGTCGAGCGCGACGTACTCGCACGCGTGCTCGACACCGACGCCGCCGCTCTGTAGGCCGCTCCCATCACCGAGCGCGCTCGCTGACGCTCGCGCTCGGTGATGCCCATCAACCAGCTCGCCTCGCAACACTCGCCGACGCGGCGAGGGGTGGGAAGTTCCCGCTCCTGTGCAATGGCGACGAGGGTTCCCCCGTGATGATCTCCGGGCTGAAGAGATCCGCGAGTCCGATGCCCGGTGGCCAGCCGCAGCTTCAGGTCCATGCGAAGCTACCCTTCGATGCGACTGTCATCGCAGCCGTGGCGGCTGTGCTCGCGGGCGTGGCGGAGGGGGCTCGTGCTTTTTGGGGCCACGCCTCACCTGACGGTTACGGCTCCGAGGTCGCGAAGCAGATGCCTGGTTCCGCTCATGTTCCGGAGCGCTCACCCCGTGGGCTGCCCATGCTCAACCCACCCGAGGCGCTTCGCGCGCCCATGCTCCCGCATTACCTCGGGTGGGTGAACTACTGGTCCTCCGACACCACGAGGGCCATCAGGTTCCCAGCCCCCTCGCGGGATGTGGGCCTGCTCACTCGGTCGCGGCGCACGGCCTCGGGGGTGGGTCGTATAGCTCACCGATGCGCCGCTCGACCTCGACAACGCGGCTCACCTGGACGCACTCCCGCGGGCCTATGAGCGCTTCCCTGAGATCGGCGGGCGCACAGCGCTTTGACGTTGGTTCGTGGTGACTACTGGAGGGCCTGCGCGTCATCGCCCCCTGGGGAGAGCAGCCTCTCCATGGGGAGGTCCACTCCCTCTCGCGCCAAGTACGTGATGGTGACGACCTTGTTGTCGGTCGAATCCACACCGCGCACCGTCACGAACGCCGCGTTCCACACCTGCCGCTCCGGAGCCATGAAGGCCGTGCGCACGAAGTTGAAGGACTGCTCGTTGTCCCCATGTTCCGTCTCGATGCGGCACAGGCTGGCCCGGCACTCGATGGACCTGAGCTGCGAGGGGTCTGGCAGCGCGGCCCTCACGCCGTCCTTCGCTTGCCGCTCGGCGCTCCGCGCCCACGCGGTGTCGAAAGGCTCGTCTCCGAAGTAGGCCTCGAGGCGCTGTCTCACCTGCTCCGTGGAGGCGGACGAAGGGGCGGGCGTCCCCCCAGCCTTGGGTGTCGCGGCGGCGAGCTCGGGTGTCGAGGCAACGGGCTCGGGTGCCACGGGCGAGGGGACGGGGACCTCGACGCGCGCTTCACGGAGACGGGCGGGCGGCGTGGGCTCGGGCGCGGAGGCCGGCCCCTGCCTCTCGGTCGCGAGCGGCTCCGCCATGGAGGCGCGTCGAAGGAACTCGTCCCTGTCATGCCGCTGCTGGAAGAACAGCACGGTGGCGCACGCGCAGGCGAGGGCGCCTCCCGTCAAGAGATGCCGGGGCTTCATGGTCATGACCTCGGTGGAGGGAGCCGCCGCTACCCGAAAGCCGGGTAGCGGCGGCTCGACGGGACTACTGGTACCAGTAAACGCTGTTCACGCGTGCGCCCTGGTTGAGGTCGCACGCGAGGTTCAGGGTGCCGCCGGCAGGCACGTACACCGGGCCGAGCGCGACGCTCACGTTGGCGCCGAAGCTCGGGAGGTAGGTGACGGGCACCGACCACATCTGCGTCGCATCACTGCTGAGCGCGAAGAACCGGCAGCCGACGTTGTTGGCGGAGGTCGCGCCATAGGCATTGAAGGTGACCCGGTAGTTACCGGAGCCGTCGACCTGGAGCGGGTAGAACAGCCCGACCGTCCTGGGGCAGTTGTTCGTCTGCGTGGTCCACGACTCGCCCAGGCAGGCGCCATCCGCTTGGAGCTGGGGCTTGCCGTGCCACCCGGAGACGGTGCGGGCGCTGGCGGTCCCCGCCACGCTGCCGAGCACCACCGCTGAAGCAATGAGGATCCTCTTGTAATGGGCCATCGGTTCGACTCCTTGGAGTGAAAGTGCTTCGAGGCGTGTGAGAGTGTTTGCCGGAGCCGGCCCCTCGGCTCGGCGGCATGAGCGTGGAGGTGTGGAGTCGGTGCTTCGGTCGTGAAGGCCTCTCCATACGTCCTCGTCGGATGCATGGCTTTGCAGCTCACATGCCGATCCAGTCGCCGCGTTCCTCGGACGCATCTGCCTCGGAGCGCACCTGACTGAGGCCCAGGAAGGCACGCCACGGACACAGCGCCGCGCGGTGCCAGGCACACCGTTTCGCTGTGTCGGATGGCCGGGGGCCGGGTGTCTGGGTAGACCATCATGGGCTACCATGACGGGATGGGGGAAGCCGTGGACGATGACCGGGACGTCACTCCGGAGGTGGCACAGCTCACCGTAGGGGCCAGCCTCGTGCCGGACGGCTCGCCCGGAGCGGGGTCGGGCCAGCTCCACGGAAACTCTTCCGTGGGGCACTACACGTTGCTGGAGCTGCTCGGCCACGGCGGCATGGGAGAGGTCCACAGGGCCTGGGACAGGCGGCTGAGCCGCACCGTCGCGCTGAAGTTCGTGCGAGGCGCGGACCCGGACCGGGTGATGCGCTTCCTGCAAGAGGCCCGGATGCAGGCGCGAATCGACCATCCGAACGTGTGCGCGGTGTACGAGGTCGGTCATGCGGAGGGCCGGGACTACATCGCGATGCAGCTCATCGAGGGCCAGCGGCTCGACCAGGCCGCGGCAGGGCTGTCGCTCCCGGAGAGGGTCCAACTGATGCGAGAGGTCGCCTCCGCGATGCACGAGGCGCATCGGCTCGGCGTCATCCACCGCGACCTCAAGCCGGGCAACATCCTGGTGCGACGGCAGGAGGACGGGCGCTGCGCCCCGGTGGTGATGGACTTCGGTCTGGCGCACGAACCCGGCCTCGAGCAGGGCCTCACCTGGTCGGGCGCTGTGATGGGCACCCCCGCGTACATGTCACCGGAGCAGGCCCGAGGGGAGACGCGGGCCGTCGACCGGCGCTCGGACGTCTATTGCCTGGGCGCCACCCTCCACGAGCTGCTGACCGGCGCTCCTCCGTTCTCGGACAAGACGCTCGTCGGCACCCTCAACAAGGTGCTCCACGAAGAGGCGCCGCCCGTGCGCACGCTCGTGCCTCACCTGCCCGGCGACCTGGAGGTCATCGTCCTCAAGTGCCTGAGCAAGGACCCCGGGCAGCGCTACCCTTCGGCGCGAGCCCTGGCCGAGGACCTGGGGCGCTACATCGACGGAGAGCCCATCCTCGGGCAGCGCCCGGGGCCGCTCTCCCGGCTATGGCGCCGCGCGCGCAAGCACCGGACCCTGGTGGCGAGCTCCGCCGTGTCACTCTCGCTCATCCTGGTGCTCTCGGTCCTGGGCATCACGTCCAGGTGGGACGCGCGACAGGCTCGACTGCAATCGGAGGGGCGTGCGCGGATGGCCGAGCAGCTTGGCCAGCAGGTGAAGGACCTCGAGTGGTTCCTGCGATTCGCATACACGGCCCCCCTGCATGACACCCGTCGAGAGCAGCAGCTCGTGCGTGAGCGCATGGCGCGCATCGCCGCCTGGCGGCACACGCTGGGGGCACCGGGAGATGCGCTCGTCCAGTACGCTCTGGGACGTGGCCATCTGGCGATGCAAGAGCTGGAACAGGCGCACACCGCGCTGACGCGCGCGAGGAAGCTGGGGCTGGACTCGCCAGAGCTCCATTATGCGCTGGGAAGGGGCCTCGGCGAGCGCTACCACCAGGAGATGGAAGCGGCGCGGCACGGGGGCGACCCGGCGTGGGTCGCGGCGCGGCAGCGCGCCATCGAAGAACAGTACCTCCGGCCAGCGCTCCAGTCGCTCGAACGCAGCCAG
Source organism: Corallococcus sp. CA053C (assembly GCF_003611675.1). Taxonomy (GTDB): domain Bacteria; phylum Myxococcota; class Myxococcia; order Myxococcales; family Myxococcaceae; genus Corallococcus. The sequence continues at coordinate 34,753 of NZ_RAWA01000024.1, forward strand.
GTGCTGGAGCTGGAGTCCCCCCAATATCTGGAGGGATTGATTGCCTTCTATCGCCACGACTACGACGCGGCGGCTCGGGCGGCGGCCCTCGCCGAGACCCAGGCGCCGTGGCTGTACGAGGCCCGGAAGCTCGCGGGCGACGTGGCCCACGCACGAGCGATGGAGCAGTTGGAGCGGGGCAACTACGACGCGGCCCGCTCGGGCCTCCACGAGGCCCGCCGCCTCCATGAGCGCGCCGTGGAGCTGGGACGCAGTGACGCCCGGAGCTACGAGGCGCTGGCGGAGGTGGGGTTGCAGGAGGCGGAGTTGGACCGGCGCGAGGGGCAGTCTTCCGGGGCTTCGCTGGAGAGGGCGCTGTCCGCGGCGGAGCAGGGTCTCCAGGCCGCGCCGTCTCGCGGGGCTGGCTACACCCGGAAGGCCTTCATCCTCCTCAATCGGTACCGCGCCGCGAACCCGGGCGGTGAAGAGGTGGACCCGAAACGACTCCTCACCGACTGCATCGCGACCGCGTCGCGCGCGGTGGAGTTGTCTCCCCTGGACGTCCAGGCACACGACATCCTGGGCGTCGGCTATTTCTTCCTGGGGCTCCAGGCGTCCTGGGAGGGAGGAGACCCCGAGCCGTCCTGGCGCGAGGCCATCTCCCGGCTGGGTCGGGCCCTCGAACTCCAACCCCAATACCCCTGGGGACTCAACGACCTGTCGCTGGTGCATCGTTGGCGAGGGAATCGCCAGCGCGAGCGCGGTGAGGATCCATCCACCTCCTATGCCGAGGCGGAACGCCTCCTGCGTCTGGCCGTGAGGTACGACCCGAAATACGTGTTCGGGTACTCGAACCTGGCGGAGCTGTACAACGCGATGGCGGCTCAGCGGCTCGCGCGGGGGATTGATCCGGAGCCGGAGGTGCGAAAGGCCATCGCGGCGGGTGAGGCAGTGCTCGCCATCAACGGCAACTACCACTCCGCGCTGAACAAGCTGGGGCTCTCGGAGCTGCTTCGCGTGGAGTACCTCGTCGCCTCGGCGGCGGATGCACGGGCTCCGTTGGCGCGTGCCGCTCGCTGGTTCGAGCGCTCGCTCGGCATCAATCCGACCTTCGCGCGGACCCACTTCTTCCTCGCGACGGGGCACTTGTTCGCGGCGACCCAGGCCGTGGTGGAAGGTCGCGCCCCCGATGTCGCGCTCGAGGCGGGCCGACATGCCCTGCGGGACGCGACGCTAGGGGATGCGAGCTGCGCCGACTGTCAGGTCCTGAGCGCGCGGCTGGCGCTCGTGGAGGCCACCTGGGTACGACGCAACGGCGGCTCCGGACTCCGACTCCTCCAGCTCGCGCGCGCCGAAGCGAGGAGAGCGGTGGAGATACAGCCCTACAACGAATCCCACCAGGAGCTGGCGAGGGCCTGCCTGCGTCTGGCGGAAGCTGTGTCTCCCCGCGAGGCCCCTGGCTTCATCTCCGAGGGCCTCGCGCAAGTGGACCGGGCGCTCACGCTGGACCCGAAGCTGGCTTCGGCTCATGCCGTCCGTGGAGGGTTGCTGTTGCTCCAGGCACGGCTGGCACGCGCGGAGGCGGCGCGCGCCGAGCATCTGCGTCAGGCCCGCGAGTCACTGGTGAAGGCCCTCGTCTTCAATCCACTGCTGCGGCGGGAGTACGCGGAGGCGCTCCGCAAGGCGGGGCTCAGTCCGGCGCCGGGGTGAACGTGCCCGTGGCGAGTTTTCCCGTCGGTGTCCATGTGGGCGGCCTGGCGCAAGGCGGCACACCGAGCATGCCGGCGGGCAGGGCGATGTCGGGGACCCGGCGGTTCTCAGGGTTGAGGCAGACCGCGCCTTGGGGACTCCAGAGGGCCTCCAGCGTCCGAAGCTCTTCGACCTGGTTGTTCGCGTTCCTCCCCAGTCCGAACTGGTCGCGCTTGTTGATGCGCGTGCCATTCCGGGTGTAGCTCTTGAGGTCTCCGCGGCCGACGAAATACGCGGCGCGCTTGGCCTGCAGGCACGAGCCGAAGAGATGGCTGCGGAGCGTGTCGTAGACGCCTGTGTCGGGGTTCCAGGGGGCGTAGCCCCAGTCGAGGCAGGTGACGATGGCCCCCGACTCACAGCCGATGGTGGTCCACGTCGGGACGGGCTCGACGGCTGCGTTCACGCTGTTGATGCGCAGCCTTGGCAGGAAGGAAGTTGCGTCCCTGTCGGAGGCGATGACGCCCCTCAGGTCGCAGTGATGCACCCAAGGCCCCGTGGCCTCCCGGTAGAGGACGTCATAGCCGCGGACCCGGGTCGAAGCCCCGGGGCGAGGCGTCACCGCCACCTCGAAGGTCGCCGCTCTTTCGGGCCCGCCGTCATCGGCTGGGAGCGAAACCCGGAGTCTCAGCAGGTGGAGGTTCTCGTCTCGAAGTTGAAGAACCTGGGTCGCGGTGTCGATGCAGGCGCTGGACATGGGACAGTAGTTCACGGTGAACCGGGTGCCCTCCGCCTGGATGCTGTGAATCCTGACGGGCTCGCCTGTGCCGGATGTCTGGGGATTCTGTAGCACTCCCGTCACGGTGTATCCGCCGAGCAGGTCCCCGGGCGTGCTGGGGACTCGGCCCATCAAGCGGACAGAGGGGCGGGGTGCGCTGGTCGAGGCCGGGATGTTCGCGAAGGCTTCGGGACAGAAGCGTGGTCTCCCATCCACCTGGAAGCAGTAGGTGCCGCCCTCGACGACGAAGATGCCCAGCCCGTTCGTCTCCGGAGGTCGGCAGCTGGGTTGCCCGGTCGGACATTCCCATGGCGACAGGGGTATGGCTTCCGGGGGGAGGACACAGGTCTCCGAGCGGCAGTCCTGGACGGGCAGGCTCTCGTTGAGGTCGGGCTCTCCGGGGGGCGTGGGCCTCACGCAGGACTTGCTCCCGGGGAACAATACACAGCACCCGCTGACCCCCATGGCCAGGAACAGCATCACCACGTACTGGAGCCTTGCGCTCACTCGCGAGCCGAGTCCGGGAGGGCGGAGGCACTGCTTCGTTGTCATTGCCAGTCCATTCATCCTGGGGCTTGTATAGCGAACGTCGTGCCAGAGCGGGCCGCGTGAACAGGGTTCCCCGCGCCGCGAGGAGTCTCGATGACTTGCGAAGCGACGCGGGCCCGCAGTGGTGGAGCGAGGGTCGGTGGCACAGGAAGAGGCACCGCCTGACGTGTGCCCGTGGCACAAGCGTATGATGGCAACCATGGAAAGGGAACTGGAACGGTCGACGGTGCGCTCCAGCAGGGATGTCGCTGGCGCTCATGCGAGCGATGCGGCTCGTGTCCCAGGGCTGCTGCGCCTCTTCGGAGGAGGCCGGGCAATGGCCGTGGCGATGCCCTCGAGTGGGGAGGTCCTGGAGTTGGGGCGAGGCGCCACCGCGCTGGGTGAGGTCCAGGACGCGAAGATGTCGCGGCGTCATGCCCAGGTCCGCTTCGATGGGCGGAGCTTCTGGGTCACCGACCTGGGCAGTCAGAATGGCACGTTCGTGGACGGTGAGGCTTTTCCCAAGGGGACGGTCCGTGAGGCGAGGCGTGTGGTGCGCATGGGGGACTCGCTCTTCGTTCCCTGCCAGGACCTACGGCCGTTCCAAGCCGAGGGGGTCCAACTCGTGGAGGGGTTCGTGCGGGGGCCGGCGATGCAAGGTCTGCTCGCGGAAGTCTCCCAGGCGGCCAGTCTTGGCTTTTCGCTGCACATCCATGGGGAGAGCGGTACTGGCAAGGAAGGCGTGGCGCGCACCTTCCACTTCCACTCTCACCGGCGAAGTGGCCCTTTCATCGCCGTCAACTGCGCGGCCATTCCCCTGAGCATCGCGGAGCGACTGCTGTTCGGCGCTCGGCGGGGAGCGTACTCAGGGGCCGACGTGGACGCCCCGGGTTACCTCCAGTCCGCGGATGGAGGCACCTTGTTCCTCGACGAGGTCGTGGAACTGGACCTGTCGGTCCAGGCCAAGCTCCTGCGGGTACTCGAGAGCAGGGAGGTGCTCCCGTTGGGGGCTTGGAAGGCACAGCCGATAGACTTGCGAGTCTGCTGCGCCAGCAACAAGGACCTGCGCGCCCTGGTGGCCAACGGGCAGTTGCGCGAGGACCTGTACTTCCGCATCGGCCGACCGGAGGTCACGCTGCCGCCGTTGCGCCAGCGCCCCGAGGAGATTCCCCTGCTGCTCGAGCAGGAACTCCAGCGGATCTCGCCCGGGATGGGCCTGCACGTCTCGCTGGTCGAGGAGTGTCTGCGGAGGCCCTGGCCCGGTAACGTCCGCGAGTTGCTGGTCGAGCTGCGCGGCGCGGTACAAGCCGCGCTCATGCAAGGCGCGTCTCGTGTCGAGGCACGTCATCTCGGTCCTGGCGCCGGAGCGAGCTTCGGGCCGGCCTTGTCACGGGCTCCCGAAGCACAGCGAGAACCTCCTCGGCAGCGGGCGCCATCGAAGGCGAAGCCCCTGCCTCCCGACGAGCGTGCCCGCATCGAGCAGGCCCTGCTCCAGAACGGAGGCAACGTGACCGCCACGGCGCGAGCGCTCGGCATCCATCGCACGCAGCTCCGGAGGCTGCTCGAGCGCCACGCACTCACCCCTCCCGATGCGGACGAACAGGAGTGAGTCAGGGAGACGGCCGCCCACCTCGAAGGCTCTATCGACGGAGGGGCGCTGGGGCCGGATGCATCCTCCTCTGCTCATGAAGAGGCTTCGGCTGGAGCCGAAGCGGCAGGACGCTGGGAGCGCTCCTCTTCGCAGCATGAGGGAGGCTGCTCTTCCGGTCACCCTTCACGAGCCGAGCTATCAGCAGATGGTGGCCAGTATCTCTGACAGGGAAGAGCTCCTGGCTACCGCCATGCTGTATTTCCCGCACGAGTGGGTTCACGTGCAACAAAACATTGGTCAGAAGCGCATGGTGGACCTCCTGCGTGAGGCGGGGGGCGAGTCGACGCTGATGCAGTTGGACCTGTCGGCGGACCATGCCGCGGCCCAGCTCACCCGGCGCGTTGAGCCTCGGTGGAATTTGGCTTGGCTCAAGGGCCTTCAGAGCCGCTCCCTGCTCAGCTACCCGGCCGGGCGCGGTCACACCACTGCATCGCGGGGCCGCAAGACTACCCGGCTCATCTCACTGCGGCTCGACTACCTTGTACGCACCGCTTACCGCACTCCGGGCTGGTTCTCGAAGCTTGGTGAAGGTTACGTTTTCGTGGATCTCAGCCCAGGAGGCGGTGCGATGTTCCTCCTCGTCAGCGGCCCACCTCTCTCCGTCGTAGACCACACGCGCCTATCATCCGAACAGGCCGCCTTCCTCACCGCAATCATGGATGAGCGCGAGGAGAAGGGCGACAGGCTCACTGATCTCGATGCGCTACTTCGGATCAGCTTTCGGGTCAGTTGAGCCGGTGTAACGGGCCGGGGTCATGGATCGCAGCCGGGTCGGCCAAACGGATCGCGAATCCTGATCGCTCAGGAATGGCCGCTTGCGGCCGGTTGCCCTTCGCCCGCGCGGAGGGAGGGGCAAGGGCGCAGAACCGTTCAGGTTTCGGCGGAGCCGACCCTTGACGCTCCTAAGCACGCGGGCTGGTCGGACTGATCGGGACAACGATCCGAGGAGGTGTCCCACGAGCGATCCGATAGGGCGGCCCATGACACTCGAACAGCGGCTGCCTGACGAACTCGTCACCTCGATCCGCTTGGCCGACCCTCCTGCGGTCTATGACCCCGGCCGTTGACAGCGTCGTCTGGCGCGCGAGGAGAACCAGCACCAAGTCAGGGCCGGTACCGCTCCACCTCATGGAAAAACTGCGTGAGCGAGTAGTCCAACAGCGACTGGCGGGACTGCATGTACCGGCGGGCGCGGAGGAAGGGCAGCCAGACGCGCTTGCCCACCCGCACCTGGGACTCTTCCACCTTCTGCCGCAGCACCCACGTCCCGCCCAACCGCCGCACCAGCACGTCCCCCAGGTAGGCCCCCAGCGCCGGAGCTGTGTGACTGTCGATGAGTTCGCGCGTGTACCGCTCCGGGAAGTTCTCCCGCCAGAAGTAGAAGTCGAGGTCCGTGAGGGACTCGGCCGTCTCGTCCATGATGGAGGGCACCTTGGTGTGCAGTGCCGCCACGAGGCCTTCGGACAAGTCGCCGTAGGACTCGAGGACGCGCTTCGGATTCGCCACGTCCGAGGGGAGGGCCATCGGCAGCCACTCCTCCGGCTCGGGTGGCCGGAAGGCGTTGAGTTCGGCAATCTTCTGTTGCCGCTCGCTGATGGCGAACTCGTCTGGCAAACGCGAGAGCAGCGGCGCCAGGTTAGGGTGGAAGCGGGGCTCCACAGGGGCGAGCGCTGCGCTGCGCTCCTTCAGCCCGCGCAGCACCGTGTCGAAGTCGAGGTCCGGCCGCAGGTGGACATGGGCACGGGCCTGCGCCACGCGTGCATCCTCACTGGCGAAGTCGGCGGCAGTGGGCCTCAGCACCAGGAGGACGGAGCCATTGGGCAGTTCCTCCACGAGGTGCGCAGGAGTCGAGAGCATCCGCTCACGACCCACGCTCTCCACGAGATGGGGGCCGAAGACGTTCAGCCAGCACACCTCGTAGACCTTGTCGAACCCATCTCGCTGCGTGACTTCGTCGTCACGACCAAAGTTGGGGGAGTCCGTGAACTGCTCGTCCGCCATGCTATGAGCGGATGCGTACGAGACAACACACTGAGACGCCCAAGCACGAACCATCTTCACAAATTCGCCGCACCGCTCAGCGTCCATGAAACGGATGAGCGGCTGCACATCGAACCAGACGGAGATTTCGACAGGCCGGCAAGAGAGCCAGACATCAAGACCTAGCTCTATCGCGGGAGGCTCCGTTCGGAACAGCGCAACAGAAGTACTGTTCCCTTCGCGGCGCTCTTCCAATGCTTTCCGGACTGATGCTCTCGAATACTTCCGGTGCCGTAGGCCTCGAACAACATTGGGCATCGCGTCGCCAGCATACGATTCGAGAGCCTGGAAGAATGGTTCGAACGAATCCTCGAATCTCCCCTGATATGCAAGGCTCCCCTTGAGAGAAAGCCGCAGACGATCACCTACCACCAGGTCGTGAAAACCCAGAATCTTCATTCGACCAGCACCTCCACTCCTTCAACTTTACGCTTTGCAGTCGCTATCGCAGCCCTCACCATCTTGGGGTCCTTGGGCAAGAGTGGCCCTTCCTCATAAACAAGGCGGACCCTTTGGACGTGCGCCTGCTGCCTGATTCCCTTCCGAAGGATATTCAACGTCTCCCCGTAATACCTCAGGGCGTGGCCCGCGTCCGTAGTCATCTGGGCCGCCAATGCATCCCGGTCGGTCAGCTTAAAGTCCCGACTCTTGAAGCTGAACGTCTCCACGCGGGGTATTGCGCCAGCAGAGGTGGGCATGGCTCCCAGCCGTGGTCAGCGCGGCTCGGACGGCCTCTGCGTCCTGCGCCAGTCCCTGTGCGAAGGATTCCACTGCGCGCGCGGGCGAAGGGCAACCGGCCGTAAGCGGCCAGTCCTGAGCGCTCAGGATTCGCGATCCGCTTGGCCGACCCGGATGCGGTCCGTTGCCCCGGCCCATGACAGGTGTCGCTCGTTGCGTTGAGCGGGTGCTCCCTGTTCCATCGCTCGACGCGCCCACCGCATGCGCCTCCCGAAGAGGCCCAGAAGTTCGTCTTCCCGCCCCTCCTCTTTCAGGAGGGCCGGACAACACTCCTCAGTGGAGACATCGCGACCGCCGTCCAGCTCGCGATGGATGACTTCCTCCCCTTGGACCGCAAGCCGCCCAAGGACGCAACGCCGGTCGAGCTGTGCCTCTTCCGGCGCGACATCTATCAGGTGTCGGTGGAGCAGCTGCCGGACGGCATCGTCCTGGTCGGCATCTACGCGCACACCGAAATTTGCGACCCGAACGACACCGCCACGGATGCCGGCGGACTCTACGCCGTCGATGTGCGACGCGGCCTCATCGTCGCTCAACAGCGGTAGGGATTCGGTGAGCGTCAAGGTCATAGTCGCGTGAAAGGGTTCAGTTCAGCTCCTGCACTTCCGATGAGGGGTTGCGGCGCACGGGGCCCTGACACACGGACATGGACGCCTCCTGGGACTGCCCCCGGCGGGCGAAGCCCAGGGTGCCTTCACGCTCCATTCACAGCTTCCCGCGTACCAATACGGTCCGGTGGCCCAACCGCTGCGACACTTCTCGCACGAAGCCCTCGGACAAGGGCGGCCAGTTCCAGAACGTGAACCCCAGGTTGCCGAAGCCCCACGGGAACTCGCCGCTCCAATCGGTCAAGCGATCTGCCTGCTGACATTCGGGGCAGTTGAACACCGCGTCGTCGTTGCCCTTGTACCAATCATCCACGGCGTCAGACCATCCATCATCCTCGGGTTCGACTCGGGCCCCACAGGCGCGGCACGTCAACTCACATCCGATGTTGAAGAAGACGGTGCGTCCCGTGTTGATCTCCAGGCCGTTGACATCCGGGCTCCAGAAATCCGCATCGGGACTCTCCAACGCGGCCTGTTGCCCGACTCCGGGCCGATGGCCTGGACTCCCCAGCGCGCAGTCCGACAGCCCGGGCTCGATGATCGTCCGCGCGACAAGCCATTCCCTGACCCGTGAAGCCAGGAGGGGCGCGTCGTCTGATGAGACATCTTTGTCGACAATGATTTGAAAGCAGTCACCCATGCTGAAAGCGTAGTCACTCTGGAACGACGCCGACAACCGACGTTCCAGACCCGGGCCTCGCACCCCGGCTATGGTCCTGGGTTCCTCCTTCCCCAGGCGCCCATGGCCCTCAAGCAATGGCTCCCCCTCGTCGCGCTCGCCACGACCTCGCTCCTGCCTCACCTGGCCCGGGCGAACACCCTCTACGGAGCCTGGCAGGGCTCGGGCGGCCAGAGTCCTTCCAGTCCGGCCAACCGGGTGTTCCTGCTCGACGCGCCGTCCACCGGCACCCCGGTGGTCTTCACGCTGACCTCGTCGGCGGATGCCTGGCTCTACCTCCTGGACGCGAACGGGACCGTGCTCGCCCAGGACAACAACAGCGGCGGCGGCACGAACGCGCGGCTCTCCGTCACGCTGCCCGCCGGGAGCTTCAAGGTCGTCGCGGCGACCGCGCTCTCCAACCAAAGCGCCGAGTTCTCCCTGAGCGCGGACTCGCTGCCCCTGCGCTATCCCAAGGCCCTGGAGGTCAAACCCTGGAGCCGCTTCACCTGGGTCTACGATGATCACGGCACCGGCGCGACGAATGACATCTCCGTCTGGCGCCCCGACCTCTCCCTGACGCCGGGCTTCTTCTCCCTGGGCGACGTCGCCATGCCCAACCGGGGACAGGCCCCCGCGACGACCTTCCTCGTGCGCGGCGAGGGCGACCTCCTGGCGCGGCCGTCCAACTACACCTGGATCTGGAGCGACTCCGGCTCGGGCGGCACGCACGACGTGTCCTTCTGGGAACCCGTGGCACCCGCGGGCTACACCTGCCTGGGCCATGTCGCCGTGCTGGGCTACTCCAAGCCCTCCACCGACCTCATCCGCTGCGTGCGCAGCGAATACGTCCTGCCCGCCAACCCCGCGTGGCTCTGGGACGACAGCGGCTCCGGCGCCAACGACGACATCGGCGTGTGGCAGGCGATAACGCGCGACCACCGGGGCCTGCCCGCCTCCACCTTCGTCTCCCGTCCCAGCCACGGCGACACCGGCGGCAACCGTTACTGGGCCCTCAACAAGAGCGCCACGTCCAACGCGGAGCTGCGGGGCCAGCCGGTGGACGCGCAGACCGTCGCCGCGTTCGCGCCGCGCATCTGGCTCCACCCGGACGAGTCCTACTTCCCGTCCTCCACGCAGTTCCACCTGGCCAACGTCCACGAGGAGAACGGCCACCTCGTGACGAACCAGGCGCTGGGCTGTGACTCCTGCACGGATCCGCAGTTCCTGGACGGCCAGCGGCCCAACCAGACATCGGTGCCTGTCTACGCGCAGCTCATCGCTCGCACCCAGGGCGGCCAGCCGACGAACGTGACCGACGTGCTGTATTGGAGCTTCTACCCCTACAACAATGGCAAGCGCGTGTGCATCGGCTGGTACTCGCCCTGGGGCTGCGCGGGGGGCTACTCCACCTTCGGCAACCACGTGGGCGACTGGGAACACCTCACCGTGCGCTTCATCGACGGGCGCCCCGCGCGGGTCTACCTGAGCCAGCACGCCAACGGGCAGGACTTCGCCTTCGGCGACAAGGCGGTCTTCTTCACGGGCTGGCACCCGGAGGTCTTCTCCGCCCAGGGCTCGCACGGCCTCTACCCGGACGCGGCCCGCCACATCTACGAAACCATCTTCAACGGGGACTTCCTCGCGGACGACACCGGCGCGGGGCTCGCGTGGGACGCCTGGAACAACCTGGTGGTCATCCCCTGGCAGCCGGCCGGCAGCTACACGGGCAGCCTGGCCTGGATGAACCTCACGGCGTACTGGGGCAACCCGGAGGGCGGCTGTGACAACCCCACGGGCTACTGCGTGAACAGCGGGGGGCCGTCCCCGCTGCGCAACCGGTCGGTGTACCAGCCGGAGTACATGACCCTGGAGTAGGGTGGGGGCGCCATGAGCGAGAGCCACAACGGGACGGCGCCCACGCTGACCATCGAGGTGAAGGACCTCCACAAATCCTTCGGCGGGCAGGCGGCCCTGCGGGGCGTGGACCTCGTGGTGCCGGAGGGCACCACCTGCGTGCTGATGGGGGTCTCCGGTTCGGGCAAGACCGTGCTGATGAAGCACATCATGGGCCTGATGCGTCCGGACCGGGGCGTGGTGCTCGTGGACGGGGAAGAGGTGGCGCGGATGAACGAACCCGCGCTCAACCAGATGCGCCGCAAGCTGGGCATCCTCTTCCAGGCCAACGCCCTGTTCGACTCGCTCAACGTCTTCGACAACGTGGCGTTCCCGCTGCGCGAGCGCACCCAGACGCCCGAGGACGAAATCACCCGCACGGTGAACCAGACGCTGGAAAAAGTCGGCCTGTCGCACGCCGCCACGCGCTTCCCAGGCGAGCTGTCCGGCGGCATGCAGAAGCGCGTGGGCTTCGCGCGCGCGACCATCCTCCAGCCGAAAATCCTCCTCTACGACGACCCCACCGCCGGCCTGGATCCGCTCACCACGGCCGCCGTCAACGAGATCATCACCAAGGGCAAGCAGCAGCTGGGCGCCACGTCGCTGGTCATCACCCCCGACGTGGCGTCCGCCTTCGGCACCGCCGACAACCTGGCCCTCATGCACGAGGGCCGCGTCGTCGAGTACGGCCCGCCGGACCACTTCAAGCAGTCCCAGCACCCGGAGGTGAAGGCCTTCCTGCGCAACTGGCTGCGCCGCCGCTCCGAACAGCGCCCGCCCCCGGCCTGAGAACCGGGGACGGACACAGGCCCTGTCAGGTGGCTACTGGCAGGTGATGCCGGGCAGGCCCCGGTACGCACCCTGCGCGGTCCAGCGCGTGTAGGGCGTGCCGCAGGAGCCGGCGTACGGGTCATCCGTGCCGTAGCCCGGGACCCAGTACTCGAAGTGCAGGTGAGGGCCGGTGGAGGCGCCGGACGAACCCACGCGGGCAATCCAGTTGCCGCACGTCAGCGTCGTACCGCGCGCGAACTGCTGCGTGTATGCCTTCAGGTGCCAGTACCAGGTCTGCGTGTTGTCCGGGTGTCGCATGATGATGTAGTTGGCCGTGTAGAGGCCGCAGGCCGCGTAGGGATTGGCCTGGTCCCAGTAGTTGCACCGGTCGTAATACCCATCCACCGACGCCTCGACGTAGCCGCGCGCCGCGTTCATCGCCCAGACGCCGTAGTCCATCTTGCTGAACCCGCCCACCAGCGCGTAGTCCGTGCCGGTGTGCCCGCTGTAGCGCACGCCGCCGCAGGCGTAGTCCCTGCCGCCGTAGTCCTTGTAGGCGCTCACCGTGCAGCCGCCGTTGCCACACTGGTCCGCGAGCTGCGACGCGGGAAAGCGGAACATCGTCTGGGCGGAGGACACCGCCGGCAGGGCCAGCAGCATGATGGCCAGCGCCAGGGTGAGAGGCTTCATCGTCGCGCGCATCACTTCCCACCTTCCACATCCGGAGCCGCCTGGCCCGTCCGCACGTTGAGCTTCCAGAAGGCGCCGCCGCCGCCGTTGTAGCGAAGCACGTCGTCGCTCAACCACTCCATGTGGTGCGTGGAGACGGGCGGGGGCACGAACTCCTTCGGAGGGCCGCCGAACAGCATCCAGTTCTCCAGCCCCACGTTGGTGAGCTGCTTCGCCTCCGCGCCCTCCACCGTCGTCACGTAGAACGACGCCACGCTGGTGCGGCCGGACACGAACACCACCGTCCTGCCGTCGGGGGAGATGCTGGGCGTCGCGTCCACGCCGGGCCCGTCCGCCAACACCTTCACGCGGCCGTTCAGGTCGATGATGCCCACCGCCGTCTCATGCGGCCCCTCGCTGCTCATCAAGAGCGTGGCCACCAGCGCGTCACCCTTCGCCGTGGGGAACAGGTCGCCGCCCACGCCCCGGGCCAGCAGCCGGTCCTTGCCGTTCGCGTCGCGAATGCGCAGCGTGCCCTCGCCATCCAGCAGCGCCACGTCCGCGCCCACCGTGCGCGCCTCGCGGTACTTGAACTCGCGGTCCACCACGCGCACCGCGCCGGTCGACTCGTCGTACTTCACGATGGCCAGCAGCGGCAGCTCGTCCGTGCCCAGCGGCTCCGACGGAATCTCCGCGACGACGCCCGCCAGCATTCCCCGGCCCTGGCCGAAGAGGTGGACGAAGCGGGCCTTGGGCCCGAACTCCTTCGCGACGGCGGGGACCAGGGACTCTCGCGCCTTGGTGACACGGCGCAGGTCCGCCGGGTTCATGCGGTCCGCCGCCAGGACGCTGGTGGCTGCCAGCGTCACAACGGTGAGCGTCAGCAATTGCTTTTTCATCTCACTCCAGGGGAAGGGGAAACCATCGAGGGGGAAATGTGACGACAGGGTTTTCTTGTGACCCGGGAACGAGTTGCTTGGAAAGTGGCTATTTCTGGGAGATGGAAAGTTGAAGTCCCGGCGGGTGGCTGTGGCAGACTGTGGCGGCCTGGAGCCGGCAGGTCTGTGATTGACGAGGGTGTCTTCATGTCCCGCCGCAAGCTCCGCCGTGCCTTCTCCCGCCTGTTGCTCCTCGCGCCTGTCTCCACGTTGGGGATGGCGTGTTCCTCGACGTGGGGCTGCGAGTCGGGTTCCCCGCAGCAGGAGACGCGCCCCATCGCCAACATCCCGTTGAGCGACGGAGGCACGGCCACGGCGGACATGCCTTGCGAGGAGCTGTGCGCGCTGGTGGGTGGCACCACGCCGTGTTCGCTCCACCGCACCTCCGAGGCGCTCCCCGAGCCCGACGAGGTGAGCTGCGAGATGCGCTACCTCTGCGAGGGGCGCCGACCGGAGGGGCTGTGCAGCGATGGCGCGGTGGCGGGTGGGGCACCGGAGCTCGGGGCCCTCTTCGCGAAGATGGCGCACCTGGAGGCCGCGTCCGTGCCGGCCTTCGAGCGGCTCGCGGACGAGCTGTCCGCGCACGGCGCGCCGGAGCGACTGGTGCGGGCGGCGCGTCGCTCCGCGGGGGAGGAGGTGCGGCACGCGCGCGTGATGGAGGCCCTGGCGGTCCGGCATGGGGCCGCGATGCCGGAGCTCACGGTGGCGCCGTTCCAGCACCGGTCTCTGGAGGCGCTCGCCCTCGAGAACGCGGTGGAGGGCTGCGTGCGGGAGACGTTCGGCGCGCTGCTCGCCCAATGGCAGGCGCGGTGCGCGGAGGACGCGGCGGTGCGCGAATCACTGGGCACCATCGCGCCGGACGAGCTGCGGCACGCGGAGCTGTCCTGGGCCATCGACGCGTGGGCGCTGGGCCGGCTCTCCTCCGAAGCGCGGGCGCGGGTGGAGGCGGCGCGCAGTGAGGCGTGGCTCGCGCTGGAGCGTGACGCGGAGGCGAGCCTCCTTCCGGGAGCGGTGGCCCGTACGTCCGGGCTGCCCTCGGCGCAGGTGGCCCGGCGGCTGGTGCGGGAGCTGGCGCGGGCGTTGACGGCGCCGCTGCCCGTGTAGCGCGTATGCTGCGGCGCATGCCCTCCGCCGCGCGCAAGCGTCCTCCCAGACTCTCGCGGGACCTCGTGGTGGAGGCCGCCGTCGTGCTCGTGCGGGAGCAGGGGCTGCGGCAGCTCTCCATGCGGACGCTGGCGGAGCGGCTGGGGGTGACGCCCATGGCTGTGTACAAGCACGTCGAGCACCGGGACGCGCTCGTGCTCCTGTCCGTCGAGGCCATCCTGGGCACCGTCGCGCTCCCGGAGGAGCGGCTGGAGCCGGTGCCCTGGCTCCGGGTGCTCGCGGGCCGCGTGCGCGCGGTGGGCCTGGCGCACCGGGGGCTGATGGACTTCCTGTTGGACGAAGGCCCCACGGTGCACACGGCGCTCGTCATCCTGGACAGGACGGTGCGCAAGCTGCACGGCGCGGGCATCCCGTGGAAGGAGGCGGGGGCGCTGCACAACACGTTCTTCTCGTGGCTGGCGGGCGCGGTCCGCAGGCAGGAGCCCTGGGATGTGAGCACCCGGGACACGCCTCCGCCGTTCGAGAAGTTCTTCGCGGCGGCCGAGGCGCTTCCCGCCAAGGACTACCCGGGCCTGGCGCACAGCGTGCCGCACATGCGGGCCACGGACGTCGGGCGCGAGTTCGAGGCCAGCCTCGACTTCATGCTGGAGGGGATCCAGCGGCGCATCGACGCAAGGCAGGAAGCCGTGCGCAAGAAGCCGCCCCGCCCTCGCCCGGGTTGAGTCACGCGTCCTTCGCGGCGCCCAGCTCCCAGTGCTCCGCGAGCGCCTCCCGTTCACCCAGGAGCGCGGACGGTCCACCCACGCGGGTGAGCACCGCGTCGCGAGCCTGCACCACGCGGCGTCGGACCGCTTCCACGTCGACGTCGACGAGGGCGCCCTGGAACTTCGCCCACCGTCCGCGGACCATGACGGACTCGACGTTGCCCGCGTGGGCCTGAAGCACCACCGCGTCCCGGGGGCGGTTGAGCGGCGTCAGGTTCAGCGCGTCCGCGGCGAGCACGATGAGATCCGCCTCCTTGCCAGGGCGCAGGGAGCCCGTGATGTGCCCCAGGCCCAGCGCCTCCGCGGCATCGAGCGTCACCATGGAGAGCATGCGCGCGGCCTTGAGCGCGAGGACCCGCGACAGGCCGTCGCGTTCGTGGGCCCTGGCGCGCTCCACCTGGAGGGCCAGCCGCATCGCGGTGAACAGGTCCCCGCCGTTGCTGGAGACGACATCGCAGCCGAGCGTCGTGCGGACCCCCGCACGCAGCGCGCGACCGGTGACGGGGAAGCCCATGCCCATCTGCAGCTCCGTCTCCGGAGTCACGGCGATGGAGCCACCGCTGTCGGCGATGCGCTGGAGGTCATCGTCGGAGCTGAACGTGCAGTGGACGAAGAGCAGGTCCGGACCGAGCAGCCCTTCGGCCGCGAGCCGTTGCACTTCGCTCGGCCCCGACACGGGCCACGCGGAACAGTGGGCGGTGATGGGGACGCCCAGCTCGCGAGCGGCCAGGACTTCCGCGCGGCTCTGCTCCCAGGGGACCTGCATCTCCGTCAGCGCGATGCCCATGCGGATCCGCCCGGTGTCCGACGTCAGCCGCGTGGTCCGCAGGCGCCTGGCATCCGCGAGCCGGCTTGCATGCGTGGGCAGCGAGGTGCTCTCAAGGGGCCCCGCTGCGAGGCCATAGGCGAAGAGCGCCCGGATGCCGGAGTCATCGATCGCCGTGAGCGCGGCGTCCGCGTGTTCGGGGGACTCGATGCAGTGGGAGTAGTCCACGAGGGTGGTGATGCCCGCGTCCAGGGCCTCCAGCGCTCCGGCGAGGTTGGCGGCATGCACGTCCTCCGGCTGGAACGCGGGAGCAAGCTTCACGCGCACGGCCGCCAGGTAGTCCATGACGGTCCAGTCCGCCCCCAGGGCGCGCAAGGGCGTCTGCCACGTGTGCCGGTGCGCGTCGATGAGGCCCGGCAGGAGCAGCTTCCCGCGCAGGTCGACGACGCGGCAGTCACTGACACGAAGCTCGGGGCCCATCGCGACGATGACCCCGTCCTCCACGAGGACGTCGCCTCGCGGCAGGTCCTCCTGCGTGGGGTCGCAGGTGATGACCTCCGCTCCACGAAGCAGCCATCGGTCGGCCATGCGGTGTTCCTCCTGTGAGTGGAGTGCTTCGGTATACAGCGTATACCAGCCGGGTTGGGAGGCGAACCCTGCCTGCGACAAAGGCAGGCAGGGATGTGTCGGCCGGAGTCCAGGACCCGGGGTTGGGGAAGGGGCGACTACC
>NZ_RAWA01000250.1 GCF_003611675.1 Corallococcus sp. CA053C
CCCCCTCCACCACCACCGGCCCGTCCTTCAGCCGCTCCCACGCCGCGAGCGTCACGCCGAAGTCCGGCTCCCGCCCCAGCCGCCACGCCGCGATGCCCGGGGCCAGTGGCGCTCGGAAGCGGTGCGGACAGACGGCCTCCACCGGCAGCGTGCTGCCCGCGGCCTCCCGCATGGCGAGCGCATCCGCCGGGGCCTTCAAGGAGGCACAGCCGCTCTCGTAGGGCTTGAAGCCCTGGGGCTGGAGGCCCACGTCGCGCATGAGCGACAAGAGCGCGCACGACACCTGCGTCTTGCCCACGCCCGTGTCGGTGCCGGTGACGAAGAAGCGGGGAACACGGCTACGGGCCACGGGAGACTCCCACCTGGCGCAGCGCCTCCAGCGCCAGGTCGATATGGCCCGTCGTGTGGGCCGCGGAGAGACAGAAGCGAAGCCGGCTGGTGCCGTCGGGCACCGTGGGCGGGCGGATGGCCTTCACCAGCAGCCCGGCCTCCCGCAGCCGCCGTGCCGCGTCCAGCGCGCGCGAAGGCTCGCCCAGGATGACCGGGAAGATGGCGCTCCGGGGCTCCGCCGGCAGCCCCAGGGCACGCAGCCCGGCGGTGAACCGGTGGATGTGGCCCCACAGTCGCTCACGCGGAGCGGGGTCGTGCTCCACCAGGTCCACCGCGCACTCGGCGCCAGCGCACAGGGCCGGGGGCAGCGCGGTGGAATAGACGAAGGGCCGCGCGCGGCTCACCAGCAGATCCGCCACCGCGCGCGAGGTGGCCACATACGCCCCCATCCCGCCCAGCGCCTTGCTCAGCGTGCCCATGCGCAGGTCCACCCTGCCCTCCAACCCCAGCGCCTCGCACAGCCCCGCGCCGCGAGCGCCGAGGACGCCGGTGGCGTGCGCCTCGTCGACCATCAACGCAGCCCCGTGGGCCTCGCACGCCGCCACCAGCTCCGCGAGGGGCGCCACGTCCCCGTCCATGGAGAACACGCTGTCGGTGACGACCAGCTTGCGCCGGGCGGGCGTGTCCGCGAGCGCCCGGGCCAGGCCAGCGGCATCCGCGTGCGGATAGACGACGACGCGCGCGCGCGACAGCCGGCAGCCGTCCACCAGCGAGGCGTGGTTGAGGGCGTCGGAGAAGACGGCGTCGCCGGGGCCCACCAGCGCGGGGAGGATGCCGGTGTTGGCCGCGTAGCCGGAGTTGAAGAGGCGCACGGCCTCCGCGCGCTCGAAGCGGGCGAGCCGCGCCTCCAGCCGCTGGTGCGGCACCATGTCCCCCACCACGAGGCGGCTGGCGCCACTGCCCACGCCGTAGCGCTCCAGCGAAGCCAGGACCGCGGCGCGCACGACGGGCGACGCCGCGAGGCCCAGGTAGTCGTTGGAGGAGAAGTTGACGAGCCGCTCGTCGCCCAGGCGCACCTCGGCGCCCTGGGGCGAATCGAGCGGCTCCAGCACGCGGCGCAGGCCCTTCGCGGACAGGGCCTCCAGGTCCTCGCGCGCCCAGCCGTCCGCGACCGGAGCGGCGGGCTTCACCGGTCCTGCCGGGGCTCCAGGGGGCGGATGCCCGCCTTCTCCAGGAGCGCCATGTCCTGGGTGTACTCGGGGTTGCCGGTGGTGAGCAGCTTCTCCCCGAAGAAGAGCGAGTTGGCGCCCGCGAGCATGCAGAGCAGCTGCGCCTCCTCGTTCATCTGCATGCGGCCCGCGGACAGGCGCACCATGGCCTGGGGCATCAGCAGGCGCGCGGTGGCGATGGTGCGCACCATGTCCACTGTCTCCACGCGGTGCTGCTCGGCCAGCGGCGTGCCCTCCACCGGGACGAGCGCGTTGATGGGCACCGACTCCGGGTGGACCTCCTGGTTGGCCAGCGTGCGCAACAGGTTGCAGCGATCATCCACGGACTCGCCCATGCCGATGATGCCGCCGCAGCACACGGAGATGCCCGCGTCGCGCACCCGATCCAACGTGCGCAGCCGGTCGTCAAAGGTCCGGGTGGAGATGATGTCGCCGTAGTGCTCCGGGGACGTGTCCAGGTTGTGGTTGTACGCGGACAGGCCCGCCTCGCGCAGGCGCTTCGCCTGGCTGTCGGTGAGCATGCCGAGCGTGGCGCACGCCTCCATGCCCAGGGCCCGGACGCCGCGCACCATCTCCAGCACGCTGTCGAACTGCGGACCGTCCTTCACCTCGCGCCACGCGGCGCCCATGCAGAAGCGCGTGGCTCCCGCCTGCCGGGCCTGGGTCGCTGCGGCCAGCACCTCCGGCACCGCCATCAGCTTCTCCGCCTTGACGCCCGTCTTGTAGCGCGCCGCCTGCGGGCAGTAGGCGCAGTCCTCCGGGCACCCGCCCGTCTTGATGGAGAGCAGCGAACACAGCTGCACCTTGTTCTCCACGAACACCTGCCGGTGCACCGTCTGCGCCTTGTGCACGAGGTCCAGCAGCGGCAACTGGTAGAGCGCGCGCACCTCCGCGAGCGACCAGTCGTGTCGCACCGTCACCCCTTCCGGGGCGGGGGCGGCGTGGTGGGCGTGGCCGTGGAAGGACTCGGCGGTATCGGACATGCGGGCGCGGCTCCTCAGCAGGGGCTTCAGGGGGCCGACGCTGCGTGGCCCAAAGCCCATTGTCAACGCCCGAGCGTCAGGGGGTTGACGAGGGCCGGCCCGGAGTCCGCGGGGGCCCGCCTGGAGACCCCGCAAAGACAGAAGGGACGTCCGTGCATGACGGACGCCCCCCTGTTGTTTCCCGCCTTGTCGGAGGGAAGACCTGCGTGGCTAGACGTGGACGCGGCGACCGCGACCGGCGAGGCCCACGAGGAACAGCACGGCCAGTGCGCCCAGGACGGAGAAGAGCAGACCCGTGGGATGCAGGTCGAACATGCGACCGTCACGCGAGAACAGCGACCCGACGAAACCACCCACGAACGAACCGGCGATGCCGAGCAGCGTGGTGGCGATGAGCCCCATCGACTGATTGCCCGGCATGATGGCGCGCGCAATGAGACCCGCAACCAGACCAATCACCAGAAACGCGATAATCCCCATGACAACCTCCCTGTGTGGGGGGCCCGCTCTGTGCGACGCCCGTGGACCAGAAACTGGGCCGCCCCTCCCTGTGGGGCAACCCGCTACCTGATCCATCACAACCTGCTTGCCTGCCCTGCTGCCGTGGCTTCACGCGGGGCGAGGAAACGTCAGGGGTCTGGGCTAGACACCTGGACCCATGGCGAAGGCGAAGACGCATTACACCTGTCAGGCCTGCGGCTACCAGACGGCGAAGTGGCTCGGGAAGTGTCCGGACTGCGGGGCCTGGAGCTCCCTGCTGGAGGAGGCCGAGGCGAAGGTGGACGACAAGCGCCCGGCGTGGGGCGCTTCGGGCGGGGCCTCCCGGCCGGTGAAGCTCCAGGACGTGACGGGTGAGACGGAGGTGCGCCGGCGCACGGGCATCGTCGAGTTCGACCGTGTCCTGGGCGGCGGCGTGGTGGGCGGGTCGCTGGTGCTGCTGGGCGGAGACCCGGGCATCGGGAAGTCCACACTGCTGCTGGCGGCGCTGGACAAACTGGCGAGGCACGGGCCGGTGCTCTACGTGTCGGGTGAAGAGAGCCTGCGGCAGACGAAGATGCGCGCCGAGCGCCTGAAGGTGGAGAGCGACAACATCCACCTGTTCGCGGAGACGGACGCGGAGCGGGTGCTCACGGCGGCGGAGGCGTTGAAGCCCCAAGCGCTGGTGGTGGACTCCATCCAGACCATGTACCTGCCGGAGCTGGGGAACGCGCCGGGCAGCATCACGCAGGTGCGCGAGGTGGCGGGCCGGCTGATGGCGTTCGCCAAGCGCAGCGGGGTGCCCACGTTCCTGGTGGGGCACGTGACGAAGGAAGGCTCCATCGCGGGTCCCCGGGTGCTGGAGCACATGGTGGACACGGTCCTCTACTTCGAGGGCGAGCGGGGCCACCCGTTCCGGCTCTTGCGGGCGCACAAGAACCGCTTCGGCAGCACCAACGAGATTGGCGTCTTCGAGATGAAGGGCTCCGGGCTGATGGAGGTGGCGGACCCGTCCGCGCTGTTCCTCTCCGAGCGGCCCCAGGGCAAGTCCGGCAGCGTGGTGACGAGCACGCTCAACGGCACGCGTCCCCTGCTGGTGGAGGTGCAGGCGCTGGTGGCGCCCACGGGCTACGGCACCGCGCGGCGCACGGCGATTGGCGTGGACGGCAACCGGGTGGCGCTGCTGGCGGCGGTGCTGGAGAAGAAGGAGGAGATTCCGCTGGTGGGCTGCGACCTGTTCGTCAACGTGGCGGGCGGCATGCAGTTGAGTGAACCGGCGTGCGACCTGGCGGTGTGCGCGGCGCTGGTGAGCAGCCTGCAGAACCGGCCGTTGGATCCGAAGACGCTGGTGCTGGGGGAAGTGGGGCTCGCGGGCGAGGTGCGCGCGGTGGGGCAGATGGAGCCGAGGCTCGCGGAGGCCGCGAAGATGGGCTTCCAGCGGGTGGTGATGCCCGCCGGCAGCGCGCGGCGCCTGGAGCCCACGAAGCTCCAGGTGGTGGGCGTGGAGACGCTGAGCGAAGCGCTGGCCGCGATGTTCGACTGATGGCTCAGGACACGGACGACGGCAGGGAGGCCGGGTCCGGCACGCGCGTGGGCTTGGTGAGGGTGGGCAGGTCGAAGAAGGACTCGGGGCCCAGCGTGGTGATGAGCCGGGCCTCGGCGGCGTCCCCTTCGGGGGTCATGGCCTGGGTGGGCAGCTCGTAGGGCTGGACGAGCACGAGCCCACCATCCAGGGTTTGGCGCTGTCCGGCGGGGATGGCGTCCAGGCGGGAGCCGAAGTGCTTCACGAAGGGGGCACCGAAGATGTTGCGCCAGAAGAGGCCCGTGAGGCCTTCGCTGTAGTCGCGCAGGTTGAAGACCCACGTTGAGCCGAAGCCGTCTTCGTTCGGCACGATGCGGTTGTCCTTGCGCTCGAAGTCGTCATCGGTCCCGGACTGGGCGAGAGGCGAGCCCAGCAGGTGCATGACTTCAACGACCTGTCGCAGGTGGGCTTCGCGCCAGCCGGGCTTCTTCGCCTCCACGACGGAGGTCGACCAGGTAAACATGCCGGTGTAGGGATACCTGCCGTGGCGCTCTGGCGAGAGCTGGAGGAAATCCCGATCCGTCTTCGCGCCGAGCGTGAATCCCTTGAACTCGTCGTAGTAGGCCGCGAGGACATCCGGGTCGAACGGCCCGGGTTCCAACCGCTCCGTCATGTTGAATCCCCCGAAGCGGACCGGCTGGAACCAGCGGTACCCTGCGAAGAACCGATGGACCAGGTCGCGGACGGTGCTCGTCCGGGGGACGCCGGGAGGAAGGTGGAAATCCGTTCTCAGGTACCGCAGAGCCATGACCTGTCCTCACGGGAAGGGTCTGATCGTCGCCTTGCCCTGTCTACGAAGAGTTTCCAGCTTTTTGCTCAGCGGCCCGGAGAGGTGGGTTGCCCCGGCTGAGTGCTTGGCTGAACGAGTCCAGAGTTCGATGGATCCACCGTATCTGCCTACGTAATCCATCATGGCCTCCAGGTTGCCCGTAAGCGACAGCTCCGCGCGGCCCTTCACCTCGACGAAGTCGTAGGGACTGCCCCAGACGAGATCTCCAGGGCGCCCCGTCACGGCATCCGGAACGAAGCCCTGCGCCTTGCTCCCTGGCGGAGGCAACAGGAGGCTCGTGTTCTTCGGATAGCCCCGGCTCTTGAGCACGGCCTGCTCGAACTCGCCGCCCGCGCCCTTGTTCTTGATGACCGTCTGGTAGAGCCGCTCCCACTCCGGATCCACCGCGTACTGGAAGTGCCGGTACCTGTCCGGGTGGCGGAACTGGTAGTCCACCCATGCCTGCGCCAGGTGCTCCGCGCTGCCCGGCACCAGCCGCGCACCCTCCCCCGTCACGCGTGAACCCACCAGCGTCAGGCGCTGGCCCTGCCCCAACGCGCGGCCTGCCTCGGCCAGCGGGCCCTCCAGTCGCTTCGCCACGGCTCGCAGCTTCGCCACGTCCTCCGCGGACACCGCTTCGCCGCGTCCCGCCGCTCGCAACACCTGGCGGATCTGCTGAGCCTCCTGCGGTGACAGGTGCTGCACCACCCGCTGGAGCACCTGCACCTCGCGCAGGCTGCGGCCCGTCAGGAGCGCCGCGCGCTCCACGCCCTGCGCGCCCTCCGCCAGCAGGCGCCCCGACACCACCGGCAGCGCCACGCTCACCGCACACAGCAGCCGCTCCCCGTCCGACAGCGGGTACCCCAGGAGGCTCTGCCCCAGCACCACGCCTGTCACATCCGCGACTTCTCCCGAGACAGGCAGCAGGCTCACCACCACCTCCAGCACCACCTCCTCGGGAGGAATGGGCGGAGGCTCGGGGCTCGAGTCCCACGTCGGGGGCGCGTTGCGGCCCGCCTCCACCGCCGAGGCCAACAGGCTGTTGCGCGCCAACAGGTAGAGCGCCACCTCGCTGGGGCTCTTGCGCACGAAGTCCGGGTCCCGCGTGTGCGCGTAGGCCCAGTCCAGCACCGCGTCCACCAGCGCCCGCTGCGTCTCTTCGTACAGCGCGCTCTCGGTGAGCAGCCCGTCATGGCCCAGCCTGCGGAAGTGCGCCTCGGCCAGGGCCTGTCGGCGCGCATCCGCCCAGCGGTGGAACTCCTCCAGCTTCACTTCCACCCGCTCCGAGCGCACCCCGTCCTCATGCTGACGCTGCGACTCCTGGGCCTTCAGCCGCAGGTACACCTCCAGCGGCGCGTCCTCCTCCTCGAGCTGCTCCTCGGTGCGCGACGTGGCCCAGATGAACAGCGCATTCAGCGCGGCATGGCCCGCCTGACGCTCCGCCTCCGTGACAGCGGCCTTCTTCAGCGCCGCGCGCTTCTCCTGGATGAACGCGAGGTAGCGCCCCAGCACCTCGCCGCCCACCGTGCCACCCGCGCCCGCGGACTCCTTCAGGACCGGGGTGAACAGGGGCGGCGAGGCGCTGTGGTAGCGCGTGTAGCCGTAGTGCCCCACCGGCAGGGCACCGGCGCCCGGCGTGGTGCACGCCACGAGCGCCAGCAGCAAGCTTCCACTTCCCACCAGACGCCTCACCCCCATGTCGTGCCTCCGCGGCGCTCACAGCGACCCAGCGGTACCGACGTGCTCCGCGAGCCCCTTCCTGACGCGCGCGGCGACACGTTCCACGTCGATCCACGCGCGTCCGGAACGCCCCCCGGCGTACGGACAACGCCGGGCCTCGCGGGTTCCCGAAGCGCTCTGCTTTCGTGCACTCCGAAGTGACGCCTGGGGTTCCACGCACGCGGGTCCCCCTCACGCCCGGAGCGCTCCGACCGCACGGCTTCGTGCCGGAGCCCGGGCCACGACGCAGGCCTCCGCCATCACCTCGGCTCCAGGGCTCCCGCCGGAACGAGGACTGGCCAGGGCCCGGGGCATGCCGTTTGATGCGTGCCGAGGAGCGCCGCCCGGATGACGCATCGCCCCCATTCCTCCCGCCTGCGGGACGCGCTGGGCTCGCTGTCGGCACGGCTGCTGCTGGCGTTCCTCGTGCCCACCCTGCTCTTCCTCGCGCTGGCGGGGGCCTCCGTGTACGCGCTCGCCCGCGCGAGCCTGGAGGAAGAGCTGGGCGCGAGCCTGTCCGCGCTCGCCGCCGCCACCGCCAGCCAGGTCAGCGGCGAGCGCATGCTCACCATCGAGCCCGGTGACGACGTGTCCGGCACCCGCACTTGGCGCAACCTCGTGCGACTGCTGGACGGCGTGCGCACCGCCAGCGGCGTGCGCCGCGTGTACGCCGTGGACGCGAAGGGCCGCGTGCGCACCGACGTGGGCGGCAACCTGCCCGTGGGCGCCGAGGTGCCCGAGCTCGCGCGCGACCGGCTGGAGCTCACCCATGTCCTCGCCGGCAAGCGCGCCGCCAGCCAGGTGCTCTTCACCGGCTCCGACGGGCTGCTCTACAAGACGGGCTACGCGCCCGTGGTCCAGGACGGCCAGGTGGTGGGCGCCATCGGCGTGGAGGGCAGCGCGGCCTTCTTC
Source organism: Corallococcus sp. CA053C (assembly GCF_003611675.1). Taxonomy (GTDB): domain Bacteria; phylum Myxococcota; class Myxococcia; order Myxococcales; family Myxococcaceae; genus Corallococcus. Next base: position 8,002 of record NZ_RAWA01000250.1, read on the forward strand.
GGCCCGCTGCGGCGGCTGTGGCGCACCTTCGTCATGGCCAGCGGCGTGGCGCTCGTCGCGCTCGCGCTCATCGCCGTGCTCACCGCGCGGGGACTGGCCCGGCCGCTGCGGCGGCTGATGGACTCGGCGCTGCGGATCGGCCGGGGGGACCTCACGACGCCCGTGCCCCCGGAGCCCACCCGCGAGATTGGCGTGCTCGCGCGCGAGCTGGAGGTCATGCGCGGCGCGCTGGAGAGCCGGGACCGTCAGCTCAAACTCATGCTCGCGGGCGTGGCCCACGAGGTGCGCAACCCGCTGGGCGGCATCGCCCTCTTCTCCGGCCTGCTCCAAGAGGACCTGCGCGCGGGCGCCCACGCGGACGCGGGCAGCCACGTGGACCGCATCCAGCGCGAGGTGACGTACCTCCAGCGCATCGTGGAGGACTTCCTCGCCTTCGCCCGCGAACAGCCCCTGGCGCGCTCGCCCATGGAGGCCCCCGACCTCATCTCCAACGCGTGCGAGCTGCTCTCCGTGGAGGCCAGCACCCGGGGCATCACCCTGGACGTGGACGCCGCGCCCGCGCACCTGGAGGCGGACGGCAGCCTGCTCACCGCCGCGCTCGTGAACCTGGTGAAGAACGCCGTGCAGGCCGCGCCCCCTGGCAGCCACGTGCGCGTCCGCGGCCAGCCCCGCGACGGCGCCTACGCCATCGACGTGCAGGACAGCGGCCCCGGCGTCCCCGAAGCCGAGCGCGAGCGCATCTTCGAGCCCTTCTTCACCACCCGCGAGCAGGGCACCGGCCTGGGCCTGCCGCTCGCGCGGAAGATCGTCCGCGCCCATGGCGGCGAGCTCGCCCTGCGCTCCACGCCGGGCGACACCGTCTTCACGCTCACGCTGCCATGTCTCCCGGCTGCTTCGGGGGAGGCGCTGGCAGCACGGCGCTGACAGGCGGGGACGCGGCCTCCTCCGCGTCGAACTCCAGCGCCATCTGCCCCACCTCCCCGGAGACGAGCTGCAGCGTGTGCGTGGCCTCCTGCGTGGCCGCCAGCCGCCGCAGGGTGCCGTCCATCAGCTGCGACAGGTCCGTGATGGCGGTGGCGATCTGCGCGAAGGCGGCGTTCTGCTGCGTCACCGCGTTGGCGATCCGCCGCGCCGCATCGGAGCTCTCCTGCGAACTCAGGGACAGCGCGCGCAGGGACTCACCGGAGGCCCGCATCTGATCCAACCCCGCGGTCACCTGACGCTCTCCCTGCTCGCTCATGGCGGCCGCGCCGCGGATGCCCTCGCTGATGTCCGTGAGGATGGCGCGGATGCGCCGCGTGGCCTGGACGGATTGGTCCGCCAGCCCGCGCATCTCCCGCGCCACCACCGCGAAGCCCCGACCGACCTCGCCCGCGCGGGCCGCCTCGATGGCCGCGTTCACCGCGAGCACGTGGGACTGGTCCGCCAGGTCCTTCACCGCCCCGATGATCTCCCCGATCTGCGCCGTGCGCTCCTCCAGTCGCTCCAGCCGCTCCTGGACGCCGGACACCACCTCCCGGATGGACGTCAGCCCCGCCAGGCTCTGCACCACCGCGGTCTCCCCCTGCTTGCCCAGCGTCTCCGCGCGCCGGGCCGCGCGCAGCACCTCCTCCGCGGAGTCCGCCGCGATGCGCGAGGCGCGCCGCAGCTCGTCCGACGTCACCTGCGTCTCGTGCAGCGCCGCCGCCTGCCGCGTGAGCCCCTGCTTCTGCTCGTCGTTCGACACGCGCAGGTCCGTGCCCGCCATCCCCAGCCGCTGGGCGGACACCTGGAGCATCCGGGGGAACTGCCGCAGCCGCGTCAGCGCCCCGTTCAGCCCCGACGCCAGGTCGCCCATCTCGTCCGTGGACACCCAGCGCGGTGAACGGATCCGCCCCGAGGCCAGCCCGGAGATGGCCCCGTGCACCGCGCCCGTGCTCGTCACCTGTCGCCGCGCGAGCATCCAGGTGGTGAAGGCCGGCAGGATGAACACCAGCGCGCCCACCCACGGCAGCGCGAAGGCCAGCTCCACGAACAGCGAGCTGCCCACGTCGTCCAACCGGGACGCGGACCGCACCGCGCCGTCCGCCAGCAGCGCCTCCTTCAACAGGGTGCGCACGCCCAGCAGCTTCACCACCACCACGCACGCGCTCAGCATCAACGTGGCGAAGATGGTGGCCAGGAACGTGAGCGGCAGGAACCACGTCTGCCGGGGCCAGAAGGGACCGGAGCCCACGGGCCTCACCTCCGGATGCGCGTCCTGCTCCCGCAGCGCGAAGGGCAGCGCCAGCCGCTCCAGCCCCAGGCCGAAGGGGAACGCCACCACCACGCCGAAGCAGAAGGCGATGACGGTGCCCAATCCCAGACGGAACCAGTCCTTGTCGAACCACAGACACAGCGGGAGGCTGAAGAAGAACCCCCCGAGCGTCCACGCCGCGGCGGTGGTGAAGAACATGGAGCGCCAGGGCAGTTGCAGGATGCGCTGCAGCCGGTCGCCGGGGCCGTCCTCGGGCCGGCTCCGCAGCGCCCAGCCCGCGAGCCAGCGCAGGGACACGTAGGGATGCAGCAGCCCGAACACCAGCACGATGGGCGGCAGGATGGTGGCGGTGACGCGCAGGCCCTCCTGGCTCGACAGCCCCATCGTCATCGCGATGAGGTAGGCGCAGAGGATGGAGGGAGGCAGCACCCATCTCAGGAACAACCACATCCCACGCCAGGCCAGCTCCCGGATGCCCTTCGTTTCATCGGTCTGCATGCATCCCCCCTGCACAAGACGACTTCCGCCGTCCCCACGCCTTGGCGTGGCACTGCCACTTTTCGTCTACCGCACGGGCCTGACTTCACACCTCGGCGCAGGACTCGAACACGCGCGCCAGCAGCACCAGGGACCGGCGTGCCGCGGCCGCCACGCGCTCCGGCGCGTCCGTCGTCGCGTCCACGCAGAGCTTGATGACCTCCAGCGCCTCGTCGGGATGCGCGTCGTCGTAGCGCGCATGCGCCCGGAGCCAGCGCGTGGAGTACGTGTCCATGCGCACGCCGTCCTGCGCGTAGTCGGTGAAGGCCTCCACCACGCCGCGCGTCCAGACGCCCGTGACGCCCTCGATGGCCCAGTTGCAGGCGGCCACCCCTTCCGCCAGCGAGCCCTGGCGGCACGTCTCCAGCAGGTGCTGGTGCAGCGCCTGGACCTCGGGCGTCAGCGGCGCCTGGAAGGTCCGCTGCGGGTCGACGCCCGCCGCCTGCATCCAGTCAATCCACCACTCGGCGTGCCGGGCCTCCACGCCCAGGTTCTGCAACAGCCAGCGGCGGATGCTCGCGTCGCCCGGACGCACGCCGTACGTCGTCTTCGCCAGCGACAGCCCCATGTACTTGGGGAAGTTGTCGACGATGGGGAAGCAGTCCGCCAGGAAGCGCTGCCACGCGCGCAGGGGCGGGTGTCGGCCCGCGGCCGTCTCCACGAACAACGTCGGCCAGCAGGCCGCCTGCCACTCCGGGCGGAGTGACTCCAGCATCGCCTCCATCCACGGCGGATGCGGCGTGTGTTTCAGCGCGGCGGGGAGGTAGCGCCGGAAGACGGCCTCCTCCCCGGGAGGGGGCATGGGAACGACTTCCGAAACCGCGACACGGCTGCTGCTTCCGGCGGGAGACGACATGGGGCGTACTCCAGCTCGGCGCGAGTGACAGGCCGCCATGGCCTCCCTCACCCGCCCAAGCACCTCCACGCTGCCGGGGTGGCCCTGCTTCAGCCATCCGCCCCCAAGGCAGGCCCGGAGTTTGAGACGCCGTTGTGTTTCAAATCCTCCGGGGGCCCCGGAGGCAATGTCGTCGAGGGCGTGTGGGTCCTGCACGTCCGGACACTGGACTTCCGGTCCTCAAACCCCATCCGCGAGCGCCGCGCGCGCCTTGTCCAACATGCGTCGCAGGGGGGCCTCGTCCGCGCGCGCCAGCGCTTCGTCCCAACCCAGCCACTGGATGCCGAACGACTCCGCGGGGTCGTGCGTGAGCGCGTCGGGGTCCTCGGCCACCACGAGGTAGCGCACGTCCAGGTGACAGTGCTCGGGCTCGTCCTTGCGCGCGGGGATGGTGTGCACGTCCACGTCCAGCGGGCGCGGCGCGGTGAGGTGCAGGTGCACGCGGCATCCGGTCTCCTCGCGGGCCTCGCGCAGCGCGGTGGCCTCCATGCTCCCGCCGTCCGCGCCTTCCGCGTGCCCGCCCGGCTGCAACCAGCGCTTCAGCTTCGCGTGGTGCAGCATCGCCACGCGCTCCCCCGTCGGATCCACCACCACCGCGCTGCCGGTGAAGTGCGCCTGCTCCTGCGCGCGGGAGAAGGGCGCCGCGAGCGACGTGGCGAAGTGGCGCATGCGCGCCAGGTCCTCGCGCTCCTTGTCGTCCGTTGGGATGTGGCGCGCGAGCAGTTCGACGAGGGAAGCGGGGGCATCAGCCATGCGCCAGGGTTGCCACACGCCGCGTGGGGGACACCAGCGCTTTCACGGCGCCGGGACGTGCGGCCTTCCCGGTCCGGTGTAGGGTGCGGCTTCCCGGGCGCGCCCTCCTGCCGGAGCGCGCCGCCGTTGACTCCCCCATCCGGCAGGCCCCTTGCAGGTGAGCAGGCCATGGCCCGCATCCTCGTCATCGACGACCACGACACCCTCCGCGAGGGCATGACCGTCACCCTCACCCGCTCCGGCCACACCGTGGCGGCGGTGCGCAGCGGGGCGGACGGAATCGCCGCGTACAAGAAGGGCCCCTTCGACCTGGTCGTCACGGACCTGAAGATGGACGGCATGGACGGCATCGCCGTCACGCGCGCCCTCAAGCAGCTGGACGCGGGCGCGGTGGTGATGGTGGTGACGGCGTTCGGCACCATCGAGACCGCCGTGCAGGCCATGCAGGAGGGCGCCTACGACTTCATCACCAAGCCCTTCCCGCCGGAGGTGCTGCGCGCGAAGGTGGACAAGGGCCTGGAGCTGTCCGCCACGCGCCGCCAGGTGGAGCGCCTCACCGCCCGCACCGACGCGCACGACGCGGACGCCGCCCTCACCCACCGCGACATCGTGGGCGACAGCGAGCCCATGCAGAAGCTGCTCGCGCAGGTGCGCAAGGTGGCCGCCAGCGACGCCACCGTGCTCGTGCGCGGCGAGAGCGGCACCGGCAAGGAGCTGGTCGCCCGCATGCTCCACCAGCAGTCCCCGCGCAGGAGCGGCCCCTTCGTCGTGGTGCACTGCGCGGCCCTGGCGGAGACACTGCTGGAGAGCGAGCTGTTCGGCCACGAGCGGGGCTCCTTCACCGGCGCGGTGAAGCGCAAGCTGGGCCGCTTCGAGCTGGCCGACGGCGGCACCCTCTTCCTCGACGAGATTGGAGAGATCCCCGCCTCCGTGCAGACGAAGCTGTTGCGCGTGCTCCAGGAGAAGGAGCTGCAGCGCGTGGGCGGCGAGGAGACGCTCAAGGTGGACGTGCGCGTGGTGAGCGCCACCCACCGCGACCTCCAGGCGGAGGTGAAGGCAGGCCGCTTCCGCGAGGACCTCTACTACCGGCTGCACATCGTCCCGCTGACCCTGCCGCCCCTGCGCGAGCGGCCCGAGGACATCACCGCGCTCGCGCGCCACTTCGTCGCCAAGCACGCGCCCCGGGTGAACCGGCGCGTCACCGGCATCGAGGACGCCACGCTCCACGCGCTCACCCGCCACGCGTGGCCCGGCAACGTGCGCGAGCTGGAGAACGTGATGGAGCAGTCGCTCGTCTTCGCCGAGGGGGAGACGCTCACCCCCGCGGACCTGCCCCCGCACCTGTCCGGCCAGACGCCCCGCATGGACTCCGGGCTGCCGGTGCCCCAGGGCGACCGCCCCCTGCCGGACATCCTGGAGGACCTGGAGCGCCAGCTCATCGCCCGCGCCTATGAGAAGGCCGGCGGAGTGAAGACGGAGACCGCCCGGTTGCTGGGCATCAAGACCTCCGCGCTGTACTACAAGCTGGAGAAGTACGGCTTCCTCCCCCGGGGAGACCGCCCCGACGAGGGGGGATGATCCTCGGAAATCCGTCACCTCCGCCCTGGCGCCATGACTTTCCACCGTCCGCCT
>NZ_RAWA01000251.1 GCF_003611675.1 Corallococcus sp. CA053C
GGGCACGTACGCGCGGAAGGCCCGGGCATGGGCGCGGTAGACGTCGAAGCGGGCGCGCATCGCCTCGCTGGAGGGGGAGGCCCCGGGTCCTCCCATCCGCTCCAGCTCCACCGCGAAGTCCTGGCGCAGCAGCGCGTCGTCCGGTCGCGTGGGCCCGACTCCCGGCTGGAGCGCCGGCACCCAACTGTCGATGAGGGCGACGAGCGCCACGCGCCTCCCGCGCCGCAGCAGCTCCCGGGCCATCTCGAAGACCACCAGTCCGCCCATGGACCAGCCGGCGAGGAGAAGGGGGCCCTCCGGCTGCGTCTTCAGCACGACCTCCACGTAGGCCGCCGCCATGGCCTCCAGCGTGGTGAAGGGCTCGCGGGTGCCATCGAGGCCCGGGGCTTCGAGCCCGTAGAGCGGCTGCTCCATCCCCAGGTGCTGGGAGAGCGGGACGTAGCAGAGCGCGCTGCCTCCAATGGGGTGCACGCAGAACAGGGGCGGGCGCTTGCCGTGGGGCTGGATGGGCACGAGCGGTGTCCAGGGGGCCGCGGAAGGCTCCTCGCGCAGCAGCTCCGCGAGTCGCGCGATGGTGGGGTGCGTGAAGAGCACCGACAGGGGGAGCGTGCGTCCCCGCGCGCGGGCGATCCGCGACATCATGCTCATCGCGAGCAGCGAGTGTCCGCCCAGCGCGAAGAAGCTCTGGTCGATGCCCACGGGCCGCAGGTGCAGCAGCTCCTCCCAGAGCTGGACGAGCTGCCGCTCCACGTCATCGCGGGGAGCGGCGGGGAGGGCCTCGGAGACCGGGCCTCCGGTGGGAGCGGGCAGGGCCTTGCGGTCCACCTTGCCGTTGGGGGACAGCGGCAGCGCGTCCAGCACCACGAGCGCCGAGGGCACCATGTGCGCGGGCAGTCGCTCCGCGATGAAGCCGAGCAGCGCCCCGCTCTCAGGTGTGGAGCCCGCGGCGGGGACGACGTAGGCGACCAGCCGTCGATCTCCGGGCACGTCCTCCCGCGCGACCACGACGGCCTCACGCAGGGCGGGGTGCTCCAGGAGCCTGGCTTCAATCTCCCCCGGCTCGATGCGGAAGCCGCGCACCTTGAGCTGGTGGTCGGCGCGGCCGAGGAACTCGAGGCGCCTGTCGGGCAGGTAGCGGGCGTTGTCTCCCGTCCGGTACATCCGCGCCCCGGGCTCGGAGCTGAAGGGGTTGGGAATGAAGCGCTCCGCGGTGAGGGCCGGCTGGCGGAGGTAGCCCGCGGCGAGTCCGTCTCCCCCGATGTAGAGCTCTCCCGGCACACCCTGGGGCACGGGCTCCAACTGGCTGTCGAGCAGGTACACCTGCGTGTTCGCGATGGGGCGGCCAATGGACACCGTGCGCTCCACCTGGCCTGGCTCCTTCATCACGTAGCAGGTGGTGAAGGTGGCGCTCTCGGTGGGGCCATAGCCGTTGATGACGTGGCCGCCTCGCGCAAGGCGCTCCCTCACCCGGGCCGGTGCCAGCACGTCTCCTCCGGCGAGCACCTGGCGTACCCGGTCGAGCGCCTCGGGGTGGTACGCCACCATCTGGTCGAAGAGGGGCGCGGTCAGCCACAGCGTCGTCACCCCGAAGCGCTCCAGCACGCGGCCCAGCTCCTCGAGCGACGGCATGTGTGGCGGGCACACCGCCAGCTTCGCCCCATGCAGCAGGCTCCCGAACAGCTCGAAGGCCGAGGTGTCGAAGGAGATGGGTGACAGCAGCAGGAAGGTCTCTTGCGGCCCCGTGTCGAAGTAGCCGGTGTCCATCGCCATCCGCATCACGCCACGGTGGGGGACGCACACGCCCTTGGGCCGTCCGGTCGAGCCCGAGGTGTACATGACATACGCGAGGTCCAGGGGGCCCGTGCCCGCGACGGGCCGGTCGTCACGCCTCGCGGCGATGCGTTCCCGGTCCACGTCCATCAGCACCCGCCGCTCCGTGCTCATGGGCAACAGGTCCGATAGGGATTGCTGGGTGACGAGCGCGCGGACGTGGGCCTCGTCCAACATGAAGGCCAGTCTGTCTTTGGGATAGGTGGGATCCAGGGGCAGGTATGCACCGCCTGCCTTGAGGATGCCGAGCACGCCCACCACCGTCTCCACGGAGCGCTCCAGGCACAGGCCGACGATGGCACCGCGCTCCACGCCGAGCGCGCGCAGCTGCCACGCGAGCTGGTTCGCCCGCCGGTCCAGCTCCCGGTACGTGAGGTGCGCGCCCTCGGCTTCCACCGCGACGGCGTCCGGGGTCCGGTCCGCCTGCGCCTCGAACACCTCCTGGAGGCAGGCGTCCCGGGGGAAGGCCGTCGTGGTGTCGTTCCACTCCACCAGCAGTCGGTGTCTCTCTTCGGCGGTCACCAGCGGCAGCTCGCGGAGCCGTCGCCGGGGGCCGGCCACCATGCCCTCCAGCAGCACGCGCACGTGCTCCAGCATCCGCGCGACGGAGTCCGGCGCGAAGCGGTCCACGTCGTGGACGAGCTGCAGCTCCAGGTCCACGCCCACGTTCGCCACGAAGGTAAGGGGGTGCCCCGTCCGGGGGTCGGCGTAGGCGAGGTCCTCCAGCGACACCGCCCCCCCGGCGATGGGGTCGAGCTTCAGCCCGGGCGCGTTCTGGATGGAGACGACGCTGTGGAACAGGGGCTGTCCGCGCGGCACCTGGCCGAGTCCCTGGGCGTCCACCAGCGAGAGCACGTCGTGTCGCCGCGCGGCGAGCTGATCCGCCTGGAGCTGCTTCAGCCAGGGGAGGAGCTCCGCCTCGGGAGGGACCGCCACGCGCGTGGCCAGCGTGTTGATGAGCAGCCCCACCATCGTCTCGGAGCCGGCGAGCGCGGGCGAGCGACTGGAGGTGACGCTGCCGAAGACGACGTCGCGCTCTCCGCTGTAGCGGCTGAGCAGCAGCGTCCAGGCCCCCTGCACGAGCGTGCCGGGCGTGAGCTGGTTCTGCCGGGCGAGCGCCGTGAGCTGATTCGTCACGGACGCGGACACACGGAGGGTGCACGAGGCGTAGGTCGCATCGGCCTGGGGCGGCAGCTCGGAGCCACGGTCGACCCAGAGCGGGGTGGGGGCCACGAAGCCCTGGAGTGCCTCGCGCCAGTACCGCTCCGCCTCCGCCCGCTCGCGGCGCGACAGCCAGATGACGAAGTCACGGTAGGGGCGCCCCACCTCCAGCTCCAGCTCGCGCCCCTGCGCGAGCGCGTCGTAGTGGAGGGCGACCTCCCTCAAGCACAGGGGCAGCGACCACCCGTCGAGCAGCAGGTGGTGGTAGCTCCACAGGCATCGGTACAGCTCCGGTCCCAGCTGGAGGAGCTTGAAACGCAGGAGCGGCGCCGCCGCGAGCGTGAAGCCCTTGCGCCGGTCGGCGTCGAGCAGGGCCTCCCACCGCGCGGCCTGTTCGGCCACGGGCAGCCCGCGCAGGTCGTGCTGCTCCCAGGGCACTTCGACCTGGGTGCGCACGGCCTGGACCGGTTCGGGCAGGCCCTCCCAGAAGAAGCAGGTGCGCAGCACGGGGTTGCGTTCGACGACGCGCTGCCACGCGCGTTGCAGCAGCGGGAAGGCGAGCGGGCCCCGCCACGTCCAGGAGACCTGCTCCACATAGGCCCCTCCGCGCGGTGAGTAGAGGCTGTGGAACAACATGCCCTGCTGCATCGGCGCGAGCCGGTAGACATCGTCGACGTTCTTCATGGGTCGTGGGCCTCGTCGATCTGATCAATGAGCAACGCGAGGGTGTCCATCTGCGACGCATCCAGCCCCGCATGCGGGAAGTCCGTAGGAGAGATGGCGCTCCGGGCCTCGAGGTCCCCCGCGCACAGCGCGCGCAGTGCACCGAGCACGTCCGCGAGGAGCCGCTCCGGGGCCGGCCTGGGCAGGGTGTCCCCATCATGGGTGCAGCGCACGTGGATCCGGTCTCCGGCGAGGAAGCCTTCAAGCTCCAGGAAGCGTCCGCCCGTCAGGCCCCGTCCGGAGAGCCCTTCCGGAATCGCGCCGTTTCCTCCCAGCAGGCGCAGGCCCATCGCGTTCCGCCGAGAGCCGGACTCCTGAAGCGAAGGGCGGCGGACCTCTTCCTTGACGCCCTTGAGCAGCGTCGCTTCGTCGGCACCCTCGGGAAGCTCGATGCGCAGCGGACGGCTCACGTCGAAGCAGCCCACCGTGTGGGAGCAGTCGAACCCCTCGAACGCACCGCGCCCGTCATGGATGAAGTCGAGGTGAAGCACGCGGCCCTCGGTCCACGCCGCGAGCGCGCTGGCGAAGCCCACGAGCAGCGCCTCTCCCAGGTCGGCACGCCAGACGCGCGTGAGCTTCTCCTGGAGGGTGCGCGTCTCGTCCGCGGACAGTGAGGCCGTGAGCTCGTGCGCGGCGCCCCTCCGCGGGGCGACGTCTCCGCTCGACGCGACGGCGTCCTGCGTGAGCTGCTCCGCCCAGCGCTTGAAGGGCCAGGTCTTCGAGCGTGCGCCGTCGCCCGCGTTCGTCCGCAGGGCAGTGCTCACGTCCTCGGAAAGGATGCGCCATGACGTCCCATCAATGACCAGCTCATGACCAGCCAGGAGCAGGCGGCTGCCTCCCGCGGTGCCCTGGACGAGGGCCGCCGCCAGCAACGGCCCACGGCTCGGATCCAGCGCGGCCTGGAGGCGCTGCGCCGAGGCGCGGAGGGCCTCCGCGTGCTCCGCCCCCGACAGCGTGCCCAGGTCGAGCTCCACCAGCGGCACGTCCCCACCCGGCGGTGTGCCCTCCTGTCGCCAGTCCGTGCCCTCGTGGAGGAAGCGGTGGCGGAGCGCATCGTGACGGGTGAGGAGGCCATTCAGCACGCCGGCCACCCGGGCCGCATCGGTTGAACCCGGAAGGTCGAGTGTCAGCACCCGGCTGGCACTCGCGGTGGCCTCGGGAGGCACCTCCAGCAGGCGCCGCTGCTCCGGCGTGAGCGGGACGGGCCCCACCACCGGGCCCTGTTCGGCCTGTCGCGTGAGCATTCCTTCGAGCACCCGGCCCAGCTCCGCGATGGTGGAGGTCTGGAAGAACTGCTCCGGGTCGAGCTGGAGTCCCAGGCGGCTGCCACGGGCCATGATCTGGATGGCCTGGACCGAATCGCCACCGAGTTCGAAGAAGTCGTCGTGGATGCCGACCCGGTCGATGCCCAGCACCTCCTGCCAGGCAGCGGCGAGCTTCTGCTCGAACCCGGTGCGCGGGGGCACGTAGCCCGTCTTGAGGTTCGGTCGCGACTGGAGGGTCTCTCCCGTGCGCACCTCGGCCGCGGCCTCGGCGATGCGCTCGCGGACGACCTCGTCGGTGTTCGCGATCGTGGCCTGGAGGTCCCGCACGGAGACGACCACCTGCGGCATCACGCGGGCCGCCAGCAGCCGCTCGAACGCGGCCACGCCTTCACGCGAAAGGATCTCCTCGCGCGCGCCCTGGAGGGGGCCGGTGGCGTCCAGGGTCTCCGTCCTGGCGGCGGCCAGCGCGCGGAGTTCGGCGGCGGGGTCGTTCACCCGCTTCTGGGTCAGCCGCTCGACCTCCACCAGCACGCGGCCCGCGTCGTCCGTCAGCACGACGTCGAAGGCGCGCGTCTCCCCATCCGCACCCGCATGTTCGAGGAACCGCGCGTGGGCGTGGATGCGGCGCGGTAGCGCGCCGAGGAAGCGCAGGCGTCCATAGCCGAAGGGCAGGTAGTAGCCGCGCTCGGCGAGGAAGCTCTTCGCCATGCCGGAGGTCCGGTCCATCAGCGAAGGGTGGAAGCGCATGTGTTCGAGGTCGGAGGCGAACTCCGGCTGGAGCTCCAGCACGAGCAGCAGCTCGCCCTTGCCCAGATGGAGCTGGCGGACGCTGCGCCAGCGAGGTCCCAGGTCTTCCTCGTACTCGGCTTCGAGCGAGTCGGGCGTGCCCTCGCACCGGCGACGAATCGCGTCCAGGTCGAGCGTCCGCGGTGCCATGGGAGCGAGGAACCGGGCTCGGCCCGTGACATGGGCCGTGGCCTTGCCCGCGCCGTCCGCTGGCTGCGAGCGCACCACCCAGCGGTAGCCCTCCGCCTCCTGCTCGATGACGAGCCGGACTTCACGCGTCTCTCCGTCGGGCACCCGCAGCGGGAAGAGGAAGAACGTGTCGAACAGCTCGATGACGCGCTCCCGGGCGAGGCCGGAGAGCGCGGCCCGCACCAATTCGAACCACGCCACGCCGGGGACGGTGGGGGTGCCGAGGATGCGGTGCTCATCCACGACCCAACGCGACCGCGCATCGCCGATGTCCGAGGCGAAGACGAGCCGCTCCGGCGTGTCCTCGAGGCAGCGGTGGAGGAGCGGATGCGGGAGCAACCGGAGGGGCTGTTCCGCGGCTGCGTCCTTGCGCGCCGCCATCCCGACCTCCTCCCACGCACCCCAGTTCACCGCCACGGCGTGCACCCCGGTGCGGGCGTGGTACGCGCGCACGGCCGCATCCAGGAAGGCGTTGCCCGCCGTGTAGTCCACCTGACCCAGTCGGCCGACGACGGAGGACAGGGAGGAGCAGGCGACGAAGAAGTCGGGAGCGGTTCCCTCCAGCGCGGCCATCAGCACCTGCGTCCCCCGCACCTTGGGCGCGAGGACGACGGCCGCTGCTTCGGGCGACTTGAGCTGGATGAGGCCACCGCCTGGAACGCCCGCCGCGTGGATGACCCCGTGGAGCGCGCCGAAGCGCTCTTGTGTCGCGGCCATCACCCCCCGCATCGCCTCCAGGTCGGTGACGTCCGCGCGGCACACGAGGACCTCCGCGCCCCGCTCCTCGAGCGACAGGACGGCGCGAATCCTCCCGAGCACCGTGTCCTCCGTGCCGGGATCCTCCAGGAGCCGGGGCCACGCCTCGCGCGGAGGCAGCGCCGTGCGCGCGGTGAGCACGAGCCGGGCGCGCACCCGATCCGCGAAGGACTCCGCGAGGGCGAGCCCGATTCCACCGAGGCCACCGGTGATGAGGTACGTGCCGCGCTCACGCAGGGGCGGCGTCGCGGCGCCGTCTCCCAGTCGGAGCGTGTCGAAGCCCTGCACCCAGCGGCGGCCTCCCCGGTACGCGGTGTTCGGCTCCTCGACCTCGGAGGCGACGTCCGTGGCGATCAGCTCCGCCAGCCGTTCGAGCCGCGGACCGCCGGTGGGAGGCAGCGTGACGTCCACGCTCCTGCAACGCAGGCGGGGGTACTCGCGAGGGATGACCCGGACCGGGCCCAGCACCGTCGCCTGTTCGGGCCACACGAGGTCGTCGCCGGTGACCTCCTGCATGCCATTGGACACCGCCACGATGCTCACCGGCTGCTCCAACCCCTGTCGCCCCAGTGCTTGGGCCAGGAAGAGCAGGCTGTAGAAGGACCGCGCGACCACGTCCTCGGAGGACGCGCCCGCGGCTTCGGGAGTGAGGCCGAAGCAGTGCACGATGCGTTGGGGCGCGCGTCCCTCGGTGTGGAGCTCCGAGAGCAGGGCCGCGTAGCCCTCACGGGTGGGCGCCACCTCGAACGTGTCCGCTGCGGTGCGCCGGAAGGCCCGTGCCTGTCGCGCTTCCACCACGTCCCCACCGGACTGACGCAGCCGCGCGGCGACGCGAGCCCCGAGCCCGGCTTCATCCACGAGCAGCAACCACGTGACACGCGGTGTGCCCTCCGTCGCCGCGCGCGCGGCGAGCAGGGGAGCTGACTCCTTCCAGACCGGCACGTAGAACCAGCTCGCCAGGTCGGCCCGTTTCTCCAGGGAGCCCTGCCGCGCGCCGGGGACGACGTGCGAGGTGCGCGGCTCGACCCAGTGGCGCTGGCGCTCGAAGGGGTACGTGGGAAGTGTCTGGCGATGACGCTGCTGTCTGGCGAAGAGGCCCGGCGCCGTCACGCCCAGCAGCCAGAGCTGGCCCACGGTGCGCAGCAGGTGCTCCACGTCCGAGGTCTGCTCCTCGGCGGACGGAAGGCAGGGCAGCACGGCCTGGCCCGGCTGCTTCCGGGGATGCCACCGCGCCAGCGTGCGCAGCGCCCGTCCCGGGCCTACCTCCAGCAGGACGGCATCAGGCTCCTGGAGCAGGACCTCCAATCCATCCGCGAAGCGCACGGGCTTTCGCAGGTGCTGGGCCCAGTAGTCGGGGCTCATGGCCTGCTCCGGGGTGATCCACGTCCCCGTCACGCAGGAGAGGAAGCGGAGCCGCGGCGCATTCCTCTGGACGCGGGCCACCGCCTCACGGAAGGGCGCCACCGCGGCCTCCACCTGCTTGCAGTGGAAGGCATGGGAGGTGCGCAGCCGCCGGCAGGGAATGGCGCTCCCAGAGAGCCGTCGCTCCAGCGCGGCGATGGCCTCCGTGGAGCCCGCGACCACGCACGAAGACGGACCATTGATCGCGGCCAGCTCCAGCTCCGGCGCCAGCAGGAGGAGCAGCTCACGCTCGGGAAGCTGCACCGACAGCATCGCCCCGGGCGGGCACGCCTGGAGCAGGCGCCCCCGAAGCGCTACGAGGTCGAGCGCATCGTCGAGCGAGAACACTCCGGAGAGACACGCGGCGACAAGCTCACCCACGCTGTGGCCGAACATCGCGCCCGGCTGGAGACCCCAGTGCTGGAGCAGCCGCGCCAGCGCGTACTCGATGACGAAGAGCGCCGGCTGGGTGAGGGCCGTCTGCTCCAGTCGCGCCGCCGCGTGAGCCTCCCCTCCCTCGGCGATGAACAGCACCGACGCCAGGTCCAGATCGTGTCGCCGCCGCAGGGCTTCGAGGCAGCGGTCCACCTCGTCGCGGAAGACGGCCTCGGAAGCGTAGAGGTCCGCCGCCATCCCGGGATGCTGTGAGCCCTGGCCGGGGAAGAGGAACACCAGCGACCGGCGGGTGGGCTCCTGCGTGCGCGACAGGACCCGCTCCGGATGGAGGGTCGCGAGTGTGGTCGCGGCGTCCTCCGTGTCACGGCACACCACGAACCGGCGGTGGTCGAAGTCGCGCCGGCCCACCGCCAGCGTGTACGCCACATCCGCCAGGGGCAGGGTGGGGTGCTGCTTCAGGTGCTCGGCGAGTCGGGTCGTCATCGCCTCCAGGGCCGCGTCCGAGCGGGCTGACAACATGAGGAGCTGGAAGGGGCGCGACGGGCCCGAGGCGCCTCTCACGGGGGCCTCCTCCACGACGACATGCGCGTTGGTGCCGCCCAGGCCGAAGGCGCTGACGCCCGCGCGCCGCGGTGCCGGGGCGTCCCAGTCACGCAGCCGCGCGTTGACGTAGAAGGGGCTCTGGGCGAAGTCGATCTCCGGGTTGGGCGTCTCGAAGTGCAGGCTCGGCGGGAGGCGGCGATGCTCCAGCGCCAGGGTCGTCTTGATGAGCCCGGCGATGCCGGCCGCGGTGTCCAGGTGCCCCAGGTTGGTCTTCACCGAGCCGAGCGCGCAGAACCCCGTGCGCTGCGTCTGGGCCCGGAAGGCCAGCGTCAGCGCTTTCACCTCGATGGGGTCACCCAGCGAAGTGCCCGTCCCGTGCGCTTCGACATAGGAGACCGTGTCGGGAGTCACGCCCGCCAGCGACTGCGCCATGGCGATGACGTCCGCCTGCCCGGTGACGCTCGGCGCGGTGTAGCCGACCTTCGCGGCGCCGTCGTTGTTGAGGGCGCCGCCCCGGATGACCGCGTGGATGGTGTCGCCGTCGGCCAGCGCATCGGAGAGTCGCTTCAGCAGCACGACGCCCGCCCCGTTGCCGGCGACGGTGCCCTGGGCCTTCGCGTCGAAGGCGCGGCAGTGCCCGTCCGGCGAACCGATGCCCCGCTCGTTGTAGAGGTACCCGGTCCGTTGTGGAACGGTCAGCGAGACACCGCCGGCCAGGGCCATGTCGCACTGGTGGCTGAGCAGCGCCTGGCTGGCGAGCACGACGGCCACGAGCGACGTGGAGCACGCCGTCTGCACGGAGATGCTCGGGCCCTTGAGATCCAACTTGTAGGCGACGCGCGTGGCCAGGTGGTCGTTCTTGTTGTGGAGGATGGTCTGGAACGCGTTCGCCGTTCCCACCAGCCGTCCCGCCGGAACCAGGTGCTGAAGCAGGTAGTGGTTGGCGCCGGCCCCGGCGAAGACGCCGATGGGACCTGGAAAGGCAGACGGTTCGTACCCGGCGCGCTCGAACGCCTCCCACGCGCATTCGAGGAAGACGCGCTGTTGCGGGTCGGTCAGCTCGGCCTCTCGCGGAGAGAAGCCGAAGAAGCGCGCGTCGAAGCGCTCGACGTCCTCGAGGAGGCCCCGGGCCTTGACGTACTTCGGGTCTCCCAGCTCCGCGGGATCAATGGACGCGCGCTCCAGCTCCGCGTCGGAGAAGAAGGAGATGGACTCCACCCCTTCCTGGAGGTTCCGCCAGAACTGCTCCACGGTGCTGGCGCCGGGGAAGCGGCAGGACATGCCGATGATGGCGACGGCTTCCATGTCCAGGGGCTGTGGTTCGGTGCTCATGCCTTCCCTCGTCCTGCCTTCATGGGGGCGCGCAGCCTATACTGAAACCTGAATCAGTCTTCAGCTTCGAAGGCGTTGCGCGATGCAACACGTGTCGCCGCGCAGCGTCATCTTCCGCGTCATGCGCGCCGAGGTGTTCCCGATGAGTGTCGAACCTGTTGCTTCACCGCGTGCGGCGTCATCCCCGCGCTGGCGTCGTCCGTTGGGACTGGCGGAGTGTCTCTTCTGGCAGCTCGACCGGGTCCTCTGCGGCAACTTCATCGCCACCGTGGAGCTCACCGGTCCGGTGGTGGAGGAGGACCTCGCGAAGGGACTCGAGGCCCTCGTTGAAGCGCATCCCATCCTGCGGGCGCGCATCGTCGAGGACGCGGAAGTGGGCCGTCCCTGCTTCGAGGAGGTGGACGCGGTGCCACCCACGCTGATCCGCGTCGCGGCGGAGCCCGAGGCCCTTCGACGTCACTGGATGCGAGAGGCGGACCTCCCTATCGATGAAAGCCGAGCACCCCTGTTCCGCGCGCACTGGGCCAGCGATGGCGAGCGGACCTGGGTGGGCCTGACGTTCCACCATGCCATCGGCGATGGTGATTCGAGCGCGCGGCTGCTGTCCGAGTGGATCCGCTTCCTGGATGAAGGCGTCGGCCCAAGGCCCACGCTCCCTCCGCCGGCGCAGGAGTCGTTCTACCGCCCGGAGGCGTTCGGCGCGGCGGACAAGGCCACCCATCTGGCCACGGTGATCGCGGACGTGAGGGCGCGGATCCAGGGAGTGGCTCCGGGGAATGTCGTGCCGGGCCTGTGCGAACGGACGACGCTCACGCGGGAGCTCGGCTACCACGAGTTCGAGCTGTCATCCGAACAGACCGAGTCCCTGGTCCAGGCCTGTCGGCGACACGGCGTGACGGTGCACGGAGCGCTGGGCGCGGCCTACCTGGGGGCGCTGCACGCGGAGTTCCTGGCCCCGGGACAGTCCGTGGTGCTGTCGCTGGGTTCGCCCGTCAACCTCCGGAATGTACGCCGAGGTCGCGTGGAGGCGGACGACGTCGCCGTGAGGCTGTCGGGGGTGGTGAGCCGCATTCGCGTGAGCAACGAGGAGGACTTCTGGCAGCTCGCGGACACCGTCACGCGGGACGTCCGGCAGCAGGTCGAGGTGGGCAATGCCCATCTCCTCCACGAGCTCGTCTACGCCCAGCACCCGCCGAGTCTCGCGCGGGAGAGCGGCCTCGCCCTGCTGGAAGGGATGCGGCGCTTCCCGTGGAACAGCGTGCTGACGAACGTCGGCCGCATGAACATCCTGGAGCACGGGCGGAAGCTCACGGTGCGGCGCCTGGGGTTCTACGGAGCACCGACTCCGAGTCAGGCGTTGGTGATGGCCATCAGCACGTGTGGCGGTCTGCAGACCCACACCGTGTACGACCGCCAGAACCTCTCGCCCGAGCGGGCCACGTCCCTCCTGCGCCGCTTCGAGGAGCGGCTGCTCGGCGTCATCGATTCGGGGGACGTCAGGGCGACGTGAGCGGATCCAGGTGCATGGGCACACCGCCCTTGGGACGCAGCGCCACCAGCGGTTCCTGCTCCGCCCGCCAGCCGGGCACCCGACGGAGCCGGTAGCGCCGCAGCACCTGCGCGAGCAGCAGCACCATCTCCATCATGGCGAAGCGCTGGCCGATGCAGTGGCGCTGCCCGGCACCGAACGGCAGGTAGGCCAGGCGTGGCCGGCCCGCGGAGCGCTCGGGCGAGAAGCGCTCGGGATTGAAGCGCTCCGGCTCCGGCCAGAGCGACGGCTGGCGGTGGATGACCCAGGGCGAGATGGCGATGATGAGGCGGGGACTGGCCGGGATGCGGAAGCCGTCCAGCACGTCCTCCGTGAGCGCCTGCCGCACCAGGACCCAGGCGGGTGGGTGCAGGCGCATGCTCTCCTCGAGCACCTGCGAGAGATAGCGCAGCCGGGGGACGTCCTCCGCCGTGGGCACGCGCTCGCCCAGCACCTGGGCGACCTCGGCGCGAGCCTGATCCTCCACCTCCGGATGCTCGGAGAGCAGTGACCATGTCCACGCCAGGGCATTGGCGGTCGTCTCGTAGCCGGCGATGAAGAGCGTCATCAGCTCATCGCGAAGCTGTCCATCCGTCATGCCCTCGCCCGTGTCGGCGTCGCGGGCCTCCATCAGCATCGCGAGCAGGTCCTGTCCGCGCGTCTCTCCGCTGCGACGCCGAGCGATGATGTCGAAGACGACGGCGTCGAGCGTCTGGCGCGCTCGCACGAAGGCGCGATTGCCGGGAGTGGGGAGGCCGAGCGGCAGCGGCATCAGGGACAGGACGCGCCCGTTCACTTCTTGCTGCGCCACCGTGAGCGCCGGGAGGACGCGGTCCGCCTCGTCCATCACCTGGGTGGAGAAGAGCGCCCGGCTGGCGATGGAGAGCGTGGTCCGCGCCATCTCCTGCGCCAGGTCCAGCGGGGCCGAGGGGTCGGGGCGCGTCCGCCAGCGCTCCAGCATGTGCCGCCCTTCCTCCTCCATCACCCGCACCAGGGGCACCAGTCGTTCGAGGTGGAAGGCCGGCTGTGCGAGGCGCCGCTGTCGCTTCCAGAAGTCTCCCTCGCTGGTCAGCAGGCCATTGCCGAGCATGGCGCTCAACCGCTGCGCCCCCACGCCCTTCGTGTACCGGCCGACGTGCTCCACGAGGACGTGCTTCACGTGCTCGGGGTTCACGAGCGACAGCACCCGGTTGACGGGCCCCATGCGCCACTGGGCCACGTCGCCGTATTCGCGGTGCATCCGGAGGAGGAAGGGGAGCGACTCGCTCCTGCGCTCCCGCAGGCTTCCCCAGAACCAGTGGCCCCGGGGGCCCGGTGCCTCGCGAGTGCCGGTCATGAAAGGGCCGCCTCGATGATGCGCACCGCCTGGCCCACGCCATCCTCGGACCGGATCGTCGCGCCAAGGTGTTCGGCCCGAGCGCGCATCCCGGGCGAGTCCGTGGCGGCGATCGCGGTCGCGAGGTTCTGTGCCGTGAGCTGCTTGCGAGGAATGGGACGCGGAGCCACGCCGAGCTGCTCCATGCGCCAGCCCCAGAACGGTTGGTCTCCGAGGAACGGCACGACGGCCATGGGGACGCCCGCGCGGAGGGCCGCGGCCGTCGTCCCCGCGCCACCGTGGTGCACGACGGCGGCCATGCGCGGGAAGAGCCAGTCATGCGGTGCCGAGTCGACGAAATGCACGTTCTCGGGGAGCGCCTTCCGGTCGAGCCCGCCCCAGCCCGCCGCGAGCACCGCGCGGCGTCCGTTCAGCGCCTGGACGACGAGCCGGCTCGTCTCGGCGGCATCGAAGCCACCCATGCTGCCGAAGCCGACGTAGACGGGGGCAGGCCCCGCATTGAGGAAGTCGAGCAGCCCGACCGGAGGCACCCAGGTGCGCGCCTCATCGAGGAACCAGTAGCCGGTGACCTTGATGAGGTCGGACCAGTCAGGCGGTGGAGGAACGACCGCGGGAGAGAACCCGTAGACCACCGGCCATCGGCGCTCGAGCATGACGTGGCCAGGATGGACGAGCGACCAGGGCCCGAGTCCCAGCACGTTGCGTCGGGCCTGATTGACCATGCGGCGGAAGCCCAGCCAAACGAGCTGCCGCATCGCCACGTGCAGCGAACGGTTGACGAACCCAGGCAGGGGGCGCCGGGGC
>NZ_RAWA01000252.1 GCF_003611675.1 Corallococcus sp. CA053C
TGGTGGACGCGGGGGTGTCGCTCGTCAGGCCCGCGGCGACGGGGCTGACGTCGGAGCAGCTCTCCCTTGCGACGGCGGGGCTGGGCCTGCCGCTGTTCTGGCTCCTCGCGGTGGGCGTGGGCGGGACGTGGGCGGTGGAGGCGACGCGGCTGCTCAAGCGCCGGGGCGCGATGGCGGTGGCGGTGCTCATCGCCTCCCTCTGCGCGCTCGCGCTGCTGGGCCGCGAGCTCGCCATCGACGTGGGCTGGAGCGAGGGGCTGCACGGGTTCGCGCTCGTGGGGCTGCCGTTCCTGCTGCTGTCCTCCACCGCGCTCGCGATCCTCACCGCGCGCTCGCTGCGGGGCGCGGACCTGGGCACGGGCATCCACCGCTACCGCCGGCTCGTGCGGTTGGGACGCGGGGGCATGGGCGAGGTGTGGCTCGCGGTGCGGACCGGACGCGCGGGCTTCCACCGGCTGGTCGTCCTCAAGCGGATGCTGGACGAGGACAGCGAGGAGCCGGAGGTGCGGGTGCAGCGCTTCATCGGCGAGGCGCGCACCGCCGCGCGCCTGCACCATCCCAACATCGTCTCCGTGCACGACCTGGGACAGGTCGACGGCGCCTGGTTCATCGTCATGGAGTACCTGAGCGGCGTGAACGTGCACGAGCTCGTCAAGCGCTCCAGGAAGGAGGGGCCGCTGCCGCTGGAGGTGATTGTCGAGATCTGCCAGCAGGCGCTGCGCGGACTCGCCTACGCGCACGAGCGAGGCGTCACGCACCGGGACATCAGCACGGACAACCTCGTCGTCTCCTTCGACGGCGTGGTGAAGGTCGTCGACTTCGGCATTGCCCAGGGCGCGGGAGCGCTTCCGGACGCGCCGTCCAGAGTGGCTTCCGCACCCGCCGTGGGCAGGCTCACGCAGGTGGGAGGCATCATCGGGAAGCTGGCGTACATGCCTCCCGAACGCGTGGAGGGCGCGGAGGCGACCCCGTCCGGGGACCTCTTCGCGCTCGGCTGCATCCTGTACGAACTGCTCTCGCGCACGCTGCCCCACGAGGCCCCCACGTCCAGCCAGCTGCCAGGGATTGAGCGCCCCGAGTCCCCCGCCGCGTCGCGAGTGCTCCGGAGCGTTCTTGAAGTCGCGCTGCATCCACGACCGGAGCAGCGCTTCCCAGATGCCAAAGCCTTTCACCTCGCGCTCGAACCGGCGCGACAGGTGTTGCCGGCGGTCGACCTCGCCGGATGGCTGCGGAGGCACTTCGCGGAGCGTTGGGCGCGCGAACGGGCGCTGGTGGAGCTGAGCGACCCTTCGCCGTCCGAAGTCGAGTCGCTCCTCAAGGGTGCGCCGCCGCCAGAGCCTGTCGAGGCTCCCGCGACCACCGAGCTCCTCGCGCCGCCCATCGAATCCCAGACCACCCGGCCCCTCGGACGCCACCCACGCTAGACACCGGTGCTGACGGTGAAGGCCGCCGCCCGCTGGGACCTGGGCACGGTGGCCGGGCTCCTGGCGGAGGTCTCC
This sequence comes from Corallococcus sp. CA053C, assembly GCF_003611675.1. GTDB lineage: Bacteria > Myxococcota > Myxococcia > Myxococcales > Myxococcaceae > Corallococcus. The sequence goes on from NZ_RAWA01000252.1 coordinate 1,500, forward strand.
TATGAGCGGGACCCCAACCGGACCCGCTTCGTGGACGACATCACCGGCGTGGCGGAACCCGTCCTCCAGCCACCGGGCGCCCGGGGCTTCACAACCTGCTGCTCCAGGCCCGCCTCTGACGCAGCCGCCCAACTCCCCAGGTGTGATTGGCGTTCCCGCGCGGCCGGGTGCGAGGATGGCACCCGGCCCACCATGATCCCTGCCGTCTCCCGAGTGTCCCCTGAAGGTGTTCTTCCCGAGAGCCCCCCCGCGCCCGTGGCGCCGCCGACGGTCCTTCCCGCCGCGCGTCACATGGCCCACGCCGCCGCCTGGCTGATGTTGTTGGGCCTGCTCACGGGCGGCTATGTGTCGTCCGCGATGACAGGCAAGGTGCCCGCGGACCCGCAGATGGCGCTCGCCGCGCATCTCAATGCGTTGATGGGCACCTTCTTCCTGCTGGGCGTGGCCTGGACGCTGCCCATGCTGCGGTACGGCGCCGTGGGCCAGCAGCGGCTGGCCTGGGCGGTCATCGTCGCCAACTACGCCAACTGGTCCATCACCTGCGTGAAGGCGTGGCTGCGGGTGTCGGGCGTGGACCTCATCGGTCAGGCCGCCAACGACACCGTGTTCGTCGCGCTCACCCTCTCCGTGGTGATTCCGTCGCTCGTCGCCACGGGAGCGTGGATCCACGGCTTCCGCCGCGGCGGGGCGCCCGTCACTCGGTGACGGTGAACTGCACGGGCAGCGTCTGGGATGGGTAGTTGTGGCCCACCAGCGTGACCGTCGCGTCGTAGGTGCCCGGGGGAAGCTTGCCCTGGACGATGATGTGGAAGCGCTCGACCTTTCCCGTCTCCATCCAGATGGGGAAGGCGCGGGGGCAGGTGGAGAACAGGCACCCGAGCGCTTCACCGATCGCGATGAACGGTGACAGGGGCGCCAGGCCGATGGCCAGGAAGGGCGCGCCGATTCCCGCCTGCCCCGCCGTCTCCCAGAGCGAATCGAGGTAGGTCTCCACATGATCCAGCGGGACACTGACCGCGTCCTTGCCGGTGCCCGTCACCTGGAGCTCGGAGAGCACGGCATCGCCCTGGAGGGTCTTCTCCCGGAAGACGACGGGGATCAGCACGCGCTGGTCCTTCTTCACCGTGACGGGCGTGGTGTCATAGGCAAGCTCCACGTCGGCCGGCAGGAGCATCTTCCCCTGCTGCGTCACCGCCTGACTGAGCTGGAACGAGCCCTGGCTCTTCACGTTGCCGGGGCGGAGCGTCACCTCGGCCTGCTTGCCCTTGATCATGCTGGGAGGCTGACTGGAGGCCGCCAGCTCCGACGAGGCCAGGGCGCCGGCTTCCACGTCGCCGCCGAGCGCGAACGCGGGGCTGTGGACGGTGCTCGTCGCCACCTGGATGACGGACTTCGCGTCCCAGTACAGCCGGTCCGCGGCGCTCACCGTCACGCTGCCGGTGATGGGCGTATTGCCCGTGGCGGTGATCAGCAGGCCGCGGGTGAAGCCCGTGAGGGTGAGGTTGCTGGCGTGGATGACGGCCGCGTCGGAGAAGAACAGGGACTTGTCCGTGCCGCTCCAATCCTCGGGGAAGGTGGCGGTGGGGTTGGAGCCGCTGGCGTTGTCCTGGGTGGTCAGCGCGACCACGGGCGTGGTGCTGCCGCTCGGGGGCTGCGTGCGCGCGGTGGCGGAGCCGACGTCGACACTGCCCAGCGTGCCGGCGGTGAACTGGATCTGCGGCCCCTCCAGCACCAGCAGCCCCGTCTGCGCTCCGACCTGGGCGTTGGTGAAGAAGACGGAGCGCTGGTTGCTGGAGAACGCGGGCGCGGGCACCAGCACGCCCGGCGCATCCACCTGGGCCTGGCCACTCGTGGTCAGGACCAGCGAGCTGCCCGAGAGCTCCACCGTGGAGGTGATGCCGGTGGGCTTCTCCTTGACGCCCCGCTTCCAGCGAGACTCCACCGAGTCGAGCGACTCGCCCGGCCTCCGGCTCTCCAGGTCATCCTGCTGAGGAGGGCCGTCATCCCCGTCTCCTCCTCCACAGCCCAGGAAGAGGGACAGGAAGACCGCCGCGTACGCCACGGCCAGGGACTTGTTCGAGACTCGCACGGTAGCTCCAGCGGGGTAGGTGCTGCGTCCATGCAGTCTTGTCCGCTACCCGGTCTTTTGGATCCACCCAGGCGCAATCTTGGGCGCGAGGGTGCGCAACCGTGCCACATGAAGCCTGCCGTGCCGGGCCTCCACGGGGCGGGGACCGTCAGCGCCTGGGGGCCTTGGCCCGCTTGACGGGCTGCGGCGGGTTCGCGGTGCCCGTGCTCGCGGTGACGGCCCTGAGCTCGTCGAGGGTGCTTCGGAGGTGTTGCGACAGGTCTTGTGATTTCGGGTCCTCGACCCAGCGCTCGAACGCGACCTTGAAGACCGCGATGCCTGCCTCGGCGGTCAGGCTCGCCGCGGGCTCGGTGACGCCGCGCCCTCGCAGGGCGTCCGCGGCGGCCGAAGCGAGGTCGGCCAGCTTGATCAGCTCGCGCTCCCGAAGCTCGGCGTGAGCGACGATGAGCCCCTGGCGCGCCCGGGCGTAGTCACGGCGTTCCTTGAACACGGGGGCCGTGGCATCGAGGGCGGCGGCGACCGCTTCGAGCGGCGAGGTCTCCTCGGGCGCGTCCGTGATGGTGGAGGTGATGAGCCTCCGCAGCTCGCCCGCGCCCCCGAACAGGACCTCTTTCTTGTCGGCGAAGTAGCGGAAGAAGGTCCGCTCCGTGAGCCCCGCGCGCGCGGCGATCTCCTCCACCGTCGTCCGGTCGTACCCCCGCTCCTGGAAGAGGTTCATCGCGGCCTCTTCCAGCCGTCCACGTGCGTTCGGTTCCCAGCGGCCCATGGGCGCCATCCTATCTGATTGCAGTCACTGACATCACTTGTTAGAAGGTGATGGCAGCAACTGACATCAAGGGGTTTTTCCATGCGCGTCTTCGTCACGGGTGCTTCGGGTTTCATTGGCTCGGCGGTCGTCCCTGAGCTCCTGGGGGCAGGGCATCAGGTGGTCGGGCTTGCCCGCTCGGAGGCTTCGGCCCGGGCGCTGGAGGCGGCGGGGGCCGAGGTGCATCGCGGTTCACTCGACGATCTCGACAGCCTGCGTGCCGGGGCGGCGAAGGCGGACGGGGTCATCCACCTGGCGTTCATCCACGACTTCTCGCGGTTCGAGGCTTCGATCCGTGCCGACACGCGCGCGATTGAAGTCCTCGGCGCCGCGCTCGAGGGTTCCCAGCGGCCCCTCGTCATCGCCTCGGGGCTGCTGGGCCTCTCGCCAGGCCGCACCGCGGTGGAGACCGACCCGGCGTCCAAGTCGGGGCGAGGCGTGTCGGAGGAGACGATGCTCGCGCTGGCGACGCGCGGCGTGCGGACGGCCATCGTGCGGCTCCCGCCGTCGGTTCACGGCAGGGACGACCATGGCTTCGTGCCGCACCTCATCGCCTCCGCGCGCCAGAAGGGCGTGGCCGTCTACGTCGGGCAGGGAGCAAACCGCTGGCCCGCCGTGCACCGGCTGGACGCGGCCCGGCTCTTCCGGCTCGCGCTGGAGCGAGCCCCCGCGGGCACGAGGCTCCACGCGGTCGCCGACGAGGGCGTGCCCACCCGGGAGATCGCGAGCGTCATCGGCCGCCGGTTGGGGGTGCCGGTGGTATCGAAGGCGCCAGGAGAAGCAGGCGACTACCTCGGCTTCCTGGGGACGTTCTTCGCGCTCGATGCTCCCGCGTCCGGTGCACTCACGCGGGAACAGCTCGGCTGGCGTCCCGTCGAGCCCGGGCTCCTCGCCGACCTCGACAGCGACCACTACTTCGCGACGGGCGCTGGCGCGCAGACACCGTAGGCGCGTCGAAGGCGGGATTGCCGCAGGGTTTTTGCAATGCGCGGATCACCCTCCTATCGTCTCTTCCTCGATTACTTGGTAATCGAGGTCGCGAAGCCAGCGAACCCGATGAGGAAGGACCCGGAAGAATGCGCGCCATGAACCAGCTTTCAGTCGCGGTGGTGTTGGGCCTGTTGCTCGGCGGTTGCGGAGTCACGGACTCGGAGCTGGGCGGCGAAAGCGTCGCCAGTCAGCTCGAGCAGGACTTCGGCGGCCCGAGCGGCCTCATGGACTTCTTCGAGCGCCACACGGAGGAGGAGATCCAGGAGGCGATGGCGCCCTACGGCGTCGGGTATGTCACCCACGGGGACGTCACCGCGGACCTGATCAGCGACTGCCCGAAGTTCTTCCCGGCGAGCGACCGGAGCATCTGGCACAGCTTCGACGGCGAGTTCTACTTCATCGACAGCGCGGGCCGGCCGAACCGGGCGTACAAGTACCTGCCGCTGATCGTCGCCGCGCCGCGCAGCGACACCTGTCAGACGAACGTGGGGCAGTGGGGCGACGCGGAAAACCCGAGCAACGACTACGACGGGGGACACCTCATCGGCTCACAGCTCGGGGGCTGGGGGGCTCGGGCGAACCTGGTGCCTCAGGATGCCAACTTCAACCGCGGCAACTGGTTGCAGCTCGAGAACAAGATGGCCAAGTGCGGGAGCCTCCCGAGCGGCCGGCTGCGCTACTACATCGGTGCGAACTACCCGAACTCCACCGCGCTCGTCCCCAACACCATGACGATGGAGATCACCAACCAGTCCACGGGCAGCGCTGTGTCCATGTCCTTCTCGAACGTGGACTACGGCGGCACGAACGGCACGAACGAGCGGACCCGTGGCGTGACCTGGCTGACGAGCCAGGGGTGCAACTGATTCACCGCGAAGCCGGGTTCCCTTCCTGGAGCAGCGCCGTGCGGGTGAGCCGGAAGTCCGCGTTCGCCCACGCCGTCTGGAATTGCTTGCGCGTGGTGGCGGCCTCCGCCTCCCGACCCTGCCCTTCCAGCGCCCGGGTGAGCCCGAACAGCGCCCAGCCATTGCCCGGGTTGCGGCGCAGGTCCTCGCGGTAGACGGCCTCCGCTGACTTCCACTGCTTCGCGTCCAGCAGCGCCGCGCCCTGGTAGTGACGCACGGGATAGAACCAGTCATTGGGCTCCGAGTACGCCAGCCGGTCCGCCGCGCGCACCGCGACGGCCCAGCGGGCCAGTGCATCGGGCTTCCCCTGTCGCTCCGCGATGGAGGCGTCCAGCACCCGCGCCGCCACGTCCAGCACGTCCTTCGCGGCGTTGTTCCCAGCAGTCAGCTCATCGGGCACGGTCGCGCCCAGCTTCACCAGCTCCGCATGGTCCTTCCGGGCCTCGTCGAACCGACCCTGGGACGCGAGCGCCAGCCCGTGCGCGTGCAGCCACAGGCCCGTGAGCACCGGGTACTTCGCATCCGGCCGAGGCTCCGCGAGCAGCGCGTCGTAGCGCCCGAAGCGCACCATCACGAGCAGCGGCTCGGCGACGAAGAAGTCCATTCCAGGCATCGCCGCCAGCATCTCCGGAGGCAGCACGCGGGCCGACTCGCGCGCCGCTCGCAATGACTCTTCGCCACGGCCCTCCATGGAGGCGGAGAACGAGAGGAAGCCCCAGTTGTGCGCGAGGTACATCGGGTAATAGCCCAGCGGCTCCACCTGGCGCAGATAGGCTTCATCCGCCTGGATCGCGCGGCGGTTGCTCTCCGACGCCTCCGCGTACCGACCCACGCGCTGGTAGATGTGCGCCGGCATGTGCACCACGTGCCCGGCCCCGGGCATCAACCCTGGCAGCCGCTGCGCGGAAGGCAGCGCCCGCTCCGGATGCTCGGAGGCCTCCACCGCGTGGATGTAATAGTGGTTGGCGCCGGGGTGCATCGGCGCGCGCGCGAGCACCGCCTCCAACCGGTTGACGATCTCCTCCGTGCCCGGCGCCGGCTTGCCTTCGAGCGTCCACAGCTTCCAGGGGTTCACGTCCATCAACGCCTCGGCGAAGAGCACCTGCACATCCAGGTCGTCCGGGAAGCGCCGGGCCACGTCGCGCATGGCGGCGGCATAGGCCTCGTTGAAGGGCTTCATCGCGGGAGGCGGCCGCGGCTCCGGTCCCCCGTAGCGCTGGCCCAGGGCACCAATGAGCCCCTGCTCCACCGGGGTTGCCTTGGAGGCAAGCGCCTGCGCCCGCTGCACGCCCTCCCACGCGACCGAGGCCCGGTCCGGGAGCATGGGCACGTTGTAGTTGGGCCCCAGCACCAGGGCCACGCCCCAGAAACACATCGCGCACGAAGGGTCCAACTCGGCGGCCCGGGCGAACGAGCGCGCGGCCTCGTCATGGTTGAAGCCATACGCGAGCCGCAGACCCTGGTTGAAGAAGGCCTGCGCCTCCTTCGACTCCGTCGTCACCGGATACGCGTGGGTGCCGAGGTTGTCGAAGAGGACCGCGCCCTTCGCGAGCGACTTCAGGCTCAAGCCTCCGGGCGGGGTGCCATGGCTTCCATGCGCGGCAGCGTCCGGGAGCGGCGGCGCGGAGGCCTCCTGGGCTCCCACCTCCAGGCCTGGAACGAACAGCAGCGGCAGCGTGAGGGCAATGAGCAGACGGGCGCGCATGGGGGCTCCAACACAGACACCCTCCTACGATGGCGCCGGGCTCGCACGCGGCAAGGTCGCCAGGCGCATCACACTGGCGCCCGGCAACCCGGTTGCATGGGGTGCCCCTACGCCTCCCCTGCCCCCAGCACGGACGGAGGCACGGGACCACCGCTCAAGGCCAGGGCCGGCACCCGCGCCGAAGGAAGCCCCTTCCACAGCGTCAGGGCCACCACGGCCACGACCAGCATCACGAGGCTGCCGACGGAGGCCTCCAGGCCGTAGCTGCCGCCCGTGAGCCACTCCGGGCGGTCGTGGAGGACGGGCATCCACCAGCCCTTGGACTCGTTGCCGCTCACGCCGAAGCCCAGGCAGCTCATGAACCAGTTCCACCCCATGTGCACGCCCACCGGCAGCGCGAGCCGCCCCGTGCGCAGGTAGCACAGGCCCAGCATCCAGCCCGCGAGGAAGGTCGTGAGCATCGCCACCGCGCGCGTGGCTCCGCCCATCTCGCCGCTGAAGGGGTGCGCCAGGCAGAAGATGACGGACAGCACGACCTGCGCCCAGCGCGTGCCCATGCCCCGGATGGCCCGCTGGAACGCGTAGCCGTGGAACAGCAGCTCCTCGAAGAGCGCCACGCCCAGCATCATCCAGGCGGCCTTCACGACCCGCGTTCCGTCGCGCACCGCGGCCGGCTCCAGGTGGAAGCCGCCCGCGCCGAAGACGACGAGCGCCACCGAGCCCAACAGGACGATGCCGCCCAAGAGCCCCAGGCCGAAGTCACGGCCCCAGCGCCAGCCGCCCGCCAGCCCCACCGACGACAGCGGCTGCCGCTCCAGCCGCAGGCAGAGGGCGGTCGCGCCGAGCGCCCCCAGGAAGGCGGCGAAGGGCTGCGGCGCGAACGGGCGGAGGGAGGCGGGCAGCTGCTGCTGGAGCATCATCAGGGGCACCAGCAGCGCGACCGTCAGCGCGACGCAGCCGAGGGCCTTCCACCCGTTGCGCCAGCGCCCGTCAGCATCGCGAAACCAGGACCGCATTGGGACTCCCCTTGTGGACAGGCGGCATCCAACCACTCCTTCTCACGGACGGCCCGCAGAAGGATTGCAGGGGGAGCGGTCCGTGGATCACTTCTCCAGGTCGCCGAGGATCTTCCCGAAGGGCGACGGCGTGCCCATCAGCTTCTGGAACCGGTTCCGGTCGTCGGAGCCCAGGTCGTAGTCCTTGAGGTTGGCGTCGTTCTGGTTCCCCTCGGGACGCATGCCCGAGTAGTCCTGGCGGGACGGCAGCCCGTGCTCCTTGCGGATGGCGTTCTCGGTGGGGGCCCAGTTGTTGGGCGTGTTCGGCGTGCGGCGCAGGCCGACGGTCTCGAACTCCTCCGTCAGCCGCAGGCGCGTCTCCACCGTGTCCTTCATGTTGGCGGAGTGCTCCGGGTACTTCTTGAAGACGGCGGCGTCGGCGTGCTTGCTGGCGGCCAGGGGGCTCACCTGCAGGCCGTTGGACGCGCGCCAGGCGTGGACCGACTCGTGGCCCAGGCTGTTGAAGCGCTGGCCCGGATCCTTCTCGTTGTAGTTGATGCGGCTCGCCTGCCCCGCGCTGGGCTGGCCGTCGTAGCGGTACGCCGGACGGAGCGACTGGAGGGTGCCGTCGTGCCGGGGAGCGTGCGACATGGGCATCTTGGCGTCGCGGCCGGAGTAGATGTCCGCCACCGTCAGCGGCTTGCGCAGCGTGCCCGTGGCGCCGGGGTTCACGTGCGCCGTCTTGCCGTTGAGCTCCGTCAGCATCTGGTTGCCCACGGGCTTGCTCGTCAGCCGGTTCGTGGAGGTGCGCACGTCCGACGTGAAGTCCGCGAAGTCCGCGCCCGACTGCTTGCTGTCACGGCGGGTCCGGATGCCCTGCAGGTCCGGGCTCACCACGCCGTAGTCCGCGGGCTTGAGGTTGTTCTTGCCGTTCACCAGCTCCGTCTTCGTCGGCGGCGCCTTCCGGTGCGGGCCCGACTCCAGCTTCGGGGGCGTGCTGTTGCTCCGGGGGCGCGAGCTGGACGAGGACGAAGAGGGCGAAAGAGACCGGGAGCGAACCTTCATGGGGGAGCCTCGGGAGCGGAAAGTCGTTGACGTCCCTGCCCTATTGCACCGGCCATGCCCGGCCCTGCGCCGCATGCGACGGCCGTGATTCCAGGGGGTTCGCTCGGGGCCGGGGCTCGGGCCCTGATGACTGCGGACAGGGGCCTGATGACTGCCGTCATCAGGCCCGAGGCCCCAGGAGTCCTCCTCAGGGCTGCGTGAGGATGACCTCGACGCGCTCCAGGTGGTCGGCGTCGGTCAGCACCTCCCCGACCGCGTGCCAGGTGACGTGGAGGATGCCCGCGGAGGGAGGCCCTTGCCGGTCAAGCTCGAGCCGGTAGGTGGCCTCGAACCGCGAGAACTCCTCTTCGTTCTTCTTGAGCCACACGTTCAGCGAATCGGGCGTGTGCCCCTCCCCGAAGATGATGACGCCTTCGTCCCGGACCTGCCCATCCCCCTCGTCCACGAACCGGACGCGATACCAGGGGTGGACCTCCGAGCCGCCCGACGCGGGCTCTTCCCAGCGCGGCTCCGTCTTGAAGCTGAAGTCGACCCGGGACATCTTCGCCCCCGTGTCGGGTTTGGCGCGGGCCTCGACGCGCAGCCGCCGCTCGAAGTGGGGCTCGGCCGCGGTCAACGCGACGGCTTCCACCTCCGTGCTCGCCGTCACCCAATCCTCAACGCCACGGTCGCAAGCCGGGGTCAGCAGCAGGAGGCTTCCGAGCAGCAGCAGGGGGAGTCTCAAGAGGGCTCCAGGGTCGGGGTCATGGCGCGGAGACGCTCACGGTGAAGCCCTTGGGCACGCTGGACGTGTCCACCACCCGGGCCGTGGCCTGCGCCGTCCACTCCAGTTCGACCGTGCCGGCGACGGCGTCGGACTGCAGCTCGAAGCCGACGTCGAAGGGCCATTCACAGCCCGTGTCCAGCTTGCAGCCCTGCTGGAGGAACGCTTCCGTCTCCCGCGTGATGGGCGCGCCCACCTCCAGCACCGCGGGCGCCTGCGCGCCGGCGCTGGGCACCTCGAGGTTGGAGACGTGCAGCTGGATCCAGGGGGTCGTCGTCTGCGCGGGGTCGTCAGGGATCCACCGCGCGGTGAGCCGGACCCTCAGCTCGCCCTCGACGGATTTGTCCGGAGGCTTCGTGGACGAGGCCCGGACGACGACGCGGCGGGTGGCCCTGGGCGCGGTGGTCGTGATGCGCAGCGGAGCACCGACCAGCTCATTGGAAGAGACATCGTCGGACGTGGCCTGCTCCGTGGCCACGGTCCCGATGCAGGCCGTGAGCAACACCAGACGTGCCGCCCAATGGCGCAGGCGGGAGGATGAAGACGGGCTCATTCGATTCATGGCGCGGAAGCTCCCGAGGGCTTCGTCATGAGGACCTCGACGCGCTCCGGGTGGTCCCCGTCGGTCTGGACCTCCGTGACCGCGCCCCACAGGACATGCACGGTGCCACCGGAGGGCGGACCCTGGCGGTCGAACTCGATCCGGTAGGTGCCCTCGAACAGCGCGACCTCGTCCTCCGTGTTCACAGCGGGCCCCAGGTCCAACGTCTCGGGCGAGGCCACGTCCTCCACGACGGTGGAGCGCTCCTGCACCACCTGCCCATCACGCTCGTCCACGAGCCTGACGCGAAACCAGGGAAGGACCTCCGAGCCACCTGACTCGGACTGCAGCCAGTTCGGCTGCGCATTGAAGTGGATGCTGAGCAGGGAGAGCTTCGCCTCCGTGTCGGGTTTGGCGCGGGCCACGATGTGCACGCGTCGCTCGCTGTGGGACTCGGTCGCGGTCATCAGGATCGATTCGACGGGGGTGCGCTGGGTGATGGCAATGTCGTCGACGCCGCAGGCTGGGGTCAGCAGCAGGAGGCTTCCGAGCAGCAGGAGGGGGCTTCGCATGGGGGCTCCGGGTGGCGCAGGCGGGAGTGAGCGTTGTGCGGGGGCACGCCTAGCAAGCCAGGGGCCATGCGCTCCCACAGGGAGAAGGGCCCCCGCGAGTGCCTCCGTGCGTCGAGTGCCTGACACGCATGTCATACGTTGGCGCGTTGCCGTGTCAGGGTGCGACGACATGCGGGGCCCGGTCCCGGGTTCGCGCTGGCTATAATCGGCGCGATGAGCCGTGCGCGCCCCGCGAGCCTGACCCTCGACGAGTTCCTCCCCTATCGCCTGTCGGTCGCCGCGAACGTCGTCAGCCAACACATCGCGCGCGTGTACGCGGAGCAGTACGGGCTGAGCACGCAGGAGTGGCGCCTCATCGCGGTGCTCGGCGAGGACGGCGACCGCACGCAGCTGGACCTGGTCAAGCGCACGCGGATGGACAAGGTGCCGGTGAGCCGCGCCGCGCGCGCCCTGGAGGAGCGGGGGCTGGTGCGGCGCACCCGGAGCGAGCGCGATGCCCGCTCGCGCCGCCTGTCATTGACCGCCGCGGGCCGCCGCATCTACGAGCGCGTGGCCCCCGCGGCCCTCTCCGCCGAAGCCGAGGTGCTCAGCGAGCTGGCACCGGCCGAGCGCGCGGTGCTGCGCTCCCTGCTCGAACGGGTGGAGCGCACCGCCAGCCGCGTCCTCAAGCAGGACCCCTGAGCCTTGCCGAAATGGTTTCATTTGTTACCATCCCGGGTGCCATGGAAAACCTCCGCCACCTCTCAGGCTTTGGAAACGAGCACGCCTCGGAAGCACTCGCGGGTGCGCTCCCGGTAGGACAGAACACGCCGCAGCGCGTCGCGTTTGGCCTCTACGCGGAACAGCTCTCAGGGACGGCGTTCACCGCGCCGCGCAGCGAGAACCGGCGGACCTGGCTCTACCGCCTGCGTCCCAGCGCGGGCCACCCGCCCTACCGTCAGGTGGAGGCGCGCGGCCTGCGCAGCGGGCCCTTCACGGAGGTTCCGCCGTCGCCCAACCGGCTGCGCTGGAACCCGCCGCCACTTCCCACGGCGCCGACCACGTTCCTCGAAGGCCTGTTCACGCTGGGCGGCAATGGCTCACCGGCCCTGGGCTCGGGCGCCGCGATGCACGTCTATGTCGCGAACGCGTCCATGGTGGACACCGCGTTCTTCAACGCCGACGGGGAGCTGCTCATCGTCCCGCAGTCCGGGGCGCTGCGGATCGTGACGGAGCTGGGGGTGCTGGAGGTTCCGCCGGGCCACGTCGCGCTCGTGCCGCGCGGGGTCCGCATGCGCGTGGAGCTGCCGGACGGTCCGGTGCGCGGCTATGTCTGTGAGAACTACGGCGCGCCGTTCCGGCTCCCGGAGCTGGGCCCCATCGGTTCGAACGGGCTCGCGAACCCGAGGGACTTCCAGGCGCCGGTGGCGAGCTACGAGGACGTGGAGCGGCCGACGCGCGTGGTGCAGAAGTTCCAGGGGAACCTCTGGGAGACGACGCTCGACCACTCTCCGTTCGACGTCGTCGCGTGGCACGGCACGCACGTGCCGTACACGTATGACCTGGCGCGGTTCAACACGATCAACACGGTGAGCTTCGACCATCCGGATCCGTCCATCTTCACGGTGCTGACGTCGCCGAGCGACACGCCGGGGACCGCGAACTGCGACTTCGTCATCTTCCCGCCCCGGTGGATGGTCGCGGAGCACACGTTCCGGCCGCCGTGGTTCCACCGCAACGTGATGAGCGAGATGATGGGTCTGGTGCACGGCGTCTACGACGCCAAGGCGGACCAGTTCGTGCCGGGCGGGGCGTCGCTCCACAACTGCATGAGCGCCCACGGCCCCGACCGGAAGACCTACGAGGCGGCGGTCGCCGCGGAGCTTGGGCCCCGGAAGATCGACAACACGCTCGCGTTCATGTTCGAGACCCGCTGGGTCATCGCGCCGACGCGCGCGGCGATGGAGAGCCCGCAGCTCCAGTCGGACTACGACGCCTGCTGGGCGGACCTGCGCAAGGCCCAGCTGCCCTCGAAGTAGAGGCGGGGGGACGCAACCGGCGCCCCCCCTTGCGCGACAATGGTGCATGACCACGATTGGCAAGCCCGGTTCGCGCCCCACCCCCCTCGTGAAGCCGGAGCC
>NZ_RAWA01000253.1 GCF_003611675.1 Corallococcus sp. CA053C
GGCCATGGGTGCCGCGGAGGGTAGCGGCGTTCCCCCGCGCCCCACAACTTCGGCCCCCCTCCGGATGCTGGCGGCCCTTCGCCGACTCCGCCGCGAGGCTCGGAGCCTCGGAGGCTCGGAGCCTCGGGAGCTGCTTGCGCGGGGCGGTGAGGCGTGCGACGTCGCGGTGCATGCGACTCACCCTGCACCGCGGCGTCAGCCTGGCCGTCCTCGCCTCCGCCCGCACGGAGGCTGACCACCACGAGGACCTGGGGTGCAGCATCCAGGGGCCCACGGCGCGCCCGGTGCGCCGGGCCCAGCTTCCGCTCAAGCGCCACATCGCCGCGCTGGGCCGCGAGGGCGCGCTGCGGGAAGCGGACGCGCTGATGCGCTGGCTGGAGGAGACGCCCCGGTACGCCGCGCTGTGCGTGGGCACGAAGCGGCGCATGGGACGGCGCGTGCTGCGCGAGGACGTCCTCTTCCCGGATCCGCTGCGCCACCGTCCCCGTGTGCTGCACCTGCGCCAGGAGTCGCTGGGCCTGGACGTGCCGGTGCGCGCGAAGGACTGGCCGGCCCTCGCGGACCTGTTCGCCGCGCTCGCCCGGGGCGCGACGCGCGAGGAGCTCCGGAGCCTGTCCACCGTGCCGGCCGTGGGGGAGTTGCTGGGCGACCTGTCCCAGGCGGGCTGGCTCGTGCGCCACGAGGGGCCGGTGGAGGTGCCCGGGCCCGGGGCCCTCTTCGTGGGACACAACACGGTGCTGGTGGCGGGCAGGGAAGGGCGCGTGCTGGTGGATCCGTACTTCCGCCCCGCTGGAGACGCGGACCTTCCCGGCTACGCTCCGCTGCAGGCGGGCGACCTGGGGCGCGTGGACGCGGTGGTCATCACCCACTCACACGGGGACCACTTCCACCTGGGCTCGCTGCTGCCGCTGCCCCGCGACACGCGCATCTTCGTCCCGGCGGTGGCGCGCGAGAGCCTCTTCTCCACGGACTGCGCGCTGCGGCTCACACAGCTGGGCTTCACGCGCGTGGAGCCGCTGCGCTGGGGCGAGACGCGGCAGGTGGGGGACGTGATGGTGCACGCGCTGCCCTTCCACGGTGAGCAGCCTACCGACGGGGAGGGACCGCACCCGGGCCTCTTCAACGAGGGCAACACCTGGCTCGTGCGCTCACCGGACTTCTCCGCCGCCTTCTTCGCGGACGCGGGCCACGACGTCCGCGGGGACATGGACGCGGTGTGCCGCCGGGTGCACCAGCAGCAGGGCCCGGTGGACGTGCTCTTCTGCGGCGTGCGCGGCTTCCGGCTGCCGCCCATCTTCTTCGGCTTCACCACGCTGGATGCCTTCCTCGTCAACGTGCCGCGCGCCGCGCTCACCACGCCGCAGCGACTGATGGCGGGCCCGGAGGAGGCCCTGCGCTACGGCGCGTTGCTGGGCGCGCGCTACGTCGTGCCGTGCGCGGACGGCGGTGCTCCGTGGTACTGGCGCGAAGGCATGGGGCCCCGCTACGCCGGCTACCCGGGAGAGCCCGTCACGGGCGCCAGTTCGCTCGACGAGAACCCCGACGCGGATCCGTATCCGGAGCGGCTCGCGGAGGTGCGCAAGGCGCGGGACGAGGGACCGAAGGCGCTCCTGCTACGGCCCGGTGAGGCCCTGCGCTGGCGGGGGGCCCGGGCGCCGGAGGTGCTGCGCACGCGGGGCTTCGAGTGGCCCTTCGGGGACTGGCGTCAGGCCGCGCCCGTGCCACCGCTACCGCGCAGTACATCGCGGACCCGCCAGAGGGCGCCCAGGTAGAGGGCGCCCAGCGCGACGAGGCAGCTCACGCCCACCATCACGTACCGGTGGATGACGCGGCTCACGTTCCAGCCGTAGGTCTCCACGAGGCGGCTCGGGTCGCTCAGGCCCACGCCCTCGATGAGGCCGAAGGGGATGCGGTCCACGTCGGTGCGCGCGGCCCACCACATCTCGAAGCCGTCCATGAACGCCGCCGCGCCGATGACGACGAAACCCCAGCGCAGCGCGTGCCTGCGCAGGTAGTGGTCCGGCGACACGTAGAACGTGGTCATCAGCGCCGCGCCCAGCACCATCTTCCCCGCGTCACCGCCGAACGTGAACATCGCCTGGCCCTGCTCCAGATCCAGCGCCAGCGTGCCCACTGCCTGCACCGCGAGCAGCACCGTGCCCACGCCCACCCACGTCCACCGGCGCCGCTTCCAGCCCTGGTAGACGAGCGTTCCCAGCAGGCCCGCCACCAGCACCACCATGAAGGGCGAGCGCTCCTCCGAGACGGGGGTGATCCACAGCGACGGCATGGCGCTGAAGCCGCAGAACCACGCGCTGACAGCGTGTCCCAGTTCGTGCACCGGCATGGTGAGGAAGATGCGGGACAGGGCGTGGAAGCCCGGTGAGTGGACCGCGAGCCAGGCCAGGACGAGCGCCGCGGGCAGCACGCACACGCGCAGCTTCGCCTCGAAGGTCGCATCCGCCGCTTCGCTGTCGTCGAAGGCCAGGTCCGGCGTCACGCGCTCCGGCATCGCCTCGACGAGGGGCGGAACGAACGTGGGCGCCGCGTGGGTCTCCAGGGCTTCGCGCAGCGCGAGCCGCCGGTCTTCTGCTTCGCGCCAGGCCGCGTCCTGGGTCGCGAGCTCGCGCTCCTCGGCCTGACGGGCGGCGGCGCGCACCTCCGCGCGCAGGTAGATGACGCCGCACGCCGGGCACTCGGGCCCTTCCACGCGGAGGGTGCCACAGCGGGGACAGGCGGCGGACGGAGGGCTCACGGCCCCCGATTCTAGGTGCACCGTGCGCGGGACGAAAATCGCACCGCGTCTCCGCCGGGAACCCGGGCTCCCGGCGGCAGGGCGGTGGCTCAGTAGTAGTCGCTGTAGTCGGTGTTGAACAGGTCGATGACCGTGACGCCCCACGAGTGCACGATGACGACGATGATCGTCTTGCGGAAGCGCGTGAGGTTCCAGTCCAGCATCTGCTGCTGCAGGCCCACATGCGCCTGGAGGCCCACGCCCGCGGACCTCAGCGCCACCGGGCCGAAGGTCTTCGTGACCGTCGGGAGCCTCGCGACCTCCTTGCCATCCTTGTCGATGAGGCTGGCGATGCCCCTGTACTTGCCCACCTGGCTGTCGTCCGGATTGGCCTGGACGCTCACGCGGTAGTGGCCCGCCGGAAGGCCCGTCTCGGGGGCGTCGAGGTAGAGGAACGCCGCGTCCACGCCCTGCGCGTAGTCCGTGGCGGGGACCTTCTCGAAGCCCGCGATGTTCGTCGCCACCACGGTGGCCGTCTCCGCGGTGAGGGTGCTGATCTGCTCCTCGTTGAGTGCGAGGGCCTGCGCCTTCGCCTCCTGCAGCAGCTCCGCCTTGCGGTCGGTGCAGGTGACCTCGCTGGAGGCCTCCTGACGGGAGGCGTACGACGCGAACCGGGACTCGCCCGCGAGGGCGGTGCCGGTGAGGAGGAGGGCGGCCAGGAGGGAGGAGCGCTTGAAGCTGGAAGAGTTCATGAGGGGGACGGGGGCCAATCACCTTCGAGGGGACTTCAATCACTGACACCACGGGACTTCGACGACAGGTCCCGCTCACGCCTTCCGGTGACTGCGCGTGAGCGGACCGGTGCCCCCTGTGCACCGACGGTGCCAATCCCTGACACGGCCCCGTTCCTCCCTGGCTTGCAGGGGCGCTCCCCGGGTGTCCCGAGCGCCTGCGGCAATGGCTGTGACAGGCCGGGTTACGGACCCCGTCTGGCAATGACTTCCAGCGCTACAAGCGGGCCGCGCCGCAAGAGGGCTTGACGTCCTGGGGCCGGGGCGCCCATGTCGTGGGCATGGCTGGTGAGCTGGATACCCGCACCCGGGGCAGGACCGCGCGCGGACGCCTGCGCGCGCTGGATGCGTACCTGTGCCAGTCCGAGTCCGCGCTCCTCACGCGCAGGGAGGGCGCCTGGGCCCGCGCCGTCTTCGTGGACGTGGGGTTCGGTGAACACCCGTGGACCACGCTGGAGAGCGCCACCGCCTTCCGCGCGCTGAACCCGGAGCTGTCCGTCGTGGGCGTGGAGTTGGAGGCCGAACGCGCCCATGCCGCCGCGCGCGCGCATTCGGACGCGCGCACGCACTTCCGCGAGGGCGGCTTCGTGCTTCCCCTGGCCCCGGAGGAGCCCGCCCGGCTGGTACGCGCCATGAACCTCCTGCGCCAGGGCCCACTGGAACGCATCCCGGAGGCCCACCGCGCGATGTCGCGGCACCTGCTGCCCGGCGGGCTGCTCGTCGAGGGCTCTTCCGACACGGACGGCGCGGTGCTGGTGGCCCACCTGCTGCGCCGGACGCCGGAAGCCGAAGCCCCCGCGCGCGAAGGACTCCTCTTCCACACCGACTTCTCCCGGGGCTTCGCGCCGCTGCTCCTGCGCGACTGGCTGCCCCGCGACCTGCGCCGTCGCGTCCGCCCCAGCGAGCCCCTGCACGCCTTCTTCCAGGCGTGGGAGAGCGCATGGAAGGCCGCGCGCGCGGAAGGCCACACCGCGCCCCCGGAGGCGTTCGCCGAGTCCGTCCTGCGACTCGCGCGGATGACCCCGGGTGTTGCGCCCGACGCCTGGCTGCTGACCCATGGGTTCCTGCGCTGGAGTCCGCCCGGGGGGATTCCCCCCTGACGCCATGACTGTCCTTGCAAGTCCTTGGAGGCGCAATTGTGGAGAGGGCCTGTCCCCAAGCGCAGCGGGAAAAGGTATTCTGTCGGGAATTGCCCTCCGGGAGTCACCCGGGCTTCCGGAAGGCAGACGGCTCGACATGAACAGGCACCTTCTGACGCTTCTTGCCGCGGGGCTGATGGCCAGCACCGCGGTCGCGGGTCCGTCTACCCCGGATCTCGGCGGCAATCGCCTCGCGCAGCGCCGCCCAAGACAATCCCGTCGTTCCCCACAGCGTCCGCGCCGTGAGGCCGACCCCACGAACCTGGAGCATGAGATGGAAGAGGTGGCCTTCGCCGATGAGGCCCCCGCGGCAGTCATCGCGGCCCGACCCCCTGCGTTGCTGTTCTCCGCCCACTTCTACGGCACCCTGGCCGCGGCGCGCTGTCTGGGCCGCCACGGCGTGGACGTGACGGTGGCGGACACGGGCCGGTTGGGCCCGGCCAGCTATTCACGCTTCGTCAGCCGCCGGGTGCAGTGCCCGCCGGAGTCCCAGCCGGAGGCCTTCCTCCAGTGGCTGGTGGACTTCGGCCTGCGCGAGCCCGTCAAGCACGTGCTCTACCCGACGAGCGACGAGCTGGCGTGGCTCATCTCCGCGCACCGCGCCAAGCTGGAGGACCTCTTCCACCTCTACGACCCGGGCGTGGACGCGGTGTACGGGCTGCTCAACAAGCGCCGCCTCCACGAGGTGGGCACCGAGGTGGGCCTGCACCTGCCGCGCACCTGGTTCCCCCAGTCGGAAGCAGACCTGGAGCAGGTGCGCCGCGAGGCGAGCTTCCCGGTGCTGCTCAAGCCCACGACGCAGATCCTCCACGCCACCCACCGCAAGGGCCAGCCGGTGGCGTCGCCGGACGACCTGGCGCGCGAGTACCGCGAGTTCGCCCGCGACACGTACGCGCCCATGCTCGTGAAGTTCGACCCGGCCGTGGTGAACCCCATGGTGCAGGAGTTCCACCCCGAGGCCGCCGAGGGCATCTACAGCCTCTCCGGCTTCGTGGACGAGACGGGCGAACTCTTCGAGGCGCGGGCCTCCATGAAGGTGCTCCAGCGCCCGCGCAAGCTGGGCGTGGGCGTCTGCTTCGAGCCCGCCCCGCTGCGCCCGGACCTCGTGGCCGGCCTGTCGCGGCTGTGCAAGCGGCTGGGCTACCACGGCGTCTTCGAGGTGGAGTTCATCCAGACGAAGGACGCCTACCTCCTCATCGACTTCAACCCGCGCTTCTACGGGCAGATGGGCTTCGACATCGCGCGCGGGCTGCCCCTGCCGCTGCTCGCGTACCACGCCGCCACGGGCGACCGGGCCGCGCTCCAGCGCGCGGTGGCGGACGCGCGCGCCGTCAGCGCCCAGCACGACGAAGAGGTGTTCTGCAACCGCATCGCGCTGGAGATGCTGCTCAACCTCCAGCGGCTGTCCGGGGCGCTGCCGGCCAACGAGGCCCGGCAGTGGCGCCAGTGGCTCAACACCCACCGCGCGAAGGCGGTGGATCCGCTCATCGACGGGGACGACATGGTGCCGGCGGCGGTGGAGCTGGCGACCATCGCCTACGGCTCCGCGCGCCACCCCCGCGCCTTCCTGCGGATGATGGTGTTCAACCGCAGCTAGCGGGCCGCGCGGGACGGGGCGGGGACCGGGTCGTCGAAGGTGACCAGGTCCTCGTTCGTCTCCGCCCGGCGCAGCACGCGCACCCGGCCGCCCTCCACGCCGACGATGGCCGGCTGCGGGAAGGAGAAGGACGTGCCGAAGGGCACGAAGTACGCGCCCGCGTCCATGATGGCCAGCGTGTCGCCCACCTTCAATTCCGGCAGCCGCACCGCGTGGTACAGCGTGTCGCCCGGGGTGCAGATGGGGCCCACCACCGTGTAGGCCCGGTGCGAGGGCGCGTCCGGCCGCTCGACGTGGAAGAGCTGGTGGTACTCGTTGCGCACGCACTCCGCATGGTTGATGCCCATGTCGAGCACCGCCCACGTGCGCTCGCCTCCGTCCTTGAGCGCGTGCACGCGGCCCAGGAGCAGCTGCGTGTTGCCCGTCATCGCGCGGCCCGGCTCCAGGAAGATGCGCGGGCGCGCGCGGCCCTTCTTCGCGTAGTGCGCCTCCACCTGGGACACCACCTTCGCCACGTAGCGCTCGATGGAGAGCGCCGCCGCGAAGTCCGGCGCGGGAAGGTCGCGCTGGAAGGTGAGGTTGAGCCGCCAGTCCTTCTGCTCGATGTGCTCCACCGTCGGCGTGCAGAGGCTTCCGCCCAGGTCCAGCACCTCCAGGTCCAGCCCCAGCTCCCGGTGCAGCTCATCCGCGAAGTCCAGCACCGAGCCGACGAAGCCCTCCAGCTCCGCCTCCGTGCGGATCAGCTCACCCCGGTGTGCGTGCAGCCCCACCACGTCCAGCGTGCCCAGGGCCAGCGCCTTGCGGTACGCCGCGAGCGCCATGCCGCCGGTGATGGGCGTGCCGAACTGCGACGTCCAGCCCTGCGCCGTCGTCACCCGCACCGCGACGCGCGGGTGCTTGCGCAATTCCTGCGCATGCCGCGCAAAAACGTCCAGCTCCTCGACGTGGTTCGCCGCCAGCAGACCGATGCCCCGGGTGATGGACTCGCGGATGGACGCGTCCGACTTCACCGGGCCGTTGTAGACGATGCGCTCCGGCGCCACGCCCAGCTTGAGCGCGAGCCACAGCTCGTACGCGGAGATCACTTCCGCGCCCACCCCGCGCGCGTGCAGCGCGGACAGCACGCCGGGCACGGGGTTCGTCTTGTAGGAGTAATAGACCTCACAGCCGCCCGCGGCGCCCGGAGGCACCGCCTGGAAGGCGTCCGCGTTGCGGTTCAACGCGGCCAGGTGCACCACGTGCAGCGGCGACCCGTACTCCTGCACGAGCCGGGACAGCGACACGCCCTCCAGCATCAGGCCCTGGCCGGCCCGGGATTCCAGGCTCCAGGTCTCCGGGGGGAGGGAGGCGCGCGCGGGGGCCATCGCGCGCTGCACGACGGGCCCCAGGGTCTGCTTCAACTGCCGCTTGGCGGTTCCAACGAGACGATGACGCAAGCTCACGGGGGACAGCCCTTTCACGAGGCGCGAGGCAGCTTGAGGGGGAGGTAGCGCGTCAGTTCGAAGCGCTTCTTCAGCGCGCGCGTGGCGAGCTGCAGCAGGCGGTACTCCAGCTCTCCGTGCTCACGCCGGTACTTGTTGTGGATGATGGCGTTGGACTCCGCCACGGACTTCTCCACCTTCTCGCCCTTCTTGCCCAGGTCGTGCATCAGCGAGGGCTTGCCCACGCGGTAGTTGAGGATGGGGCGGTTGACGTAGACGTGGCCGTAGCGGCGGATGCCGCGCATGTAGAAGTCCACGTCCTCGTAGACGGGGATGTTCGGGTCGAACCCGCCCAGCGGCTGGAAGTAGTCGCGGCGCACCATGCACGCGGAGTTCACGTACAGCGTGCCCAGGAACAGGATGTGCGCCACCGTCCACGCGCTGTTGGGCGTGGTGGCCCCCACCCTGGCGACCCGCTCGAAGTAGCTGCTCTTGTCCTCCAGCCACTCGGGGTCCTCGCTGAAGGGCACCACCCAGCCCACCGCGACGCCCGCGTCCGGCCGCGCGTCCAGGGCGGACACCATCGCCTGCAGCGCGCCCTCCGCCAGCAGGTCGTCATCGTCCAGGAAGTGCAGGTAGCGGCCCTTGGCCAGCGTGGCCCCGTGGTTGCGCACCAGCGCGGGCCGGCCGCGCGAGGGCACCTCCTGCTTGAAGTAGCGCACGCGGGCATCGCCAATGCCTTGCACCGCCTGCCGCGCGGTGCCCTCGGCCGTGTCGTCCAGGACCAGCACCTCCACCTGGACGCCTTCCTGACGCAGCGCGGAGTGGATGGCCTCCACCACTTCCTTCTCGCGCTTGTACGTCGGCATCACCACCGAGACGTCAATCTGGGACATGCCGGACTTATACCGGTGGCGCCCCACGGCTGAGAAGCCAGCAGGACCGGGGGTCCGCACCGACAGCGCCTCCGCCGCTCGGGGACCTGCCTCGTGATTTCTTGGAAGTTTCTACCGCCGGATTCAACCGGGCCCCCGCAGGTTTTTCAGCCCGGGGCGTGACACGGTTGCCGCACCGTGGCTGCTTGCCCGCTCCATTCGCGGTGCGTCAAAAGCTGGCGATGGCGCACTCGAACGGGTCCTCTTCTTCCGGCAGATCGCCCACCGAAGCCATGAAGGGCTCAGGGGCATCCTCCTCGGAGAAGGCGTCCGTGTGGGCGGGGACTTCCGCCTCTTCCGCGGGGTCCTGCGGCAGCCATCCGGGGTGCAGTTCTTCGCGGGCCATGTGCGTTCGTCCTCTCCGCAACCGGTTCGGCGTCATGGGGTGACTTGCAGCCGTTGTGCCACCCCACCCCTACGTAACGGCCCAGGCAGGCGGGTCGTTTCCGACGGAGGGTGGGTCGCCGGGCAGGCAGGCATCGCTTGACGCGAGGCCCCGGGGCCGACAGGAAAGGAACACCGATGGCCGTCCTGCTGGCACATGAAATTGAATCGCCGCGTCCGTGCAGCTACCTGCCGGGGCGGGAGGCGTCCCTGGAGACGCTGGTGATGCGCAACGTGACGCCCCAGGAGTACGAGCACCTGCTCGTGCGCGGGTGGCGTCGCTTCGGGCCGCAGTACTTCCGGCCCGCGTGCGCGTCGTGCCAGGAGTGCGTGTCATTGCGCGTGCCGGTGGAGGGCTTCCAGCCCAATCGCAGCCAGCGCCGGGCCCGCGCGGCGTGCGCGCACCTGCGCGTGGAGGTGGGGCCGCCGCGCGTGGACGAGGAGCGGCTCGCGCTCTACCGCGCCTGGCACGCGGACCGGGAGACGACGCGCGAGTGGGACGCGTCGGAGCTGGGCGCGCGTGAGTACTCGCTCCAGTTCGCCTTCCCGCACCCGTCCGCGCGCGAGGTGGCCTGGTACGACGACAGCGACCCGGCGGGCCCGAGGCTCGTGGGCCTGGGCATCTGCGACGAGATGCCGCGCGCGTGGAGCGCGGTGTACTTCTTCTACGACCCCGCCTACGCGCGGCTGTCGCTGGGCAAGGCGAGCGTGCTGTTCCAGGTGGAGCTGGCGCGAGAGCGGGGCATCCCGTACGTGTACCTGGGCTACCGCGTGCTCGCGTGCGACTCGCTGCGCTACAAGGCCGGCTTCCGCCCGCACGAGCTGCTGGAGGGGCGGCCCCCGCTGGACGCCCCGCCTGGCTGGCGCCCCGCGCCCGAGTCGCCCTGAGCTGGCTTCACGTCAGGAGCCGCCGAGCAGCGCCTTGGCGAAGAAGTCGCGCAGGTGGCGCTCGTACTCCGCCGGGGCCACCTTCGCGTATTCGCCGTGGTGCGCGCCGGGCACGACCCAGTACGCCTTGGGTTCACACGCGGCGTGGAACAGTGCGTCCTGGAGGAACGCGGGTGCGTACGCGTCGACGTCGCCGTTGATCAGCAGGAGCGGCCGGCCCTTCAGGTCGCACAGGTGCGCCATGGGGTCCACGGCGTCCACGTCCACGCCGGACAGACGCATCGTCCAGAGCACCGGCTGCACGCTCAAGGGGCCCCACCTGCCGTAGCTGTAGCGCGTGTCCGCCTCCAGGGAGGGGTACGCGCCCGCGGCGGCCACGGCCTTGAGGCGCGGATCCTCCAGTGCCCCCAGGAGCGCGGTGGTGCCGCCCATGGAGAAGCCCAGCACGCCCACCCGCGACGGGTCCACGTCCGCGCGCCCCGACACGAAGTCCACCGCCGCGCGCAGGTCCTCGCGCTCGCGGTCGCCCCACGTCACCAGGTCGCCGTCGCTCTCGCCGTGGCCGCGCGAGTCGAAGAGCAGCACGCCGTAGCCCGCGCGCGACAGCGCCTCCGCCTCGAAGAGCATCTGCGTGCGGTTCTCCGCGAAGCCGTGCAGCACCACCACCGCCGCGCGGTTGCGTGACGGCACGTACCAGCCCTTCAGCGTGAGCCCGTCGCGCGTGCGCAGCGCCACGTCCATGCGCGTCGCGAGGGTGCCGTCCGCGGGCGGCTTCACCGACTGGCGCGCGGGGTGCAACACGGAGCGCGCCGTGCGGACGTTGCGGTACGCGATGACCGAGGCCACGGCGAGGACGCCCAGCAGGGCGAGCACGACGAGGCGGGCGGGGCGGGGACGGATGGGTTTCTTCACGAGGATGGTTTGTGAGCCTATACCCACGGTCCGGCTCCCGGGGGGAGTCCCCGGGTTCGTTGTTTCTCCAAGAGGTGCGGGGCGGGCCCTTGCAGGAGGTGCGCGCATGACTCCCGATGTCTCCGTGGTGGTGCCCACCTTCCGCCGTCCCGCCCTGGTGGTGGAGGCGGTGAAGAGCGCGCTGTCCCAGGACGGCGTCCGCGTGGAGGTGCAGGTGCTGGACGACAGCCCGGAGGGCTCCGCGCGCGAGCCCGTCCAGGCGCTGGGAGACGCCCGCGTGCGTTACGTCCAGCGCGACGTGCCCACCGGCGGCAACCCCGCCACGGTGCGCAACGAGGGCTGGCCGCGCGCCACCGGCCGCTACCTGCATTTCCTGGACGACGACGACCGCGTGGCCCCGGGCGCGTACCAGGCGCTGGTGCACGCGCTGGGCGCCCACCCGGCGCGGGGCGTGGCGTTCGGGCGGGTGGCGCCCTTCGGGGACGACGCCCAGGTGCTCGCGCAGCAGACGGCGTACTTCGAGGACGCGGCGCGCCGGGCCCGCATCGCCGAGCGGCTGGGGTCGCGGCGCTGGCTGGTGGCGAACATGCTGTTCCGGCCCACGGTGCTGGTGAACTCCGCGTGCCTCATCCGCCGCGAGCTGCTCCCCGTGCTGCACGGCTATGACACGCGGCTGCCCCTGGTGGAGGACGTGGACTTCTACCTGCGCGCCATCCGCCGCGCGGGCGCCGTGTTCCTGGACCGGGTGGTGCTGGAGTACCGCACGGGTGCGCCCTCGCTGATGCACAACGAGCGCGACGCGACGAAGGCCGTGAGCGCGTACCGGCTGATCCACGAGCGCTACCGGCGCGAGTGGGGCGCGCTCGAGTTCACGGCGCTGCGGCTCGCGACCCGCACCGTCCTGCGGTGGCTCTGATGCGCCTGGACGTCGAGCGGGTGGACACGGTGGCGAAGTTGAACGCGCTGGGGCCGGAGTGGCGGGCCCTGGCGGCGTCGGCGGGGCAGGGGCTGCCCTTCGCCACCTGGGAGTGGAACGTCACCTGGTGGCGGCACTTCCAGGAGCAGCGCCACAGCGTGCGCGACCACCTCTTCGTGCTCGCGCTGCGAAGCCGCGACGGCACGCTGCGCGCCGTGGCGCCGCTGATGCGCACCGAACGCCCGGGCTCCGGCCCCGTGCGCGCGCGGGTGCTCCAGTTCCTGGGCGCGGACCCCAACGTCACCGAACTGCGCGGTCTGCTCTGCGCGCCGGAGTGGGAGGTCTCCGCCTGGGCCGCCGTCACACGCCACCTGCGCGCGCACGCGAGCGAGTGGGATTGGATCCTCTGGAGCGGCCTCGCGCTGGACGGGCCCGCGCCGGGGGAACTGTCCCGCATGGCCCCGCTCACGCCCCTGCGGGAGGTGCCCGCGTACGTACTGCCGCTGGCCCCGACGTGGGAGGCGTTCAAGGCCAGCCGCTCGCGCAACATCAAGGAGTCGCTGCGCAAGTGCTACAACTCCCTCAAGCGCGACGGGCACGCCTTCACCTTCGCGGTCGCGCGCGCACCGGAGGAAGTCACCCCGGCGCTGGAGTCCTTCTTCCGCCTCCACCAGGCCCGCGCCGCGGCGACGGACGCGGCGGTATCGCATCGGGATGTCTTCGCCTCCACGCAGGCGCGGGGCTTCCTGCAGGCGCTGTGTGGTGAGCTTGCCCGCCAGGACGCCGTGCGGGTGTTTCAACTGTGTATCGGCGGGGCGGTGGTCGCGGCGCGCGTGGGCTTCGTGCTCGGCGGGGCGCTCTATCTCTACTACTCGGGCTATGAGCCCCGGTGGGGTGACTACAGCGTGATGACCACCACCGTGGCGGAGTCGCTCCAGTACGCCATCGCCCAGGGGCTGTCGGTGGCCCACCTGTCGTCGGGCCGGGATGTGTCGAAGCTGCGTTGGGGGCCCCGGGAGATCCAGACGCACGACGCCCTGCAATTGTCTCCTGTGTGGCGCGGGCGTGCCGCCTTCGCTACCTATCGCAAGGTGCGTGCGCTATTGAGCAGCGAGCAGCTCCAGGGGTGGGCCCGCCGGACGCTCGCGCGTCGTGCGGGAGCATGAGAAAAACGTTTCCTTCCAGGACCCTCCCACCTTGAACCTGCGGACGCAGCGAGACATGACGGCCTCGGCACCGGCGCCCGCGCGGCGACGCGTCCTGTTCACGCTCGTCTTCATGGGCACGGGGGGCATCGAGCGCTCGGTGTGCAACGTGCTGGCGGGCCTGGACCGCGAGCGCTTCGACCCCGCACTGTTCTTCCACCACGGGCCGCCGCCGCCCGACACGCGGGACCGCATCCCCGCGGACGTGCCCATCTCGTGGGGCGTGGGCGTGGAGGCCTACCGGCGCTGGGAGCTGCCGCGGATGCTCTGGCGCCTGTTCCGCGAGGCGCGCCACGCGGACATCATCGTGTCGGGGCAGGAGGGGCGGGCGGCGCTGCTGGCGCGGATGGCCGGGGCGATGCTGGGCAAGCCGGTGCTGGGGATGGTGCACTTCGACTGGGGGGCGTTCCACCGCGAGCAGCCGCGCCGGCAGCTCTGGGGCCTGCGGGTGCTGTACCCGGGCATGGACCGCATCGTGGCGTGCGGCTCCGACTCCGCGAAGGCGTTCGCGGAGCTGGTGAACGTGGACGCGGGGCGGCTGGAGGTCATCCCCAACTTCGTGGACGCTGGGAGGGTCCGCGCCGCGGCCGGGGCGCCCCTGCCGGAGTGGGCCGTGCCGGTGTTCCAGAAGCCGGTGGTCATCGCCGTGGGGCGGCTGGAGGCGCAGAAGTCCTTCGACATGCTCATCCGCGCACATGCCCGGCTGCAGGCGGCCGGGCGGGACACGCACCTGCTCATCCTGGGCGTGGGGTCGCTGGAGGCGGAGCTGAAGGCGCTGGCGCGCGAATTGGGGGTGGAGGCTTCGGTGTTCATGCCGGGCTTCGCGGACAACCCGCATGCGCTGATGGGGCGCGCCACCGCGTTCGCCCTCTCCTCGCGCTTCGAGGGGCTGCCCATGGTGCTCCTGGAGGCGCTCGCGCTGGGGTGCCCCATCGTCAGCACGGACTGCCCCTCCGGCCCCGCCGAGGCGCTGGACGGAGGGCGGGCAGGGGTGCTGGTGCCCATGGGTGACGA
>NZ_RAWA01000254.1 GCF_003611675.1 Corallococcus sp. CA053C
CTCCCGCATCCCCCGCCCTTCCACCGTGACGGGCGTGGAGCGCCGGAAGCAGCCCCGGTAGCCCGCCACCAGCTCGGAGGCCGGGCTGCCAACCTGGGGGCCGACCATGCCCGCGTCTCCCAGGCCGGCGTCCACCGGGGCCTCGGCCTGGGGCTCCACGCGCCGGGGGATGTTCGTCTGGGACGGGTCGGTGGTGGGCACCGTCCGGGCGCTGGCCACGGCGCGCCGCTGCTCCTCGGCGGCCGCCTGCATGCGCGCGCGGCCCTCCTGGATGCGCCGCAAGAGGTCCTGCGACGCGGCGGAGTCCACGCTGTCGGCGGGCACGCGCTGGAGCAGCGCTTCAATCTCCCCCGTCGCGGGGTCCAGGTAGGCGGCGTCCAGCTTCTGCCCGTAGAGCGACGTCCACCGGCGGCTGGCCTGCTCGTACTCGGGCGAGGGCGGCGCGGGCGAGCGACGGCACCCGGACGCGCTCAGCGCGAGGACGAGGACGGCTGCGAAACCGAGGCCCCGGAAGGGCCGCATCGGACGGAGGACCTGGAGGCGCACGGTCCCGGTTTATGCCACCTTCCGTCCAGCCGCGCCGCTTTTTGCGCACGGCGTCCAGCAGCCCGTCAGACGCCCAGGAACAGGCGCTTGCCGAAGTTCAGCGCGAGATCCGCGTCGAAGATCTTCTGCGCGGACGTCTCGATGTCGTACTCCACGCGCAGGTACTCCACCGTGCGCGCGTCCGTGTCGCAGATGACGAAGCAGGCCCGGTTGTCGTAGTCGCGCGGCTGGCCCACGCTGCCCACGGAGACGATGTACTTGTAGCCCTTGCGCAGCACGAACTTCTGCGCCACCACGTCGTTCACCTCCCCGTTGCCAATGGCGAACGCCCGGCACAGGTGGCTGTGGCCGATGAACGTCACTTCCGGCAGCTCCGCCACGTACGGCGTCAGCTCCCGCGCCTGCTCCAGCGCGAAGATGTACTCGTACGCCTTCGGGTCGATGGGCGAACCGTGGCAGAAGCCCACGTCCCCGATGCGGTACGTGTACGGGAGGCTGCGCAGCCAGGCCAGGTTCTCGTCGGAGAGCACGTTGGCGCTCCAGTCGAGCGCGTGCCGGGCGGCGTCGTAGTAGTACGAGTAGTCCATGCGCCCGGCCACCGCTGCGTCGTGGTTGCCCAGGAGCGTGATCTCCGCCACCGAGCGCACCAGCTCGCAGCACGGGTTGGGGGACGCCCCGTACCCGACGATGTCCCCCAGCGACACGAAGCGGTCCACCTTCTGGTGCTCCGCCACCCTCAGCACCTCCGTGAGGGCCTCGATGTTGGAGTGGATGTCGGAGATGACGGCGATGCGCATGGGAGGGCCTATGGGGCGGTCTGCTGCTGGGAGATGATGCGCCGCAGACTCACCAGCGCGTCCGCGTCCAACGCTTCGAACCTCAGGCCCATGCCCGGGGGCCGGCCGACGGGCTGCTCGCCGCCACGCAGCCAGACGACCGTGGCCTGCGCCTGCAACCCGGTGTCCGTGGCCTGCGACAGCCGCACCTGCGCCCGCGCACCCTTCGCCAGGGGGGTGCTCGTCCGCAGGAAGAGGCCGCCCTCGCTCAGGTTCGCGACGCGCGCATACAGGGTCACGTTCTCACCCTCGCACCAGCAGCGCAGGTGGGTGCCAACCCGCGCGTGCTTTCGGTTTTCGCTCAACCCGTGACCTCCCGACAGGGGCCTCTTCCAGAACCCACTCGGGCTGAAAAAGGGTGGCCGTGTCGGATTTATTCATCCACTGCGTTCCGCCGAGCCTAGGAAGGGTGGGTGCGGCCCGTCAAGTTCCCCACCGCGAACCCCTCACCGGCTACCGTTCCAGCGGGCCCAGGTCGTCGAAGTGGGTCAGCTTCTTGAACTCGTTGAAGCGGGCGTGGATCTCCGGGCGCTGCACCTCGCGCAGGCGCTCCAGGCTGAACTTCTCCACGGTGAAGGAGGCCATCACGCTGCCCATGACCATGGCCTTGCGCAGAAGCTGCCCGTCCACCTTGCCCGAGGACGACGTGGCCAGGGTGCCCATGAAGCCGCCGGCGAAGGTGTCACCCGCGCCGGTGGGGTCGAACACCTCCGACAGGGGGAACGCCGGGCAGGCGAAGATGTGGTCCTGATCGAAGAGGAGCGCGCCGTGTTCGCCGCGCTTGATGACCACGCGCGAGGGGCCCATGGCCAGGATGGCGCGGGCGGCCTTCACGACGTTGTGCTCGCCGGACAGCTGGCGCGCCTCCGCGTCGTTGATGAAGAGCAGGTTCACGCGCTGGAGCGTCTTCAGGAGCGCGGCGCGGCTGCCCTGGATCCAGAAGTTCATCGTGTCCGCGGCCACCAGCTTGGGCGCCTTCACCTGGTCCAGCACGCGCGACTGGAGCTCCGGGTGGATGTTGCCCAGGAAGACGTAGGGGGTCTCCCGGTACGCCTGCGGCAGGTTCGGGGAGAAGGACTCGAAGACGTTGAGCTGGGTGTCCAGCGTCTGCGCCTCGTTGAGCTCCCAGCCGTACTTGCCCTTCCAGCGGAAGGTGCGGCCCGCCTCGCGGGTGAGCCCCTCCAGGTCGATGCCGCGGCCGCGCAGGAACTGGAGGTGGGCCTCCGGGAAGTCCTCGCCCACCACCGCCACCAGCTGCACCGGCCCGAAGAAGGACGCGGAGGTGGAGAAGTAGGTGGCGGACCCGCCGAGCACGTCCTCCTTCTTGCCGAAGGGCGTTTCCAGCGAGTCGAGCGCGATCGAACCGACGACGAGAAGAGACATGCGGGCTTCCTGGGAGTGACCTGGCGCGGGGACAGCGGCGTCAGGGCACGGCGATTCGTAAGGGAAACCCCGTGCCCGTGCCGGGTACGACACCTGCCCGCCAAGGTCAAGGGGAGCGGCTAGAAGGCGGGGACGCCCGTGGTGGCGATGATGGACTTCAGGTCGTCGTCGGTGAAGAAGAAGCCCGCACCGAAGAAGAAGTCCCGGCCGGCGATGAGCCGCTTGGTGGCCGTGTCGCGCTGCTGGGCGTTGATGATGTCGTCCATACCCGCCACGACGAACAGGTGGTCGAACGCCTGGGCGCGCAGCGTGGCGCGCAGGCGCGGGTAGCGCAGCTCGTCCGCGGTGAAGTTGAACGCGTCCATCTTCAGCGTGAGCGCATCGTCGAAGAAGTGCAGGTCCGCGCCGATGCCGCCCGTGGACTCGATGAGGCCCACGCGCAGGGTGGTGAAGTAGTAGCGCTTGGCGAACTGGAGGCTGATCTTGAAGGACTCCTTGGTCACCTTCTGCGTCTGGATGACGGGGTCCCCGTCCGACGGCGGGTTGGTCTGCACCACCTGCGTGCTCACCGAACCGCGGGGGTCGTCGATGATCTCCAGCAGGTAGTACTTGTCCGGCTTGGGGATGATCCGCAACGACAGGCCGTTCTTCGACGCGCCCTGGGCCAGGAGGTAGGTGCTGGTCAGGCCCACCTCCGTCTGGATGCTGGCGAGGCGGCTGGCGAAGTCGGAGATGTCGGTGACGGCCTCGCCCACGCGCTGGCCCAGCTGCTCGTCGGTGAGCAGCGCGCCCGCAGCGCCCTCGCCGTCCTTCACCTTGCGGGTGATGTCCTCCAGGTTGGCGAGCGTGTTGTCCAGCCGACCCAGGGTCTGCTTGAGGCTGGAGACGCTCTCCTTGAGCTCCCCTTCCCCGCTGCCCACGATGTTCTTGACGGTCCCCAGGACCTCGCGGACGTCCTTGGTGATCATCTCCACGTTGTTGACGATCCGGTTGACGTCCGCCCCGTTGCTCTGGGTGATGGCGCGCACGTCCGAGGACACGCCCTCGACGTTGGCCATGATGGTGTCCAGCCGGTCCGTGTTGCGGCGCACCGTCGCGTCCACCGAGTCCGACAGGCGGACCAGGTTCTCCACGATGCGCTCCAGCGAGCCCGCGCCCTTCTCGCCGCCCAGCACCTCGCGCAGCGCGCCCGTCACCTGCTGGATGTCGGAGGTGATCTGCGACAGCGATTCGAAGACGGCCTCCACGCCCTGGGTGTCGATGACGCGGCGGATCTGCCCGCCGTTCTCCAGGGCGGGCGCCTGCTCCGTGCCGGGGTTCAGATCCAACAGGTAGTCGCCGAGCAGCGACTCCGAGCGCTTGGTGACGGCGGCGTCCTGCCGCACGTCCACGCCCTTGCGGATCTTCAGCCAGACCTTGGCGCGCGTGCCCTCCAGGGTGATGTCGCTGATCTCCCCCACCGGGATGCCGGCGATCTGCACCCGGCCGCGTACGGCGAGTCCGGACGCGTCCCGGAAGTAGGCCCACACCTGGGTGGATTCACGGTCGCTCAGGCCGCCCTTGCGGGCGAACAGCACGAACGTGATGAGGAATGCCCCGGCGGCGAGGACCAGCAGGCCAACACGGAAGGGCGTGACGAGCTTCTTCACCTGATGTGACTCCGAGCGCTACCGGCCGCGCGCGACTCTAACGATTTGCATGCCGGGTGCCAGCTTTTCATGGAGGGGCGGAATTCTTGCTGGCCCTAGTTCTTGCCGAACCACGTCTGGAGGAAGACCTGGACGGCGGGCTGTTGGGATTCGCGCAGCTGCTCCGGCGGACCGTGTTCGACGATGACGCCCTTGGAGAGGAAGGCGATCTGATCCGCCACGTTGAAGGCGGACGCGATGTCGTGGCTGATGACGACGCTGGTGACGCCCAGCTCCTTCTGCGCGGTGAGGATCATCTCGTCCACGGAGTCGGTGGTGATGGGATCCAGGCCGGTTGTGGGCTCGTCGTAGAGGACGACCTTCGGGTCCAGCACGACGGCGCGCGCCAGGCCCACGCGCTTGCGCATGCCGCCGGACAGGTCCGCGGGGAACTTCCCCTCCACCTCCGGCTTGAGGCTCATCAGGTCCAGGCGCTTCCGGACCTTCTCCCGGATGGCGTCCTCGTCCAGCTTCGTGTGCTGGCGCAGCGGGAAGGCGACGTTCTCGAACACCGTCATGGAGTCGAAGAGCGCGGCGGCCTGGAACACCATGCCGAAGCTGCGGCGGACCTGCTGCAGGGCCTGGACGTCCATGGGGACGATGTCCTCCCCGTCCACGATGACCTTGCCGGTGTCGGGCTTGAGCAGGCCGATCATGTGCTTCATCAGCACCGTCTTGCCGGAACCGGAGCCGCCCAGGATGACGCAGGTGCTGCCCGACGGCACCGTGAGGTTGATGCCGGTGAGGACCTTGTTGGGACCGAACGTCTTGTGCAGGTCCACGATGTCGATCATCGGCCTCGGGGCCGGATCTGAAGTCGGCGGGGCCATCAGTGCATCATCATGCCGACGATGAAATCGAGGATGAAGATGGACAGCGCGCTCGCGACCATCGCCTCCGTGGTGGCCTGGCCCACGCCCTTGGCGCCACCGGACGCGTTGTAGCCCTTGAAGCAGCAGATGAGGGCCACGGACAGGCCGAAGATGGCGCCCTTGATGAGGCCCTCGTAGACGTCCGAGGGCGCCATCCACTGCTGCGTGCGCGACAGGAAGGTGCCGGGGGAGATGCCCAGGCCGAACACCGCGACGATGTAGGCGCCCGTCATGCCCGTGGTGTTGAAGAGCATGGTGAGCGCGGGGACCATGAACAGGCCCGCGAGCACCCGGGGCACCAGCAGGTACTGCACCGGGTTGACGGCCATGGTCTCCAGCGCGTCCACCTGTTCGGTGACGCGCATGGTGCCCAGCTCCGTGCACATGGCGGAGCCCGCCCGCATGGTGACCATCAGCGCGGCGAACACCGCGGACAGCTCGCGGGTGAGCGTCAGGGCCACGGTGGGGCCCACGAGGCTCTCCGCGTCGAAGAGGGCAAAGGCGGTGGACGTCTGGAGGGCGAACACCATGCCGGTGAAGCTGCCGGTGAGCCCGACGATGAAGATGGAGCCCACCCCCACGAAGTCCAGCTGGGTGAACAGGTTCGTCAGGCGGAAGGGGCGCCGGACGCTCCAGCGGAAGACGTCCAGGCCCAGGGCGACGACGCCGCCGATGGTGGAGACGACGTCGATGAGGCCCTTGCCGAAGCCCTCCACCGACTGGACGAAGGCCCCGCTCAGGCGGTTCGGTTTGCTGGGGGTTTCGGTGGTCATGCGTTCAGTCCGGCTACTCTACGTGCCCCGGACGCGCGCACAAGCGAACTCCCGTCCCCGGGGTATCCCACCCCCACCGCCATGGTTGGCTGGCAAGGGGGCGCACGCGCGTCGTCAGGGGGTGGGATGCGATGGGGCTTTCTCCTCCAGGGGGAGGCCGTTATGTTCCGCGACCCTTTTCCTTCAACGCCCGGCGCGCCCTTCTGGGGAGTTGCCGGGCCAGAGCGACACAACAGCATGGCTACCCAGAAGGTCGGCGGCGAGGTGGATTCCCTCTGCACCCGCTGCAAGTTGTCACTCGCACACACCATCCTCGCGATGGTCGGTCCGAAGATCGCTCGCGTCCGTTGCAACACCTGCGGCGGGGAACACGCCTTCCGCGGCAAGGCGGGAGTCACGGATCGTCCCACGAAGGCCGCCACGGCCAAGGCCGCGCGCGCCGGCACCCCGCGCGCGGAGAAGGTCGTCATCTCCTTCGACGACCAGCTCGCGGGCAAGGACATCGCCAGCGCGCCCAAGTACAGCCCCAAGGACACGTACCGCGTGGATCAGGTCATCCACCACCCGACGTTCGGGGTGGGCCTGGTGACCGCGGTGCGCGGCGACAAGGTGGACCTCACCTTCCGCTCCGACACCAAGACGCTGGTGCACGGCCGGGGCGGTGAGCCGGTGGACCGGCCCGCCTTCAACCCCCCGTCCAACAAGCGCTCCGGTCCCGCGGACAAGCCCATGGCGGATCCGCCGCCGGACATGGACACGGATACGGACCTGGGCATGGACCTGGAAGCCGCCTCGGAGAGTTCCCCGCCTTCCGGGGATTGACCCGCAGGCCCGAGCGGCGGTCAACTGGGGCGCTGGTTGCCCCGCATGCGTCCGCCGCTCTTCATCGCCGCCCTCCTCCTCCTCTGCGTCGCCACCGTGGCGCAGGCCGAATTGCCAGAGGTGGAGGCGACGCCCGGGCGCCTGGTGCTCGGGCAGGACACCGTGGTGGTGGTGCGGGTGCGGGTGCCCGAGGGCGCCGGCCCCGTGCGCGCGGCGGCCTCGTCCGGCACCTGGGATGTGACGCGAGTGGAGGGCCGCGCGGAGCGGGTCTTCCGCTGGACGCCACCGCCGGTGCGCTACCCGCTGTGGGCGGTGCTCGCGTTCTGGGTGGAGGATGGACGGCCCCCGGAGGTCACCACCGTGCGGATTCCCCTGCTGGGGCGCACCACGCTGGACGTGTCCACCGCGCCCGGAGCGGAGGTGGTGGTCGCGGTGGGCGATGCCCGCTTCGGTCCGGTGAAGGCGGACGTGCACGGGCGGGCGCAGGTCCCGGTGGAGGTGCCTCCGGACGCGAAGGAGGCGCGCGTGCTCGCGACGCGGGGCACGCTCACCACGGATCGCAGCACGCCGCTGGAGGTGCCTTCCGAACGTCCCCTGGTCGCCGCGCTCACGCCGGAGCCGCTGTCGGCGGAAGGCGGAGGTTGGCTCGTCCTCGAAGGGGTGGAGGGCGAGGTGCGGCCATCGGACGTGGACGTCATCGCGACCGGCGCCACGGTGAAGATCGAACCTCCCAAGGGACGCGGGCGCCTCGTGGTGCGGCCTCGGGCGGAAGCCCCGCGGGTGTCCGTCACGGTGCGCTGGCGCGACTCGGCGGAGACGGACGCGGCGCGGGTCCAGGCCGACGTGCGGCCCGCGCGGACCCGCCCCTCCCTGCCGGAGCTGACGCCGGCGGATGACAACCTCCTGCCCTTCCCTTCCACTTCGCCTGACGCGCCCACGGCTTCGCGCACGCGCGGCAAGCGCACGTCGCTGTTCGTGCTGGGCGGGGCCTCGTTCGCGAGCGGCGCCAACGGGGGACCGCTGCTGGCGCTGGGCGTCACCGTTCCCCTGCCCGTGTGGCACGGACGGTTGGCGGCGGAGGCGGAGGTGGGCGTCCGCCACGCGATGCTCGACGTGCGGCGGGAGGACGGTGCGCAGGTGCGCTCGCGCGTCTGGGGATTCCCCCTCCTGCTGTCCACGCGCGTCACCCTTTTCCAGCAGGGCTCCCTCCGCCTGGACGGCCGTGCAGGGGGCGGAGTGCTCGCTTTGCGCCATCAGCTGTCGTTGGCGGAGCCCGAGACCCCGGACGTCTTCCCGCCCGCCACGGATGAGCGCAAGCTTGGCGCCATGGGTTTCCTGGCCGTGCAGGGTGCGTATGGCTTCGGGCGCTGGAGCGTGCTCACGGAGGTGCGCGGCGCGCTGGCGCCGGTGCGGACGCCTTCGCTCCACGCGCAGCTGGGCGGTGTGTCCGTGTCCTTCGGGTTGGGGTTCACACCGTGAAGCGCGGAGGCGTGGCGCTGGTGGGAATGGCGGTGCTGGCGTGGGCCTGCACGAGCGGCCCTGAGCTGCCCGCGCCCACCATCGTCTCGGTGGAGCCGGCCACGCTGCCCGTCAACACCAAGGACGGCGAGCTCACCGTGCAGTTCGAAGCGCGCTACGCCGTGGCCGTGGACTACGCGGACAAGACGGCGAGCGACCGCGTCGTATCGGGTCGCGTCTGGCTGGACGAGACGGAAGCGACGGTGACGCACTTCGATCCCGAAGGCGTTGCCATCGCCACGGTGCCCAAGGGCCTGGGCGCGGGCGTGCATGCGCTGCGGCTGCGGCTCGATGACGGGCGGGAGAACGTGAAAGAGGACGCGCTCGAGTTGGTGCCGCCCGGCCATGACAAGGAGGAGGAGCCCGACGAGGACGCGGGGGTCCTGATGGGGGGGACCGACGCGGGGCCCGTCGAGGCGGACTTCGACGCAGGCACCCGGACGGATGGCGGGGCCCAACCGGGGGACCCCATCCTCCAGGGCGACATCACCGGCTACGCCTTCGACCCCATCGAAGGCGCGCGCACGATTCGGGAAGCCTTCTCCATCACCTTGCACGCCGAGGGCCCCCGGGCCCCGCACTTCAACGGCTCCCTGGAAGTGGCCTCGTCACGGGGCAAGGTGAAGCCGCAGAAGATCGGCCCGTGCGAGAGCGGCGTGTGCACCGCGACCGTCAGCGTGGATGCCACCGCGGGGACCGTGCAGCTCATCGTGACGGACGGCTATGGCGTGACGGCCACGTCCAACCTCTTCACGCTGTCCGCGCCCCCGTAGCGCGGGCCTCACCCGGCGGCGCGCAGCAACTCCAGCGCCCGCAGCATGTCCGGGGGCAGCGGGGCCTCCACGGCGTGCGCCGGCACCCCTGGCAGCGCCGGCCACTCCACGCGCGCGGCATGCAGGGGCGTGCGCGCGAGCACCTCCCGCGTCCCCTGCCCTCCCAGGTCGCCCTCGGTGAGCGGCGCCTCGCGGCCGTACTGGTGATCCACGAGCAGCGGATGGCCCAGGGCCAGCAGGTGCACGCGGATCTGGTGCGTGCGGCCCGTCACCGGCTCGGCCTCCACCAGCGAGGCCCGCGCGAAGGTCTCCACCGGGCGCACGCGCGTGCGCGAAGGCTTGGCGTCCGGTTCCTCCGGCCGGGCCGCGCGCATGCGGCCCTTGCGTCCGGCCACCAGCGGCACGTCCACCCACTGGGGCGCCTCCAGCCGGCCCTCCACCAGCGCGCGGTAGCGCTTGCGGACCTTGCCCGCCTCGAACGCCTGGGAGAGCGCGCGATGCACGCCGGCCTCCAGGGCGAAGACGAGGACGCCGGACGTGTCGCGATCCAACCGGTGCACCACGTACACCTTGCGCCCCCGCTCCGCCTCCAGCGTGTCGCGCAGGCAGGCGCCGCCCTCCCGACCGGGGATGACGAGCACCCCGGCCGGCTTGTCCACCACCAGGACTCCCGCGTCGTCGAAGAGGATGCGGGCGCTGCCGCTCACTCGTACTCCGACGCGGGCACGACGGTGATGGGGCCCAGCCCTTCCAGGAGCGGCTTCACCTCCGACGCCTTGCCCAGCACGACGATGACGGGCCGGTCCGCGAAGGCATACTTCTTCGCCACGCGGGACACGTCCTTCGGCGTCACGGCGCGCAGCCGGTCGCGGAACTTCTCCACCCAGTCGTCGCCCAGCCCGTGCATGCGGATGTCCGCGATGACGGACGCCACGGACTCGTTGGTCTCCGTGCGCAGCGGGTAGAGGCCGGCCAGGTAGCTCTGCGCGTCCTTCAGCTCACGCGTCTTGAGGCCGCCGTCGCGCACGCCGTGGATCTCCTCCAGCGCCACGTCGATGATCTCCCGCGTGGACGCCGTCTTCGTGAACGTGGACAGCGCGAACACGCCGCCCGCGCTCATCGTGTCGAAGTAGGAGCTGACGCCGTAGGTGAGGCCGCGGTTGACGCGGATCTCGTTCATCAGGCGCGACGTGAAGCCGCCGCCCAGCGCGATGTTCATCGCCGTGGCGGGGAAGTAGTCCTCGTGGCCCAGCCAGAAGCCCGGGCCGCCCAGGCGCACCTGGGACTGCGTCTGGTCCGGCTTGTCGATGAGGAGCACCTGCCCCGCCTTCGCGAGCGGCGCCTGCTTGCGCGGCAATTCCGGCGGCGTGTCCGGTCCGCCCGTCCAGCCGGCGAAGGCGCGCTCCGCCTCCGCGGCCACCGTCTCCGGCGAAAGGGCGCCCACCACGGTGAGCATCGACACGCGCGGGCCCATGCGCTCGGCGTGGAAGCGCGCGACGTCGTCGCGGGTGAAGGTGGACACGGTGCGCTTGATGCCGCCCAGGTCGCGCCCGTAGGGGTGGTCCCCCCAGAGCGCGCGCGTGAAGGCGCGGTCGGCGATGGCGGACGGGTCGTCCAGGTCGTTGGCGAACTGCGCGAGCGCGCGCTCGCGGGCGTCCACCACCTCCTGCTCCGGGAACGTGGGCTCGCGCACCACCTGCCCCAGCACGTCCAGCATCGCGGAGAAGTGCTCCGCGGGCGTGGTGAGGTAGACGGACAGCACGTCCTCGTTGACGCCCGCGTAGAGGCTGGCGCCCACGAACTCCACGGCCTCGCTGATGCCGTCGGCGTCCATGCGCTTCGTGCCCCGGCGCAGCAGGCGCGCGGTGAAGTCCGCCAGGCCGTCCTTGCCCGGGGGATCCCACACGGCACCGGCGCGCATCACCAGCCGCACGGACACGAGCGGCAGCGGCCCACGCTCGGCGGCGATGACCTTGAGGCCCGTGGACGTGGTGCTCTCATGCAGGGGCGGCAGTTTCAGCGCCCCGGTGGCCGCGGCCCCGGACTTCGGAGCGGCGGACTTCGGAGCGGACTTCGGAGCGGACTTCGGAGCGGACTTCGGAGCGGGCTTTGGAGCAGACTTGGAGCGCGCCGGGGCCTTGGCGCGGACCGCGGCGACCTTGTTGCGGGCGCTGACGGCCTGTTTGCGCACGGCCTTGGCGGCCTTGCGGACGGTCTTCTTCACGGAGGCGATTTTTCGGGAGGCCATACGCGGGAGCGGTTTCCTCGCGGGACGCTTCAAGCGTCCGCGTCGTCGCCGGGCTCGATGGCGCCGGCTTCGGGCTGGAGGGTGACCACCGAGCGACGCTCGGGGGCGAAGTACTTCGCGGCGACGGCCTTCACCTGCTCGGGCGTGACGGAGGCGTAGAAGGTCGGCAGGGACAGGCCCTCGCGCCAGTCGCCCAGGAGGGCCTCGTAGTGGCCCAGGGCGTGGCCGCGGCCGCTGTTGGTGGACAGCTCGCGCAGGTGGTCCGCGCGCAGGTTGTTCTTCGCCTTCTGCAGCTCCTTGTCGGTGACGCCCTCGCGCGCGAGCTTCTCCAGCTCCGCGTACAGCAGGCCCTCCACCTTCGCTGGATCCGAGTCCGGCTTGAGCTCCAGGTAGAACAGCACGGTCCCCGGGTCGATGCGCCAGCTCCAGTCCAGGCTCACCGACACGACGGCCTTCTGGTCATACACGAGCGACTTCACCAGCCGGCTGCCCTCGCCCTTGGTGAGCACGTACTGGACGACATCCAGCACCAGCGTGTCCTCGTCGCTCGCCGCGGGGCCCCGGAAGCCGATCATCACCGACGGGGACTGCGCGGGGTGGCGCACGACGGCGCGGCGCTCCCCCTTCTGCTCCGGCTCCGCGTTGAGCACCGGGGCGGGCGAGGGGCCGCGCGGGATGTCGCCGTAGTAGCGGCGCACCAGCGCGAGCGTCTTCTTCGGGTCGATGTCCCCGACGATGTAGAGCACCGCGTTGTTGGGCGCGTAGTACGTGCGGAAGTACTGCTGGCAGTCCTCGCGGGTGATGTTCTCGATGTCCGCCATCCATCCGATGACGGGCCAGCGGTACGCGTGCGCCTTGTAGACGAGCGTGCCCAGCTCCTCGTCCATCATGCCGGGGATTTCATTGTCCACCCGGACGCGGCGCTCCTCCTTGACGACCTCGCGCTCGCTCGTGAGCGTCTGGTCGGAGATGCGCAGCGAGCGCATCCGGTCCGACTCCAGGTCGAGCACCGTCTCCAGCGCGTCGGCGGAGAAGTCGTCGTAGTACACCGTCATGTCGTTGGACGTGTACGCGTTGGAGCGACCGCCGTTCGACTCGAGCGTCTTGTCGAACATCTTGGGGCCGTACTTCTTCGCCCCGTTGAACATCATGTGTTCGAACAGGTGGCTGATGCCGGTGATGCCGGGCCGCTCGTTGCGGCTGCCCACCTGGAAGAAGGTGTAGAGGCTCACCACCGGGGCCTGGTGGTTCGCCAGCAGGCGGACCTTGAGGCCGTTGGGAAGCGTTGCCTCGTGAACGTCGAAGAGGGCGTGGAGGATGGGGTCCACCGCGCGCGCGGCGGACCGCGGGGAAGCCT
Organism: Corallococcus sp. CA053C; assembly: GCF_003611675.1. Taxonomy (GTDB): domain Bacteria; phylum Myxococcota; class Myxococcia; order Myxococcales; family Myxococcaceae; genus Corallococcus. The sequence goes on from NZ_RAWA01000254.1 coordinate 12,817, forward strand.
TGGGCATAGGTGCCCCACCGTAACCACGCCGGGGCTAGAGATCCACGACACCTTCACGCAGTGCCATCACCACGGCATCCACATGGGAGTTGACGCCCATCTTCCGGTAGATATGCGACAGGTGCGTGCGCACCGTCCGGCGCTCCAGCGTCATCACCTGCCCCACCTCCGCGTTGGACAGGCCCTTGGCCACGTAGCGCAGCACGTCCAGCTCCAGCTCGGTGAGCCCCCACGGCAGCTGCGCGGGCTTCTGGGCGGGCTTCGCCTGGACGGATTGGAAGTAGTTCCAGAACCTGCGGGCGATGAGGGGCTCCAGCACCGTGCCGCCCTCCATGACTTCCTGGATGGCGGAGCGGATCTTCTCCGGCCCCACGCGCTTGACCAGGTACCCGGAAGCGCCGGCCTGGATGGCCTCGTAGACCTTCTGCTCCTCCTCGAAGGACGTGAGGATGAGGATCTCCACCTCGGGTGCGCGGCGCTTGACCTTCTGGGTCACCTGGATGCCGTGCATGCCCGGCAGCTCCAGGTCCAGCAGGACGAGCTGCGGGCGCTCGCGGACGATGTCCTCCACGGCCTGTTCGCCGTCCTGGGACGTGCCCACCACCTCCAGCTCCGGGAAGGTGCCCAGGACCTTGATCAGGTTGCGCAGCAGCTGCGGCTGGTCCTCGACGACGAAGATGCGCGTCCGCTCCACGGTCACCGCCTGGTGGGCAGAGGCTGGAACTGCTCGTCCAGCTTCTGGTGCTGGCCCCGCGAGAAGCGGAGCTGGAAGTCCTTGCGCTCGCCGGTGGAGAGCGCGACCACGCGGATGTCGCGCGTGCCGGCGCGGACCGGGTAGTTCACCAGCGGCGTCGTGCGGCGCACCTGCACCCCGTCGATGTAGACGCGAGCCGGGAGGTTCGTGCGCAGCGTGAGGAACGCGCGCTGGGCCTTGGCGGGCACCGCCGGTTCGGCGGCGTCCTCGGCCCCGTCGTCCTCCTGGTCCTCCACGTCCCGCGAGATGCCGGACGCAGGCGGCACGGGCGGCGGAGGCGTGATGGGCCGCGCCTCGGTGGTGGGGGTGGGCT
>NZ_RAWA01000255.1 GCF_003611675.1 Corallococcus sp. CA053C
GGACAGGGCGAGGACCATGTCGCTCCAGACGGAGGAGGGGGTGGGAGATTCCAGGGACTTCCGGGGGTGCGTAACCGGTTGCGCGTTGAAAGGCCGCAACCCTGGTGCTAGTTCGGCGCCATGGCAACCGGCATTGGCTACGCGCTCGACTTCGAGCGCCCGCTCATCGAGCTGGAGAAGAAGATCGAGGAGCTGAAGGTCCTCTCCACCAGCGGCACCGTGGACTTCTCCTCGGAGATCTCCAAACTGGAGAAGAAGGCGAAGAAGCTCCAGACGGAGATCTTCAGCGACCTGACGCGCTGGCAGGTGGTGCAGCTGTCCCGCCACAACGCCCGGCCGTACTTCCTGGACTACGTCCAGTTCCTCTTCACGGACTTCTTCGAGATGTGCGGCGACCGGCACTTCGGCGAGGACCCGTCCATCGTCGGTGGCTTCGCGCGCTTCGACGGCAAGCCGGTGATGGTCATCGGGCACCAGAAGGGGCGCAACACGAAGGAGAACATGGCGCGCAACTTCGGCATGCCGCGCCCGGAGGGCTACCGCAAGGCGCGCCGGCTGATGGAGCTGGCCGAGCGGATGGAGAAGCCCATCCTCACCTTCGTGGACACGCCGGGCGCGTACCCGGGCATTGGCGCGGAGGAGCGCGGACAGGCGGAGGCCATCGCCATGAACCTGGAGGTGATGAGCCGGCTGCGCGTGCCCATCATCTCCACCGTGGTGGGCGAGGGCGGCTCCGGCGGCGCGCTGGCCATTGGCGTGGGCAACCGCGTGCTGATGTTCCAGAACAGCGTCTATTCCGTCATCAGCCCGGAGGGCTGCGCGTCCATCCTCTTCCGCGACGCCACCAAGGCGGACAAGGCGGCGGACGCGATGCGCCCCACCGCGCAGGACCTGCTGGAGATGAAGATCATCGACGAGGTCATCCCCGAGCCTCCCGGCGGCGCGCACCGCGATCCCGCCAAGGCGGCGGAGTCGCTGGGCAAGACGCTGCGCAAGCACCTGGGCCAACTGGCGGAGCTGTCGCCGGACGCGCTGGTGCGCGACCGCTACGACAAGTTCCGCGCGCTCGGGCAGTTCTCCGGCAAGTAAGAGGTTCAATCCCCATGCGACCGCTCGTTCCTCCCTACGTCGAGACGCTCAAGGCCTACGTTCCGGGCAAGCCCATCGAGGAGACCGAGCGGGAGTATGGCCTCACGGGTGTCATCAAGCTGGCCTCCAACGAGAACCCGCTGGGCCCGTCGCCCCGCGCGGTGGAGGCCATGAAGCAGGCCGCCGCGTCCGTGCACCTGTACCCGGACGCGACGAGCTTCCACCTGGTGCGCAGGCTGGCCACGCACCTGGGCGTGAAGCCGGAGGAGGTCGTCCTCGGCAGCGGCTCCAACGAGCTCATCGAGCTGCTGATCCGCACGTTCACCACGCCGGAGGAGGAGATCCTCCTGTGCCAGGGCTCGTTCCCGGCGTACCGCATCTCCGCGCAGGCGCATGGCCGGCCGTTCGTGGAGGTGCCCATGCGCGAGGGCTTCCGCTACGACCTCGTCGCCATGGCCCGCGCCGTCACGCCGCGCACGCGGATGGTGTTCCTGGCCAACCCGGACAACCCCACGGGGACGACGTTCGGGCGCAAGGACCTGGAGACGTTCCTGGCCGCGGTGCCCAAGGACCTGCTCGTCGTCCACGACGAGGCCTACGCGGAGTTCGTGGACTGGCCCGACTACGCGAGCGCGGTGGAGCTGTTCCGCGCGCACCCGAACCTCGTGGCGCTGCGCACGTTCAGCAAGATCCACGGGCTCGCCGGCATCCGGCTGGGGTGCGCGGTGATGGACGCGAAGCTCGCGGGCTACGTGCACCGCACGCGCATGCCCTTCAACCTCACGGTGGTGGCGCAGGCGGCCGGCATGGCGGCGCTGGATGACACGGAGCACGTGCGCCGCACGCGGGAGAACAACCAGGCGGGGCTGCGCTTCTACGAGCGCGAGCTGCCGAAGCTGGGCGTCACGCTGACGGAGAGCCACGCGAACTTCGTCTTCGTGGACTGCCACCGTCCGGCGGCTGCGGTGTACGAGCAGATGCTGCGCCGGGGCGTCATCGTCCGGCCCATGGCGGGCAACGGCCATCCCACCTGCCTGCGCATCTCCGTGGGGACGCCTTCCGAGAACGAGCGCTGCGTCGCCGCGCTGAAGGAGATCCTGTCATGAGCCCGCGTCCGTTCATCGTCGCCATCGACGGGCCGGCAGGGGCCGGGAAGTCCTCCGTGTCCAAGCTGCTCGCGCGGCGGCTGGGCTTCGCGCTGGTGGACACCGGAGCCATCTACCGCTGCGTCGCGCTGATGGCCACGCGCGAGGGCATCGCGTTCGACGACGACGTGAAGCTGGGCGAGCTGCTCGGGCGCGTGCGCATCCACTTCCAGGTGGTGGGCGAGGAGAACCACGTCCTCCTGAGCGGCGAGGACGTATCCGGGGAGATCCGCACGCCGGCCATCTCCATGGGCGCCTCGCAGGTGTCGGGCCGGCCGGTGGTGCGCGCGGGGCTGCTCGCGCTCCAGCGGAGGCTCGCGCTGGAGGCGCAGGCGGGCGCCATCCTGGAAGGGCGCGACATTGGCACGGTGGTGTTCCCGGACGCGGACGCGAAGTTCTTCCTCGCGGCGGATCCGGAGGTCCGCGCGCGCCGCCGCTTCGAGGAGCTGTTCCAGAAGGGCGTGGACAGCAGCCTGGCGGCCGTCCTCACGGATCAGACGCAGCGGGACACCGCGGACTCCGCGCGCACCGTGGCGCCCCTGAAGGCCGCCGACGACGCCGTGCACGTGGACTCCAGCAGCATGCCCCTGTCCGACGTCGTGCGGACGCTGGAGCAGGAGATCGAACGCCGCAGGGCCCAGCGCGGCTGAAGTCGCCGAGCCGGAGTCCCGTGTTCGCGTCAGGTCAGAACGTCACGCCGTCCGCGGAGGGCGCGGGCACCGTCATCGCCAGCCGGGCCTTCGCGCCGTCCTGCTCGTAGAAGCGGTGGTAGAGGTACAGGTCCGCGAGCACCTGCTTCACGTAGCCGCGCGTCTCCCGGTAGGGGATGGACTCCACGAAGAGATCCAACGGGAGGCTGCCGCGCTCCTGCGTCCAGCGCACCGCCGCCTTGGGCCCCGCGTTGTACGCCGCCGCCGCGAGCGCCGGGTGCGCGAAGCGCTTCATGAGCTGCGCCAGGTACCACGCGCCGTAGCGGATGTTGCGCTCCGGGGCGAAGAGGTCCGCGGGCGCGGGCGCCGGCTCCGACATCTTCAGCGCGATCTCCGTCGCCGTGGGCGGGATGATCTGCATCAGCCCCCGCGCGTCCGCCGCGCTCATGACCTCCGGGCGGAAGGCGCTCTCGCGCCGCATGATGGCCCACACGAGGAACGGATCCAGCGACTGCCGCGTGGCCTCCGTCTCCACCGCCTGGGCGAACGCGCGCGGGTAGAACGCGGCCAGCGCATCCGGGGCCTTCGCGCCGAAGGCCCGGCCCCACAGGTAGCGCGCCGCCACGCCGTGCGCGTGGCCGAACTCGCCCAATTGCAGCAATGCGTGCGCGAACGGCAGCGCCTGGTCCGCCGTGCGCAGTCCCGACACGCGCGACTGCACCTCGTCCGCCGCGTCGCGGAAGAGGCCCGTGCGGGTCAGCGCCACCGCCAGCTCCAGCTCCGGGGGCCGGGGCAGGGTGAGCTGCTTCGGAGGCTGCGGGAAGGCCGGGGGCGGCGTGCGCCCCAGTTCGCGCAGCCGCTCCGTGGCGAGCAGCGCGTAGAACGACGCGGGCGCTGAAGCGATGACCGCTTCGTAGGCCGGACCCACCGCCTCCGGCTTGCCGCCGCCCAGCTCGTCGGCGCGCGCCATCCAGTAGCGGGCTTGCGGCGCGAGGCTCGTCTTCGGGTACGCCGTCACCATCGCGTCCAGGGCCTGACGCGCCTGCGGGTACTGCTCCAGCCGGAGGTGCGCCAGCGCGCGGAACCACATGGCTTCGTCGCGGCGGCGCGAGCTCTTGTAGCGCTTCTCGTAGTCCGCGAAGGACTTCGCCGCCGCCTCGAAGCGGCCGCCCTGCATGTCCAGCCACGCGGCGAAGAACGCGCCCTCCTCGCCCGCCGCCTGGGACGGATACGCCTTGTCCAGCGCCACCATCAGCGCGCGCGCCTTCGCGTTGTCATCCGAGCGCAGCGCCCGGCGCGCCACCACCAGCGCGGCCTCCGCGGCGATGGCCGGTGGGCCCTTGCGCGCCACCGCGAGCGCCTTCTCCGCCTCCTCGGGCTTGCCGCGCGCGAAGAGCACCTGGGCCCGCAGCAGCGCCACCTGCGCCTGCGCCGGGGCGCCCTTCACCAGCGACCGCTTCTCCGCCGTCTCCAGCTCCTCCTGGGCCCGGACCGGCGCGCCATCCGAGAGGAAGCCCCGGGCGCGCTGGAGGTGTTCGGGGAGGGTGAGCTTCACCGCGGGCTTCAGCGCGGCCAACCGCTCCAGCGCCTCGTCCGCGTAGGGGTGGGTGGGGAAGCGCAGCACCACGGCCTTCAGGTCCGCGCGCAGGCCCGCGCCGTTGCCGAGGGCCGCGCGGGTCGTCGCTCGCTGGAAGAGCAGCTCCGCGGTGGGCTGCGCTGAAGCCGCCGACTCCAGCACCGGGGCCGCGTCCCTGGGGCGGTGGGCCTCCAGCAGGGCCTCTCCCAGGCGGGCCCGCGCGCGCACGGCGAGGGCCGGGGAGGCCTTCTCCAGCGCCTTCTCGAAGTCCCTGGCCGCTCCGTCGGGGTCCCCCGCGTAGAAGCGCGCCTGCCCCAGGTAGAAGGCATGGAAGGCCTCCAGAGGGGGTGGGGCGGCGTGGCGGGTGAGCAGGTCCCGGGCGAGGGCGGCGTCTCCGTCGGAGAGGACGAGGGTGCCGGCGAGCAGGCCCAGGCGGCTTGCGTCGGGGCACTTCGCCTTCTCACAGGCGGAAAGTTCCGCCTGGGCGAGCGCCGCGGCATCGGGACGGTGGAGGCGGACGGCGTCCAGCGTCGCCGGGGACTGCCCCAGCACCACCCCCGTCACCCAACCCGCCACCCAGCCGGTCCAACTCATGGAATCTTCCTTTCACATCGCGGCCTTGCGGCTTCCGAACGAGGGGTTTGAAGTCGACATTCCCCACGAGGTGGGCGGGGGTCGGTTTGACAGTCGGCCTGACAAGTCCTAGATCCCGCGCCCACGGGCTGGTCCTGCAGGGTCGTCAGCCCGTTGCGCAATCCGGTGGGAATCCTTACGTTGCGCCGCCGTTGAGCGCTACTCCGGACCGTCGTCGCTCCAGACGCACCTGTCGTCGGTAGCACTGCTCGTTCACAGACCTCGGGGGGGGAAACAGCTCATAGGGGAGGCTCCATGAAGCCGTGTCCATCCGATCTGCCGCAGACCATCAATCCCGAAGCCGGCCCCAAGCGGGCAGGCGTCGAGACGCATCGAAATCTGAACTGCAACCATTACGACAACTGTCTGGATGAAGCTGTGCGTCGCGGCTGGCAGTCCTTCACGTGCATGAAGTGCCCGATGTACGCCAACCTCGCGCCTCCGCAGATGGGGCTCGAGGCGTACGCGACCCAGCGTCGTCCCGTCTAGCGTCACGACGGACGCGGTCCTGTGTTGGGACCGCGTGATGCTGTCACCGGCCACGTCCTTTGCTCCGGGCGTGGTCGGCGTTCGCGTGCTCAGCGGACCGCGGCGTAGATGACAGCCACCCAGTACTGGCCCTGTCCGAAGCGTTTGGAATTGCCCCGCACCAGCCCCACGCCCACGCGGGTGTTGGTGGCCGTGGCGAGGCTGCGCGACTCGGGGATGGCGCCCGGGTCTCCCACGACGAAGAAGTCCACGGTCGCCCTGGACGCGTTGGGAAGCACCGAGAACACCCGCTCGTGCAGGGGCGACGGTTCACCGTCTTCCGCCGAAGGCTCGTCCTGCGCCAGCGCGCGGCGGGCATGGTCGCGCGCCAGCCGCTCCAGCGCTTCGCTGCGCACCAGGGGCGGCAGCTTCAGCGTGGCGCGCTGCCGCGACAGGGCCTCATAGACATCCGACAGCGGATCCACGGGAAGCGCCGCGCCGGGGGAGGCCGCGGTGAAGACCTCCGTGAGGAGGGCCTGGTCGCGCCCGTCCACCTTCTGGAAGGCCACGCCCACACCCATGAAGCGGAACGCGGGGTCCATCAGGTTCTTGCGGTGGCCGGGGCTGTGTTCGATGCCGAAGTGCGCGGCGAGCGGCCCCGCCGCCTGTCCCAGGTTCTCTCCGGCGCGGATGTAGCGCGTGCCTTCCGGCAGCCGGCGCGTGAGCGTGGAGCCGTCCGGCGCGATGTGGCCGAAGAAGCCCTCGGTGGCCATGCGCGTGCTGTAGCCCAGCGATACCTCCTCCAGCGTCGGATCCGGCGTGAGCTCCGGCAGGTCGTGTGCGCGGCGCAGGGCGTTGATGCGTTCGTAGACCGCGGCGCGGGCCTCTTCGAGCGTCGTGGGCTCGCGGGTCGCCTCGCGCTCGCCGCGCTCCGAGCGCGCGCCCACCTGCACGAGGAACAGCGATGCCACCTCGGGCCCCGCGTTGCCCGTGGCCACCACCTCCACGGTGTAGCCGCCGGGGCGGGTGAAGGGCAGCCGGGCGCAGAAGCCGGAGGTCCCTGACGGCGCGCGGGTGAGCGGGACGCCGTCCACCTCGCCATCCGGGCGGGTGATGAAGACCTGCGGGCCGCGCAGCGGCGACACCAGCCGGCCGCAGACCATGCGCTCCGTCCCCGTCGCGGGAAGCGTGCGGGGGAACGGAAGCAGCTCCGCCTTGCGGTCCGCGAGCAGCAGCACCAGCGCGGCCCTCTCGCCTTGGAAGGCGACGCCCACGCCGAAGTGGCTCGCGCGCTCGTCGTTGAAGTCCGTGCGGGCGAGGAAGGTCTCGACGGCGTGCGCGTGCACCCAGGCGCGGATGACGAGCGCGCGCGGGGACGGATCCGCGGCGCCCGAGTCGCTGACGGCCCCGGTCAGCGTGAGCAGGTCGGGGGCGCCGGTGGTGTACTCACTCAGGGCTTCGCGCGCGAGCCGCCGGGCCGCGGTCTCCAGCGCCTTGTCGCTCGTGGGGGCGCGCCGTCCCACGCGCTCGAACTCGCGCGCGACGTGGGCGCGGGCCCGGGCCTCCTGGGACTGGGGCGTCTCCGGCGTGTAGCCCGGCGCTCCCGTTTCGGAGGCGGTGACGGAGGCCACCTTCGGGGACGGCGTCGCGGCGGACGCGGCGGCCGGCAGGGCCCACGCCGCGGCGAGCAGGAGGCCTGCCAGCGCGCGCCCCCTCATCGCGACTCCAGCTGGAATGCGAGGGCCTTCACGGTGCCCGGGCCCAGCCTCTCGTTGAGGCGCTCGCAGAGGGACGCGGCCTCGCGGGTGAGGGCCTGGGCCCACTCGGCGCTCTCCACGGTGACGATGAGCGTGGTGCCTTCCAGTTGGTGCGGGCGGCTGTGGCGCGCGATGTTCGCTCCGGCCGCCGCCACCCAGATGGGCATCAGCGACATCGCGCGGCCCGACTCTCCGGCGAGGCGCGCCAGCACTCGGGGAAGGAGGCTCTCCAGGGTCTTGGGTTCACTGCGCGCCATCGTCGGGCGATTCTGGAACCCCTGGCGCCGGATGCCAACCGACACTTGCCTGCCCGCCCATCGGATTCGCTCTTCCCCGGCCCCTCCGGTGTTTCCGAATGTGTGCATGCCGTGTGCGCTCCGGGTCGCGTCACGGGCGTCCAGCCTGTAAGGTCGTGGGAAGGCCGGTCCCCCTCGGAGTTCCCATGCGTACAGTCCCCCTCCCGGTCCGGTGCCCCCCCGGCCTCGTGCTCGCATGTCTTTTCGCGTGCGCCCTGGGCTGCGCGATGGATGACAGCGCGGAGGTGCCCAACCTCCTGGGCGGCCCGACGGATGAAGCGTGCACGGTGGATCAGGACTGCGCGGATCCGGCCCTGTACTTCTGCAACACCGCCCTGTCGCGCTGCGAGGCCGCGTGCCGCACCGACGAGGACTGTTCGGTGAAGCGCCGGGGCGAGCTGCACGCCATCCTCGCCTGTGAGTCCCAGTCGCTGGGCTGTCGCTGTGACGCCAGCCGCTGCGTCCCGGCCCTCTGCACCGGGGACGACGGCTGTGAGCCGGGAAAAGTGTGTCGCAACGGCACCTGCGGCGCTCCTCCGGCCGCCTCCAAGGCCGCGTCCTGCCACGTGGTGCCGGAGCGGCTCGTCGCGCCCGTGGGCACCACCGCGCGCTTCGAGGCCTGGCTGGGCGACAACACCGGGCAACCGATCGTCCTGCGCGAGGGCGTCACCTGGAAGGCCCTGACCGCGCAGGTGACGGGGGAGGGCACGGGCCCCGCCGTCACGTTCACGCTCGCCACGGTGGGCGCGGAGGCCGCGGCGGTGGAGGCCCGGTTGGGCGCCGTCATCTGCCGCGCGAACGTTACCGTGCTGCCCCGGCATGTCGCCGTGGAGCAGCTGCGGGTGCTGGTGACGGACGCGCTCACGGGGCATCCCGTGCCGGGCGCGTCGGTGCTGGTGTCGGACGGTCTGGGCCGCACGACGGCCAGCGCGTCGACGGACGCGGTGGGCGTCGCCGTGCTCGCCGCGCAGGGGGACGTGGGGGTGTCCGTCCTCCACCCGGACTTCGGCTACGTCACCCTGGCCCACTACTCCATGGAGGGGACGCGCGACCTGCGACTGCCGCTGCGCCGCAACCCGGCGGACCGCGAGGGTGGGGTGCGCGGCACGTTCGGCAACTTCGCCCCGGTGGGGGCCGGTGACGCGCTCGCCCTGGGGTTCATGGGGCTGTCGGTGCCGGGGCTCCTGTCGGAGGCGGCTCCTGTGCAGGTGCTGGGCCCCGAGCGGCAGGCGGTGCTGGGCCTGGGCGGCATGAGCCGCGCGTTCCAGGTGCCGACCAACGTGTGGCTGAGCGGGTTGGGCCTTCCACCGCAGCCCGTGTTCACCGCGCCCGGCATCGCCGGGGTGTGTGACGAGAACCTCGTGGGCGTGTCGGAGCCGGAGGAGGCGATGCGCGCGGGCGCCTGTGGCACGCGCACGGCCTGGGCCCTCACCACGCAGGTGCCGTCGGGCGAGCTGCCGGCGGGGATGATGGATCCGGGCACGGATCCGCTGCTGCTGCTGGCGCGCGCGCTGCCGCCGTCGGGGCGGTTCTCCTCCGCGCTCTTGCGCGACGTGCAGTTCACGCTGCGGCCTCCCAACGCGGGCGAAGCGCCCCGCCTCACGCCGGTGGCGTATGACTTCCGCCAGGTGCCGCTGGCCTTCCCGTTCGTGGCGCGGGTGCCCGCGCTTCCGCGCTTCCGCGACCGCTACCTGGAGCGCACCGTGGTGCTGGGCACGGTGACCGCGCCCGGACGGGGCACGGTGCCGCTGGGCCTGGGGGCCGCCGTCAACGCCAACCCGTCGGATCCCAACACGGACCTGCTGCCGGGCCTCACCGCGCCGGGGCTCGTGCGCCTGCGCATGGCTCCGGCCCACCATGGCCTGGAGGGACAGCCCTACCGGTTGCTGGCGCTCGCGTCGTCGGGCGCGCTGGGCGGAGACGTGACCCCGGGCACCGCCACCAGCGCGGTGATGGCCGACCTGGACGCGCCCCGCTTTGATCCGGAGGGCACGCGGCCGGTGACGTTCCCCACCCCCTTCGCCGGCATCCCGGAGGGCGCCCGCTACAACCCCGACGTGGCGACGTGGCACGGCCTGCTGCCGCGCGAGTGGCGCATGGACTCGCAGGTGCCGTCCGCGACCCTCGTGCGCGCGACCTTCACCAACGCGGCCGGGCGACGCTGGACGGTGTGGATGGACAACCGCCGCGCCGTCCTCGGCGTGCGCCTGCCCGTGCCTCCCGCCGGCTTCGAGGACCGCACCTTCCAGGGCGACACCGAAGGCTCGCGCGCGTCGCTGTCCGTGGAGGCCCTGACCGTCACCACGCCCGAGGGCGGCTCCATCGGCGGCGCCACGCTGGCCGAGTCCGGTGGCCTCTCGCCCGAATCGCTCGCGCAGGCGACCCGCGCGGTGTCCACGCTGCACTACGGCCGGCCCCAGGTGTCATGGATTGATCCGCCCGAGGGCGCGTCGCTGCCTCGCGGCGCCCCCTTGCGCGTGCGGGTGGACGGCTTCCAGGTGGGCTCCACCGTCGCGGACGAGGGCGGGGTGCTGCTCGAAATCCGGGGCGGTGGGCCCGGCTGCGATGACGTGGTGCTGCGCGGTGACGTGGCCACGCGGTCGGGCGAGGTGGCGTTCGCGCTGCCCGTCGCCTGCTCGGGCGTGGACGTGGTGCTCGCGGCTTCACTGGTGGATGGGCTGGGACTGCCGCTGCGTCCGGCTGTCACGGCCGTGCGCACGGTTCAGGTGCCCTGACGTGTTGGGGTGTCAGTGCACCTGCGACCCGAAAGGGCGGTCGCCGCGGTTGTGAATTCGCTTTCGCGAATTGCGCGGTGATACGTTTACCTACGCCATGGGCCAGAAGGAGACGGTCGTCACCGTCATCTCGAAGATCTCCGAGCGGCCCGTCAACCTGGACGCGGCGCTGGTGGTCATCTACGGCCTGGATCTGGGCCGCAAGTTCGATCTGACGCGGGAAGAGACGCTGATTGGCCGCTCGTCGAAGGCGGACATCCAGATTGATCAGGAGGCGGTGAGCCGCAACCACGCGCGGATCACCAACACGACCAAGGGCGTGCGCATCGAGGACCTGGGCTCCACCAACGGCACGTTCGTCAACGACGACGTGGCGGTGGGAGGCCGGTCGCTGCAGAACGGCGACCTGGTGAAGATTGGCCGCACCATCTTCAAGTTCATCGCGGGCGGCAACATCGAGGCGGCGTACCACGACGAGATCTACCGGCTGACCACGATGGACGGCCTGACGCAGATCTACAACCGCCGCTACTTCGATGAACAGCTGGACCGGGAGGTCTCCCGCAGCCGCCGCTACGAGCGCACGCTGTCGCTGGTGATGCTGGACCTGGATCACTTCAAGGAGGTCAACGACACCTTCGGCCACCTCGCGGGCGACTCGGTGCTCAAGCAGCTGGCGTCCACGGTGCGCACGCGCATCCGCCGCGAGGACGTCTTCGCCCGCTACGGTGGCGAGGAGTTCGCGCTGCTCCTGCCGGAGATCTCCCTGGGTGGCGCGCGGCAGCTCGCGGAGAAGGTGCGCAAGCTGGTGGAGCGGCAGCGCTTCGAGTTCGACAAGCAGGTCATCCCCGTCACCCTGTCGGTGGGCGTGGCGACGCTGGAGCCGCAGCACCGCGAGGCCACGGAGCTGGTGCGTGCCGCGGACGAGCGCCTCTTCGAAGCGAAGACCCAGGGGCGCAACCGCGTCTGCGGCTGACGCCCCCGGTGCCTTGCCGCGCCTTCAGCCCGCGAAGACGGAGCGGCGCTCGCGCAGCAGGGCCTGGAGCATGGCCTGGATGGACTCGCGGGTCCGTTCGGTGAGCCGCTGCACCTCGCCCAGGTCGTCCGCGGACTCCGGGGCCAGGCCTTCCATGGTCAGCGGTTCGCCGAAGCGGATGGTCCACTTGGCTGGCAGCGGGCCCAGCGACGTGAGCGGCAGGGACGGAAACCCGAGGAAGCCCCCGGGGATGCGGCCCAGCAGCGGTGACGTCTCCTCCGCGCCGACGATGGCCACGGGGACGATGGGAGCGCCGGTGCGCAGGGCCAGCTTCACGAAGCCGCCGCGGCCGAAGCGCTTGAGGCGGTAGCGCTCCGCGAACGGCTTGCTCGCGCCCTGGTAGCCCTCCGGGAAGACGACCAGCGGGCGGCGCTCGTCAAGCAATCGCAGCGCGTTCTCCGGCGAGGCGCGCACGGCGCCCAGGCGGTTGAAGAGGGTGCCCAGCATGGGCGCGTGGAAGACCTGGTCCTCCACGAGCCACCGCGCCTCGAGCAGGTCGGGGCGCTCGCGCAGCAGCACCTGCGACATCACGAGGCCGTCGTAGGGCAGGGCGCCGGAGTGGTTGGCGACGAGGATGGCCGCGCCGCGGGGCACCTGATCCACGCCCTCCACGGACACGCGCCAGTACTGCTCGTAGAGGAAGTCGAGCACCGGTTGGAGGTTCTCCACCAGCCCGGAGTCCTTGCCGTAGTCGTCCAGCCGGCTACCGCCGCCGGTGCCCAGACTGGTGCGCATGGCCTCCACCAGGCCGTGCATCGCGCCGACGGCGCGGCCCAGGCCCTCGCTCGCGAGCGCCTGTCCGGCGATCTCCTTCGCCAGCGAGAACATGCCCGCCGCGCGGCCCGCGAAGGTGGAGGGCGGGGCGGCTTCCTCCCGGCCGCTGAAGGACGACGCGTCCCGCTCCTCGCGCGACCGGTCGTCGTCCTCGCCCTCGGTCACGAGGGACAGCGGCACGCGGCGGCTCGGCGGCAGCTCGTCGAAGGACTCGTCGGGCAGCTCCACCTCCGGCTCCACGTCGGTCGGGGCCGCGCCCGCGATGACGGAGACGGAGATGTGCACGCCGTCCTGCTCGCCGCGCTCCACGCCCTCGGGCAGGTCGTCACCGTCTTCGAGGGTCTGCTCCGGGGTGACGTTGCTCGGGTTGCGCTCCCAGGCATCGGCGGTCCACACGTCCTCCTCGCCCTCTTCGTCGAGGTCGTGGGCATCGCCGTCCTCGGCGGTGGGCAGGGCGCGCTCGTCGGGGCTGCTGGCGTGGCGGTCCAGCACCTCGTCCACGGCGACGCCGGCGGTGGCCTCGGCGACCTGGGTGGCGATGGCGGTGGCGAGCTCCCGCTCCGGGGCGGTGCCGCGGCCGTCGTCCAGGACCTGTCGCACCGCGGACTCGGCCAGCTCGGCGACGAGCTCCGTCGCGAGCACGCGCTCGATGTCCCGGTCGTGGCCCGGAATGCCGGGGAGCAGCTCGTCCACCGCGGACTTCGCGGCGGCTTCCGCCGCGTCCGCGGCCAGCGCCTCCGTCAGCGCGCGATCCACCGTGCGCTCCTCGGGCCGCGTGGAGTGCACCTCGTCCGCGAACACCCGCGGCCGTGAAGGCGACGCGTCGCGAGGAGTGGCCGGCTCACGCAGCGGGGCTGCCTCTTCGTCGTGATTCGCGTGTCCCGCTGCGGTCGGGGCCGGGGAGCGTGAAGGTGCATGCCCGTGCTTCGCGGCCGGTGCCCCGCTGACGTCATGCGACACCGCGCCGGAGTCCTTCCCATGCTTCGCGGCCGGTGCCCTGCTGACCTCGCGCGTGGCCGCGCCGGAGTCCTTCCCGTGCTTCGCGGCCGGTGCCCCGCTGACCTCATGCGACGCCGAAGCGGACTTGTTCCCGTGCTTCGCGGTCGGGGCCGGCGTCTCATCGCGCGAGCTCGCACGCGATTCGAACTTGTGGACCTCGGCGGCGGGGGTGCGTGGCGGCGTCGCGGCCTGCTTCGCGTCCGGGGTCCGACCCTTGCCGCCCTTCGGGGGCTTCGCGCGCTGGGCGTCCTTCGCGGCGCCCTTGGCATTGCCTCCCTTGCCCGTGGCCTTCGCGGTCTTGCCCGCGCCTTCCTTCGTCCCCTTGGCGGACTTGGACGCGGGGGCCGTCTTCTTCGCGGCCTTCGGGTCGGCTCCGCCCTCGTGTGCATCCGCGGCGCGAGGCGCTGCGCCCCGCTGGAAGGGATCATTCCCGAGGACACCCTTGGTCATGACTGGCTCCTTCGGATCGCCGCGGCGGCGTCCCTGACGTGGTGGAGGGGCACGAACCCCAGAGCGGACTCCGCGCGTTCTCCGTCCGCGACCCAGGAGTAATGCATGTAGTCGAGCAGGGCCACCGGCAACGTGCCAGCACCCAGCACCCCCAACGCGCGAAGTGCTCCACGAAACAACGGCCCGGGCAGGGGGAGCGGTTGGGCGCCCGCCTGGAGGATGAGCCCGGACAGGGGCAGCACCCCCCGCCCCACGATGTTGAACTC
>NZ_RAWA01000256.1 GCF_003611675.1 Corallococcus sp. CA053C
CCCCCACCCCGCTTCCGCGTAGCGCTGCACACCTGCCGGGCCCGTTGCGCGCGGGTGAAGAGCACCGTCGCTTCCAGGTCCAGGTCCACCCGAGGCTTCGCTGCCGGCAGGGGCCTCGGTGCGGGAGCGACCTCCGCCCCCCGGGCCTCGTGGATCTCCGCGAAGGTGTCCCCATACGCCACGAGGTAGTGCCGCCCGTCCACCTGCACGAGCGCGAGGCCACAGCGCTGCGAAAGCCCCGTCCGGGAGACGATGCTCAGGGGCTCCACGCGGGGCGCTCTCGCGTCCCCGGTTCCTCCTCCCTTGCGGAACAGCACCCAGCCCAACCCCGCCAATGCCATTGAGCCCACCAGCAGGCGCGAGGTACCGACCCACGACAACCCACCCAGCGGCGCGAGCGTCGCCAGTCCTACGAGCAGCGCCGCCGCACAGAGCAGCCGGCCGCGCGGAGAGAACGAGGACACGAGGGCGTTCATCGGCGCACTCACGGCAACAACGCCAGGATGCGGGCGCCCACCTCGCCCTCGATATCCACCAGCTCCGCACGCGCGACCACGCGGTCGCCCACGCGCAGCAACACGGGGCTGCTCGCGTTGACGTGCAACGGCAGCAACGTGCCCGGCTTCAGCGCCGCCAGCTCCGACAGGGGCAGCAGCACCCGCGTCAGCTCGATCTCCACGTCCACCGGAAGCGGGGGCATGGCCTCGCTCCGCTTGTTCGTCACCGCCATGTCCGACTCCTGTCGGGCCGCGTGCGAGCGCACGCTTCCCGTTGAAAAACCGTCCGCGAGAAACTCCCCTCCGAGCACGAACCCCCGTGCGATCAACTGGCCCCTTCCCAGGAGGCAACCGTCCCGGAGACGCACGCCCTCGAAGAGCACGACGTCTCCCCGGGACAGCGCGTCCACCGCGGAGGGCTGCAACGGACTGCGCCCCACGAGACAGCGCGCCGGCACGGACGCCGCCAGCACCTGCGGTGCGACGTCCGCTCCTGGCTCCACGGGCAGCTCCTGGAAGGCGGTCTGCACGGCGCGAGCGGGCAGCAGCACCCGACCTCCTGCCTTCACTCCCTCCACGGACAGGGACAGCGCCACCGCAACGTAGGGCTGGCGCGTGTCCACCCGCGTGAGCACGTCACTCCGCCGCATCGTCACCGCGGACAGCCGGGGTCCCAGCCTCCGCACCCATGCTCCATGCCCACGCATCGCAGCCAGGGCCGACAGCAGCAGGTACACCAGCGTGGACTCTTCCAGCCGCGTGAGCTCCGCCACCGGCCCCGGACGCAGCCCCGTCCCCGCCAGCCGCGCCAACGCCGCGAAGACCAGCGGCACCTCCAGCTCCACGATGGCGGTCCCCCCCACCGCCGACAGCTCCACCAGCGCGAACACCACCCCCAGCGCCAGCTCCCGCTCCGGCTGGACCGCCGCGTCCACCAGGTGGCCCTCCACTTCGACGGCGGCCCCCACGTCCCGCGCCAACGCCGCGCCCACGTCGTGCAGCACCTCCGCGCCCCACCGCGCCACCTGGGGCCGCTGTCCCAGCAACAGGTGGGCTCGCGTCAGTCGGCGCGCACCCAACCGGTACGGGCGCGCGGGCTTCTTCGCGGGGCTGGGGGTGGACCTGCCAGGACTCGTTTCCATCCGGGACTCCAGGCTGCAAGGGGACACACGCCTCCTGTGCACGGACACGGCCAGGGCCCGGCCCGTGGAATCAGGGTGTTGGCGCGAGGTCGACGTCCGGTATCGGGATGCGGCGTGTCCGGTTCGGGATGGCGTTCCCCGAACCGGTGCACTTCAGCGCGTGGCTTCGCGGATGCACCGCTCCGCCAGGGCGACCAGGACCGGTGCTGATTCCGCGACCGGGGCCTCTGCCTCCAGGTGGGGGAAGCGGCTGCGGTGGTACGGCGGAAGCCGCTGGAAGACCTCCCGGCGCAGCGCTTCGGGGGCCACGTCCAGGAAGGCGCTCAGCCGGTTCGCGGCGTCCGCGCGCTCACCGAACTCCACCGCCACCTTCGCCTGCCGCTGGGCCGAAGGCATGGCGACGAACCGCTCCAGGTGGCGCAGCGGCCTGCCCGCTTCCGCGTCCATCAGTCCCTCCAACAGCTCCGAGGCGCGCTCCCTCGCCAGGACGCAGACGACCAGCGCGATGCGCTCCAGAGGCAGGGACAACGCGGGCAACGTGACGTCCACCACCGTCGCCGGAGGCACCTCCTTCCGGGCCGGCAGGAGCTTCCGGGCCAGGCGCATCGCCCGGCCTACGCGCGTGGCTTCCATGGCACCCATCTCCCTCTCAGGCCAGCTTGCGGGCGGAGGCCGGTGTCACCACCGGTCGAGCGGGCGTCGGCGCGGCAGGAGCCACCACCGGCGGCTTCTCCGCCAGCACCCGGTAGTGCTTCCATCGAAGCGTGGCCCAGACGAGCGCACCGGACAGTCCGGTCACCAGCACGCCCAGCAGCGCGAGCAACACCCGCAGCCGCAACGGCACCGTTCCCCCGGGGGGCGACGGAGCCTCCACCCGCGTCGTCACCTCGTCCACCAGCAGCGACACCGCTTCTGGCGCCAGGCCTTCCACGCCTCCCGCGATGAGCTCCCGCAGCGTGTCCGAGGACTTGCGCACGCGCGCCGCGCCGCCCGGGACCGTGCGCAGCATGGCCGAAGCCTTCGACGGCGTTTGCGGCTGGCCCGGCCTCGGCGGTGTCGGCACCACCAGGTGCACCCGCGCCAGCAGCACCCCGTCCACCGTCTGGAGCGTCTTCTCCAGCTCCCGCTCCATCACCCGGACGCGGCAGAGCTGCTCCTCCAGCGGAGAGCGCACGAGGCCGCTGCCTCCGAACACGTCGCATCCGGATTCCGCAGCGAGCCGGGGCAGCCCAAGCTCCGCCAGGATGCGCACCGCGTCCGAGGACTGCGCGTCCGTCACCTCGATGGCCCAGGTGGGTTTCTTGCCCGACTCGGGCACCTTGCGCGCGTCGAGCCCCCGCTCGACGAGCACCGTCTGCAGCTCGTTGGCCTGACGCTCGTCGAGCCCGTGCTGGATGCGCTCCCGGCACGCCGAAACGCCCAGGAGCAGGAGGAAGAAGAGACAGCGGAAGGGAGCGGAACGCATGGGAACGGGAACTCCTCAAACCTGGGTCTGGAGGACCTGCTTGACGCCGCCAGTGGCCTTCTCGACGACCTTGCCGGCGAGATCGAGCTCCTGGCTGGCGCGGTAGACGTGGGCCTGGAGCGCGAGCAACTCCGTGGGGCTGAACGTGCGGCCGGACTCGGCGAGCTTCAGGATGTGATCCAACCGCTGCTGCGCCTGCCCCACCCGGTCCAGCACCTCCACCACCTGCTGGCCCCGCGCCGCTTGCACCGAGTCCACGCGCGCGCCCGGTGCCACCTCCGCGCAGCCTGCCCTCGCCTTCTCCACTCCCTCCGCTCGCGCCGGACCGGCGGTCGCCTCGGCGGGCGTCCGCACTGGACGCGGCGGACCCTCCGTCGTCACCGGCACGCCGCGCGGCCCCGAACCGGGCGCGCTCACGCCCTCCAGCACCTTGCCGAACGTCTCCCTCCCGGACTCCACCGCGGGCGAAGGGCCCGCGCCGCCCACTGCTCCCAGCTTGTCGATGGCCATCGCGGACGCGCCTCAGCGGATGTTGTTGATGGCGGCCTTCGCCGAGTCGTGCCGGACCTTCATGATGTTGGAGATGGCGTTGTGCTCACGGCTCTCCTTCTGCATCTCGTTCTGGAGCGTGAGGTACGCCACGTTGAACTT
This sequence comes from Corallococcus sp. CA053C, assembly GCF_003611675.1. Lineage (GTDB taxonomy): Bacteria > Myxococcota > Myxococcia > Myxococcales > Myxococcaceae > Corallococcus. The sequence goes on from NZ_RAWA01000256.1 coordinate 3,756, forward strand.
CTGGCCCTCCGCGTTCATCAGCCGCTGCGCCTCCATCAGGTCCCAGGCGTCCCCCTGCCCCGTCGTCGCTCCCGCCGTCGTCCCCGTGGCGGTGGCGTGCGTCGACATCGTGGAGGTGGTCGCGCCGGCAGCGGACGCGCCTCCTGTCGCGGAGGCGGTCAGCGCCAGGGGAGAAGGCACCGCGGCGGACACCGCGCCGCGCAGGCCGGCCACCGCCGCGCTGGAGATGACGCCCGCGGGCAGCATGCCGCCCACGAGCCCGGCCCCGGTGCGCACCACCTCGCGCGCTGCTCGCGCGAACGTGGGGCCGAAGTCCGTCTGCGGTGTCTGGCGCGGAACGGTCTGGGCGATGCTCAACGAGGAGATGCGACGGTCTGGATCCACGGGGTGCCTCCGGCAGCGATTCGCCGGGGTTGCCTTCCACCGCCCATGCCAGGACCCAACTGCTTGAAACCACTCGGGTCCTGACGTCCGCACCGTCCCGGGAGCCCTCCGGCGCGCGGGCTCCGGGTCCGCGACGCGGGACGGCGGGCAGAAGCCGGAAAACTTGCCTCCTCGCCAACCTGCATCAGAGTTGTCGCGTCCTGTCGCACCCGAAGGCGAGCATTCCGATGATGACCCCCACTGGCGGACCCCGAACGACCGAGCGCTACCACCCGCGCGTCGAAGCCCGGCTCCAGGTCAAGGTGCTCCTGTCGGGCCGCACCGTGCAGGCGCAGGCCCGCGACATCTCCATGAATGGCCTGTTCCTCCAGGCCCACCCTGCCGACTCGCAGCGCGCGCTCACCATCGCGCTGCCGCTGCCGGGTGACCACGAGCTCGTCACGATGTGCACCATCCGCCGCCGGGAAGTGGACGGCGTGGCGCTGGAGTTCGGCGAGCTGGACTGGGACGACCTCATCGCCCTCGCCCGCTTCCTCCACCCGCACCTGCCCTGAGCGTCAGTCCGCGGGGGGCCGCGCCGCGCGCAGCCGCTCCACCAGGTCCATCAGCTCCGCGCCACGGAAGGGCTTGTGGATATAGCCGTCCGCGCCCGCCTGCGTCGCGCTCGCCACGTCCGCCTTCTTCGCCTTCGCGGTGAGCATGTAGATGGGCACCCCGGCGGTGGCCGGGTCGCTCTTCAGGATGCGGCACACGGAGATGCCATCCAACTGGGGCAGCACCACGTCCATCAGGATGAGGTGGAAGGTGCCGCCGCGGGCCAGCTTCAGGCCCTCCAGCCCATGCGCCGCGCACACCACGTCCACCGCGCCGTCGCTCAGCATGGAGCGCACCAACTCGCGGATGACGGGCTCGTCCTCGACGAGCAGGATGTGGAAGGGTGCCTGGGCGTTGCCAGCCATGGTTCCTCGCGGCCCCTCGTAGGACATTGCCCCGTCGACGTCCAGCGGAGCCACGCCAGGACGCCCCCCCCTCTGTACGAAAGCGGGCCACAACCGGTTTGCCGGACAGCCCCGGAGGCCAGGGTCCGGCCTGCCCCGCCTAGATTTCGGCCACGCCGTCGCGCTCGGCCCAGCCCTCCAGGCCGTTGGGCAGGCGGATGCGGACGTACTTCCCGGTCTCCTCCAGGAGCTGCACCTTCAGGCCGGCGTGCACCTCGAAGAGGGAGCGGGCCTCGGAGCGGGGCAGCTCCCTCGCCACGAGCGTGGGGGACAGCACCACTGCCTCATGGATGTTCTGGTGCACCCAGATGTGCGCCCCCAGGAGGAGCCCTGCTGGCACCGCCGCCGTGAGGCACAGGCCCGCCACCACCGCCACCACCGTGCGCCGGGCGGAGGGGAACACGCGCCGCAGGAGCAGCAGGGCGAACCCCAGAAGCCATGCGGCCAGGAACACCCAGGCCGCCGCCGCGCCGTCGGTCGCTGCCGCCAGTCTTGGCAGGAAGGCCTCGTCCGGGGTGGAGCCCACCACCTTGTCCACCTGCCGCGCACGCGCCAGCGCCAGGTTGGCCTCCAGGTCCTCCGAGCGCCCGCCCTGCTTCCGGGCCTGCTCCAGCGCCAGCACCGCGCGGCCCAGGTCGCCCCGGGCCAGGTGCGTGGTGCCCAGGTTGTAGAGCACGTCCGGCCCGCCGAAGCCGTGCGCGATGAGCTTCTCGTAGCTCGCCTGCGCGGTGGGGTAGTCCTCGCGCACGTAGGCGTCGTTGGCCTGCTGGAAGACGGCCTGCGCTTCCTCGGCGGTGTAGTAGCCCTGGGTCGCCGCGTCGCTCATCCGCCCCAGCCTTCCATCACCGCCGCCGCCGTCGCCAGCACCTTGCGCCGCTCACCCGGCTCCACCCCACCGCCGTAGCGGCCCAGGTCGCACGCCTCCAGCACGAAGAGCACGCGGGTGCGCGCTTCCTCGCCCACGCCCGACGCCGCCAGCTTCGCCCCGAGCGCCTCGCGCGTCAGTCCCCCCACAGGCGTCCCGAGCTGCGCCTCCAGGAAGCCCACCATCGCCTTCTCCACCTCCACGTAGAAGGCCCCCGCGTCCGCGCCCGCCTTGAGCTTCTCCGCCTCCGCCAGCCGCTTGCGCGCGGCCTTCGCCTGCTGACGCCCCCGGCCCGCCTGCGAACGCGTGGCCAGCCGGCCGCGCATGCCGCCGATGACCGCCACGCCCGCCAGCAGCCCCAGCGGCGCGAGCACGCCCACCACGAAGAAGGGGCGCATCCACACCGGCTGCGACGGCCCCACGAAGTGCGCCGAATTGCGCACCGGGCGCAGGCCTCCCGCGGTGAGCACGTTCTTCTGCTCGTTGGCCGCGTCCGCCACCTGCGCGGGCGTCATCGACGAGGGCAGCGAGGACACGCCTCCCGCGCCCGCCTCCACGGTGACCGTCACCGGGTCGGTGCGCGCCACGTCGTACTGGCGGCGCGTAGGGTCGAAGAAGGGGAACTCCAACGTGGGCAGCGTGAAGGTGCCCGTGCGCTGCGGCATCACCAGGTACTCCACCACGCGGCGGCCCTGGATGCGGTTGCGGTTGGGCGTGAGCTTGTCCGTCGTGGAGGGCTCATAGATCTTCAGCGCGGCGGGGCCGGTGAGCTTCGGTGGGGTGACGTTCTTCACGTTGCCCACGCCCTCCAGGATGACCTTCACCGTGATGGGCTGCCCCAGTTCCACGCGCGTCTGCGACACGTCCAGCGACAGCCGCCACGAGCCCACGTTCGCGTTGGAGATGTTCGGGGGCGCGCCGGGCGGCAGCGGCCGCACCTTCACCTTCAAGCCGTTGGAGACGCGGTGCACGCGGTGGCCCGCGAAGAGGAAGCCCGTGGTGATGTCCGCCTCGGCCGGGGTGATGGCCAGCGTGCCGGACTTCACCGGGAACAGCGCGCGGCGGCGCAGCAGGTAGGCGCGGTACGGGATGCCGTCCACCACCTTCTGCTCGCCCGTGAGCTGCGTGGGGCTCTCCACCTCCTCCGTCCAGAAGCCCTCCAGCTTGGGCATGGTGACGGCGTCCACGCTGGACAGGTCCACGCGTGAGTAGATGTAGAGCGACAGCGTCGCCTGCTCGCCCACGTAGAGGTCGTCCCGGTCCAGGCTCGCGCGCAGGAACAGGTCCGAGTCCCCGCGCGGAATCACCGGCTCGTCGTCCTGCACGTCGGGTTCGTCCCCGAACGGATCCGGCATGTTGCGGAAGTTGCGGAACGGATCCGGCAACCCGGGCCGGCCGCCCTGCTGCGCCTGGGGCGCGTTGCCCACGCGGCCCTCGCGCGCCGTCATGGGGATGGAGTCGGTGCGCAGCGTGCGGCCGCCCACGTTGAGCGTCGCGGGCGGGATGGTGAACCGGCCCGCGCGCACGGCGCGCAGCATCAGCACGTGGCGCGTGACGTCCTGGATGACGGCGGGGCCACCGCCGGACAGCGAGATGGAGCGCTGGCTGCCGCGCGACGAGGACAGCACCTCGAAGTCGTCGGACTCGGGCAGGCGCACCTGGGCGTTGGACGGCGCGTCCACCACCACCACGGTGAGCGTGAAGGTGTCGGTGGTGCCCACCTCGTTGCGGTCCACCGTCTGGTAGAACTCGATGTCCGCCGCCCACGCCGGCGCCGTGGCCAGGAGGGCGAGCACGGCGAGCAGCGCCGTGCGACCGCTACCAGTCCTTCTCATTGGGCTTCCTCGGCTTCTTCTTCTGCTGGAAACGCCAGAGCTGGAGATTCTTCTCGTTCTGCTTCATCGCATCCAGCAGGCGCTCGGCCTCCTGCCGGTCGACGTCTCCCGGAGACACGCCGCCATCGCGCGGCTCCCGCTCCGTCTCCTCGTCACCCTCGCTGCCGCCGTCCGTGCCGCCATCCTTGGCGTCGCCGTCGCCCTCATCCTGGCCACCGTCAGCGCCGCCATCCGCCCCGCCGTCGCCCTTCTGGTTGGGGTCCTGCTTCCCACCATCCGAGCCGCCATCCGCCCCGCCATCACCGGGCCCGGCATCCCCGCCGCCGCCATCCGCGCCGCCGTCCGCACCACCGTCGGTGCCTCCGTCCGCACCGCCGTCGGCGCCGCCATCCGCACCGCCGTCCGTGCCGGCATCCTCCGGCGAGCCTCCATCGCCCTTCTTGCCGCCGTCCTCGCCGCCATCCGGACGCCCGCCGTCGTCGCCGCCGTCCTGGCCCCCATCGGTGCCACCATCGGGCTGGCTCTGGGGCGGCGGCAGGTCGCGCAGCACGACCTCATAGTTGTGCCGGGCCTGCGGATCCGTCGGATCCAACGTAAGCGCCCGCCGGTAGGACTTGAGTGCTTCCGCGCGGTCGCCCGCCGTGGCCGCGAGGTTGCCCAGGTTGTACCAACTCTTCTGGGTCAGGTCGGGCTGGCGCGAGGACTCCGCCACCTGCTTGAAGGCTTCACGCGCTTCGGCCGCGCGGCCCAGCTTCGCCAGCGCGTCCGCGCGGTTGAACTCCACCGCGGGGTCGTTCGGCCGCTCCTTCTTCGCAGCCTCGAAGTCGCGCAGCGCGTCCTCGTAGCGGCCCGCCGCGTAGGCCTCGCGCCCGCGCTGCACCAGCGGGTGGTCCTTCTCCAGCGGCCCCACCGCCCACGCGGGCCCCGGCAGCGCCAGCAGACCCGCGAGCCCCACCGCCACCGTGCGCGCCGCGCGCCGTCGCATCGAACGCGCGCTCATGCGGGCCTCCGACGCGAGGGCAGCAGCATCATGCCCAGCACCAGCAGCGCGAGCCCGGGGATGGCGAACGCCTGGAAGCGCTCGTCGTAGCGGACCGTCACGCGGCTCTCCAGCTCGCTCTTCTGCATCTGGTCGATGCGCTCCACCACCTGCCCCATCGCCACGCCGTTGGGCTGGTAGAAGAAGGCGCCCCCTGTCGCGTCCGCGATGGCCGTGAGGCCTCCGCGGTCCAGGCGGGTGATGACCGTGTCGCCGTTGCCGTCCTTCTTGTAGTCCACGAACTCGCCGCGCCGGTCGTAGACGGGGATGGGCTCACCGGACTCGGAGCCCACGCCCACCGCGAGCACCTGCACGTGCGCGTCCTTGAGCGCGTCCGTGGCCTCGCGCACCTCGCCCGTGAGGTCCTCGCCGTCCGACAGCAGCACCACCACGCGCTCCTTGGAGCCGCGGTCCGCGTTGTCCAGCACCTGCTTGGCCAGCTTCAGCGCCGCGCCCACGTTGGTGCCGCCCTGGGGCATCATGTCCGGATCCACCGCGCGCAGGAACAGCTTCACCGCCGAGTAGTCCGACGTGAGCGGCGACTGCACGAACGCGTCCCCGGCGAACACCACCAGGCCCGCGCGGTCGCCCTTCAATTCATCCAGCAGCGTGTTCAGCTCCAGCCGCGCGCGGTCCAACCGGCTGGGCTGCACGTCGCGCGCGAGCATCGACTTGGAGGCGTCCAGCGCCACCACCACGTCGATGCCCCGGCGCTTGGTCAGCTCGCTCTTCGTGCCGCACTGGGGCTGCGCGAGCGCGAGCCCGAAGAGCATCAACCCCAGCCCATACAGGCCGCCCTGCAGCGCCGGGCGCCACACGGACACACCGGGCGCGAGCGTCGCCACGTGCCGCTCCGCGATGAGCGCCGACAGCCGCGTCCTGCGGCCCAGCGCCTTCAGCAGCGCGAGCACGCCGAGCAGGATGCCCACCAGGAACAGCCCCAGGAACAGCGGCTGCGCCAGGCCCACCTGATAGCCCAGCAGCGTGAAGCGCCATGCGTCCAACGTCGGCGTCATGGGAACACCCGCAGGAAGGTGGCGCGCAGCAGCAGCTCCAGCGCCGCGAGCCCGAAGGCCGCGAGCAGGAACGGGTGGAAGTTCTCCCGGTACGTGGCGCTGGCGCCGCCCTCCATCAGCTTCGAGCGCTCCAGCGAGTCCAGCACCTTCTGCAGGCCCTGGCGCAGCCCCTCCGGGTCGGTGGCGCGGTAGTACTCGCCGCCGGTGCGGTCCGCGATGTCCTGCATCAGCTCCGGGTTGATGGGGATCTCCGTCTCGCGCCACACGGTGTTGCCGAACAGGTCCGTGCCCTGCGGGAAGGGCACCTTGCCGCCCTTGCCCACGAGGATGGTGTAGATGGGGATGTGCAGCGACGCGGCCATGTTCGCCGCGTCCAGCGGGGAGATTTTACCCGCGTTGTTGTCGCCGTCGGTGATGAGCACCACCACGCGGCTCTTCGCCTCCGAGTCGCGCAGGCGGTTGAGCGAGGTGGCGATGGCGTCACCAATCGCGGTGCCGTCCTCCAGCACGCGGGTGCGCAGCTGCTTGAGCACTTCCTTGAGGACGCCGTAGTCCAGCGTCAGCGGCGACTGCGTGTACGCGGCGCCGGAGAACACCACGAGTCCCAGGCGGTCGTTCACGCGGCCGGTGATGAAGTCCGACAGCACTTCCTTCGCCACGTTGAGGCGGTCCTTCGGACGGAAGTCGCCGGCCTCCATGGAGGTGGACAGGTCCAACGCGATGACGATGTCGATGCCCTCCACCGACAGGTCGCGCACGCGCGAGTCCCGCGACTGCGGCCGCGCGATGGCCACCACCGCCGCCACCACCGCCGCCGCGCGCAGGAAGGGCAACAGCGGCAGCAGGTACGTGCGCAGCCCGCGCCCTCCCTTCGCGAAGACGTGCGCGGCGGAGAAGCGCAGCGTGGCGCGGCGGCGGCGCTCCCAGAAGGCAAGCACGAGCAGCAGCGGCGCCAGCAGCAGGGCCCAGAGCGCCTCCGGGTTATTGAACGCGAGGTCCGGAGGCATCAGGCTTGGGGGGCGGAGGGGGGACGTACGTCTTGGCCAGCAGGTCGTAGCCGAAGGCCAGCGACTGCGCGCAGGACTCGGGGGAGGCGTCCGCGCGGGCGTACTTCACCAGGTCCGACTCGGAGATGAAGCGCATCAGCGCGTCCTCCGGCAGGCCCGGCGTGGGCAGCCTTCGCAGGGTGGTCATCAGTTCGAACGAGGTGCACTCCAGGGCCTCGAAGCCGTAGCGCTCGCCCAGGTAGCCGCGCACGATCTCGGAGAGGCGGATGTAGAAGTCCTTCACGAGCCCCCGGCCGGGCAGGTTCTCGCGCTTGAGCGCGTCCAGCGACTGGCGCACTCGCACGTCCAGCGGCAGCACCGGGACGACCTTCTCGCGCTTCGGCCGCCGCTGCCACCAGCGCACCAGCGCCCACGCGAGCAGCCCCACCGCCAGCGCCACCGCCAGCGCGTAGAGCAGCGTCCACGAACGGATGGGCACTGCCTGGGGCGGCTGGTAGTCGAACAGCTCCGCGCCCTGCCCGTTCGCGTCCGGCGGCAGCGAGGACGCGACCGTCACCGACCTGCCCTTGAGCACGAAGCGCCGGGGCCCGTCCGGCGTCGCCACGTCGAAGGCGAGGTCGGGCAACTTCACGTCCCCCAGCTCGAACGCGGAGAAGCGCAGGCCGAACGTCGTCGTCGCGTCGCTGGCGCCGTCCTGCCGCTGGCGCGTCTGCTGGAGCAGCTCCACGGCGCTCTCACCCGTGGGCGCCACCAGCTCGTAGCGCTGATCCTTCGGGTGCGTGAGCGTCACCACGTACTGGAACGGCTCGCCGATGCGGACCTCTTCCGGCTCCACCCGCGCGGACGCTCCCGTGGGGCTCACCGATTCCAGGACCACCGGGGCCTTGGGCGCGGGGGCCTGGGCGTGCGCCACCGGGACGCTGGCGAACAACACGGCCGCGAGGACGAGGGCGCGCCTCATGCCGCCATCCTCCGGGCTCTCGCGCGGAAGAACTGCGCCAGCGCCTTGCCGTGGTCGTCGCCCGCGCGCAGCTCCACGTGATCCAACTCCAGCTTGCGGAACAGCTTGCGGCGCTCGTCGCGCTGGGCCTGCATGGCGCGCGAGAACCGGCCGCGCACGGCGGAGGAGCTGGTGTCCACGACGAAGCGCTCCCCCGTCTCCGGGTCCTCCATCTCCACGAGCCCGTGGCGCGGGAAGGCCTGCTCCAGCGGATCCTCGATGACCACGGGCACGAGGTCGTGCTTGCGGCCCACGAGGCGCAGCGGCTTCTCGTAGCCCTTCGCGAGGAAGTCCGACACGAGGAACGTCACGGCCTTCCGCTTCGACACCTGCGTCAGGTACGTGAGCCCGGACGCCAGGTCCGTGCCCTTCCCCTTCGGCTTGAAGGTGAGGATGTCGCTCACGAGCCGCAGCACGTGCGTGCGCCCCTTGCGCGGCGGGACGACCTTCTCCACGCGGTCCGAGAAGAGGATGAGCCCCACGCGGTCGTTGTTGGCGATGGCGCTGAAGGCGATCTGCGCGGCGACCTCCGCGGCGACTTCGGCCTTGGTGCGCTCGCGCGAGCCGAACTCGTTGGAGGCGGACACGTCCACCAGGAGCATCACCGTGAGCTCGCGCTCCTCGGTGAAGACCTTGATGAAGGCCTCGTTCATGCGCGCGGTGACGTTCCAGTCGATGAAGCGGATCTCGTCACCGGGCTGGTACTGCCGCACCTCGGAGAAGGCCATGCCGCGGCCCTTGAACACCGAGTGGTACTGGCCGGCGAGCATGTCGGAGACCACCTTGCGGGTGCGGATCTCCAGCTTGCGGATGCGGCGGATGAGGTCCTTGGGCAGCACTTGGGCGGGCTCGGGCGGCGGCGGGCCGTCAGGGGACTTCCACGCGGTCGAAGACGCGCTGGATGATCTTCTCCTGGGTGAGCTCTTCGGCCTCGGCCTCGTACGTCATCGCGATGCGGTGGCGGAGCACGTCGAAGGCAATGGCCTTCACGTCCTCCGGGGTGACGAAGCCGCGGTGGCGCAGGAACGCATGCGCGCGCGCGGCCTGCGCCAGGGCGATGGTGGCGCGCGGCGAGGCGCCGAACTGGATGTAGTCCGCCAGGTCCTTGAGGCCGTAACGCGCGGGCTCGCGCGTGGCGAACACCACGTTGAGGATGTACTCCTTCACCTTCTCGTCCATGTAGATGGCGTGGACGAGCTCGCGCGCGCGCACCAGGTGCTCCAGCGCGATGACCTTCTGGGCCTTGGGAGAGGTGCCGCCGGACATCCGGTCCATGATGACCTTCTCTTCATCACGGGTCGGGTAGCCCACCTTCACCTTGAGCATGAAGCGGTCCACCTGGGCCTCGGGCAGGGGGTAGGTGCCCTCCTGCTCGATGGGGTTCTGGGTGGCCAGCACGAGGAAGGGCGAGGGCAGCCCGAAGGTCTGGTCGCCGATGGTGACCTGGCGCTCGGCCATGGCCTCCAGGAGGGCGGACTGGACCTTGGCGGGGGCGCGGTTGATTTCGTCCGCGAGGACGATGTTCGCGAAGATGGGCCCCTTGCGGACGGTGAACGCGGCCGTCTGCTGGTTGTAGATCATCGTGCCGACCAGGTCCGCCGGCAGCAGGTCCGGCGTGAACTGCACGCGCATGAAGGTGGCGCTCAGCGAATCCGCCACGGTGCGCACGGTCAGCGTCTTGGCGAGGCCGGGCACGCCCTCCAACAGGACGTGGCCGTTGCACAACAGGCCGATGAGGATGCGTTCGAGCATGTACCGCTGCCCGACGATGACCTTGCCGGTCTCCTGGTTGAGGACCTCGACGAAGCTGCTTTCCTGCTGCACGCGTTCGGTGAGCGCGCGAATGTCGGTGTTCATGTCCCCTCTGTCGGCCTGGGCGGCGGGCAGCCTAGGGTTCCCGGGCGTCCGGCTCAACACCGCTGAGGTCCGGACATTCCGCCAAAGCGCCCCGTCCCGTAA
>NZ_RAWA01000257.1 GCF_003611675.1 Corallococcus sp. CA053C
GCGGTGGGGGTGGTGGAGGAGCTGCGTGAACGGATCCGTCAACTCCAGGCCGCGCCCCGGCGCGCGCTCCCGGTGCTGCGCACGGGCGTGGACGCGGTGGACGCGCTGCTGCCCATGGGCGGCCTGCCCCTGGGGCACTCGGTGGAGCTGTGTGGTGAGGCGGCGTCCGGGCGCACCAGCCTGGCCCTGCGCGCGGTGGCCTCCGCGCACCGCGAGCTGCGCCTGTGCGCGTGGGTGGACGGCCCCCGTGAGCTCTATCCCCCCGCGGCGGCGGCGCTGGGCGTGGACCTGGAGCGGCTGCTCGTCGTGCAGCCCCGGGCCTTCGCGCAGCGCGTGTGGGCCGCGGTGCAGCTCGCGCGCAGCGGGGCCTTCACCTGCGTGGTGTTGGACCTGACGCACGGCGTGGGCGCGGCGGGGAAGCCGGAGCGGCTCTCCCTGCCGGAGGCGCGCAAGCTCGCGGACGCGGCGGCGCGGGGCGGGACGCTGGTGCTGCTGCTCACGTCCCCGGAGGCCCCGGCGGATGGCCTGGCACGGCTGCGGCTGGAGGCCCGGGGCGTCCAGGGCTGGTCCGTGGAGCTGGAGCGCAGCCGGGGCGGTGGCGTGGGGATGCGCGTCGTCCGTCCCTGGCAGGAGCTGTACCCGGAGGTCGGGCTGGATGCCGGGGCGCGGCTGGACGTGGACGACGTGGATCGCGACGCGGGGGCGTCGGATGCCGGGCCGGGGCCGGGCTTCTACCGTGAGTCGAGCGCCCACGTGCGCAACGGCTGCGGCATCCAGGGACAGCGGCCCGGACGCGACGCGCCCATGTCCTCGCTGCGCCAGGACCTTCCGCCGTCGTCGGGCGCGTGCTGAGGGAAGGGGCATCCCGATGCGGAGGGGCTACCTGCACGTCACGCGCTTCCCGGTGCAGCGCAAGGTCATCGAATCGCCGCTGCTCGCGGGCCAGCCGCTCGCGTTGGTGGAGGAGGTGCGCGGCCAGCGCCGGGTGGCCTTCGCCTCCACGCGCGCGCTGAAGGCGGGCGTGCGGCCGGGGATGACGCTGACCGCGGCCACGGCGCTGGAGCCGGAGCTGCGGCACTTCCCCTACCGCCCCCAGGACGAGGCCCAGGCGCTGGCGGCGCTGGGGGAGTCGCTGCTCGGGCTGTGCCCGGGCTTCCAGCGCGATGCGCCGGACGGCCTGTGGTTCGACGCGGGGGCCGCGCACCTGGTGGGGGGCGAGCTGGAGCTGGGCGCCCGCGTGCTGGAGGTCTGCGCCGAGCAGGGCTACCGGGGGCACGTGACGGTGGCCTCGGAGGCGTTCACGTCGCGGGTGCTGGCGCGGCATGGCACCCGGCGGGTGACGGTGGTGCCGGAGGGGCAGGGCGCGCGGGCGCTCGCGCCGTTGCCGCTCCAGGCGCTGGAGGACGGCGCGGTGAAGGCCTTCGCGGTGCTGGGGCTGCCCACGCTGGGGGACGTGGCGGCGCTGCCGGCGGGCGCGGTGGTGGCGCGCGGGGGCGCGGCGGCGGCCCGGGCGCACGCGCGGTGCCGGGGGGTGGACGACACGCCCTTCGCGCCCGAACCGTTGGAGGAGTCCCTGGAGGATCGCGTGGTGCTGGACGCGCCCGCGGACACCTTCGAACCCGTGCAGTTCGCGCTCAAGACGCTGTTGGATCGGCTGGGCGCGCGGCTGGCCGGACGGCAGCGGGCGGCGGTGCGGCTCACCTTCGTCCTGCGGTTGGATCCCACCGGCGAGGCCCAGGTGCCGCTGCTGCTGGCGCGGCCCACGGCGCGGGCGAAGCTGCTGCTGGAGCTGGCCCGGCACCGGTTGGGCGAGCTGCGGCTGGAGCGCCCCGTGGCGGAGGTGGCCGTGCGGGTGGACGCGCACGACGAGGACCTGGGCCAGCAGCTCGCGCTGGGGGACGCTCCGGAGGGGGACGCGGCCCTGGAAGGCGTGCTGTCGCGGCTGGCGACGACGCTGGGCGAGGAGGCGCTGTTCGCGGCGTCCCTGGAGGCGGCGCACCGGCCGGAGGCCGCGCATGTCGCCCGGGCCTTCCATCCCCCGGAGGCGCGGCGCGGCCTGCTGTCGGCGACGGAGCCGGCGGAGCGGACGGGGCTGGCGGAGCGGACGGGGCCGGTGACGGTCTGGCGCGAGGCGGGGGCGGCCCGGGAGCGGCCGTCGCGGCTGCTGGCGCGGCCGGCCCGGCTGGACGCGGAGCTGGCGGAGTCCGGGGCGCTCCTGGCGGCGCGGCTCGGGGGGCGACGGCACCGGGTGACGGCGATGGCGGGGCCGGAGCGGCTGGGGGGCGAGTGGTGGACGGACACGCCCTACCAGCGGGACTACTACCGCGTGCACTTCGAGGGGCTGGGGCCCGCCTGGGTGTTCCGGGACGGACGGGACGGGGGCTTCTACCTGCAAGGGCTGTTCGATTGAGGGGCCGGCGGGTGCGGTCCCGGTGGAGGCGCTGACGCTTGTGGCCTAGCGTTGGGGGATGCGCCCCGCCCGAATCCTCTGCGTCCTCCTCGTGTCTCTCGTCTTCACGGCCTGCGCCGCCCCGCAGGTGCGCCCGGCGGGGAGCATCCGCAAGGTGGTGGTGGTGGCGGGCTCGCGCGTGGACGTGCTGCCGTCCGGCTCGTTCCGTCAGGACATGATTGGAGAGAGCAACCCGCGCACCGTCATCGCGCGCCAGACGGAAGCCGTGCTCGCCGAGCGCGGCTTCGAGGTGGTGGCCACGCGCCAGTCCCAGGCCCCGGTGCCCCTCACCGACGAGGTGGCCTCCTTCATCCAGCAGAACAAGGCCGAGGCCGGCGTGGTGGTCATCCTGGACTGGCTGGACGTGTCGGGCGCGGCGGTGCTGGGCCGGGTGGACGTCGTGCTGCGCGTGGGCGTGGTGGACCCTACGGGGCAGGTGCTGTGGACGGACACCTTCCGCTCCTCGCCCACGGTCAGCGTCTACCAGGCCCAGTCGGACTGGAACTCGTTCCTGCGCCGCGCCGTCATCGAGGCGGTGCAGGTGGTGCCGTGAGGGGCTCGCTCCGGGCCCTTCTCGCGCGCGCGAAGAGGGGGGCATGCGGGTCCTGGTGACGGGCGCGGCGGGCTTCATCGGCGCCCACGTCTGCGAGCGATTGCTCGCGCGCGGTGACACCGTGCTGGGGCTGGACGCGTTGGACCGGGCCCCCGGGGACGTGGCGCTGCGGCGCTCCCGGCTCGCGCGGTTGTCCGGCACGCGCGGCTTCACCTTCCTCGCGGGCGACCTCGCCGACGCGGCCCGGCTGCGGGAGGCGTTCGCGCTCGCGCGTCCCGAAGGCGTGGTGCACCTGGCCGCGCGCGTGGGCGTGCGGGCCCCGGACGCGGAGGCCCCGGCGTACGCGGACACCAACGTGACGGGCTTCGTGCGGGTGCTGGAGGGCTGCCGCGAGGCGAAGGTCGCGCACCTCGTCTACGCGTCCTCCAGCTCCGTGTACGGCGCGGCCACGCCCGCTCCGTTCCGCGAGGACGCTCCGGTGGATCAGCCGCTCAACCTCTACGGCGCCACCAAACGCGCCAACGAGCTGATGGCACACGCGTACAGCCACCTGCACCGGCTGCCCACCAGCGGCCTGCGCTTCTTCACGGTGTACGGCCCCTGGGGACGCCCGGACATGGCGCCGCTGCTGTTCCTGCGCGCGCTGGCGCGAGGGGAGCCCCTGGTGCTGCACGGCGAGGGGCGGATGCGGCGGGACTTCACCTTCGTGGACGACGTGGTGGAGGCCGTGCTGCGGGTGCTCGACCGGCCCCCCCGGCTCACATCGGAGAGCCCGCCCCAGCGTCTGCTCAACGTGGGGCACGGCGAGCCGGTGGCGCTGGGTGACTTCGTGGCCCTGCTGGAACGGCACTGGGGCACGAAGGCCCGCGTGACGTCCGTGCCCGCGGGGGCCGCGGAGATGGCCTCCACCTGGGCGGACTCCTCGCGGCTGGAGCTTGAGACGGGCTTCCGGCCCCGCGTGTCCGTGGACGAGGGCGTGGCCCGGCTGGTGGCGTGGTACCGCCAGTGGACGGACACGCCCGCCGGACGCTGAACGACGACGGGCGTCGCCCGGGGCACCTGAAGGCCCCGGCCGACGCCCGTTCCATCACCGCGAAGTGACTACGGCATCACGGCGAGGAAGCCCTGCACGTAGGCGTTGTTGTCCTCGCGCAGCTCCACCAGCGTGCGCTGCGAGTCCACCAGCGCGCCGATGTAGAACAGCCCGAAGCCCGGGCTGCCGCTCGGCGTGAGGACGGGCGTGGTGAGCTGGCGCGTCGTGCACTGCTGGGGCTGCAGCGCTCCCAGGTCCACGAACCCCAGGGACACCTGGAACGAGGACGTGCCGGGGCCCGACGGGAACTCCAGGGAGGACTGGGTGGAGAGGAACAGCTCCACCCGGCCCGAGCTGGTGCCCGAGGGGGCGGTGGTGCCCTGGTTGCAGACCTTCACGGTGGTGGTGAGCTGTTCGTTGTAGCGCACGGAGAACGGCGCGGTGACCTCCGTGATGACGAGGTCCGGTGCGTTTCCCACGCCGATGCGGCCGCGCACGAAGGTGTTGTTGTCCGTGCGCAGCTCCTGTCCGGGAGACGAACCGGTCACGACCAGGGCGGCGCCCAGGTAGACCGGCGCGAACGGCGTCGCCGCGCTCGGCGGGTAGGCGTAGAAGGACTCCTCGCGCGTGGCGCACGCATTCGGCTGCAGGGGCGGAACGTCCATCATCCCGAGCCGGGACAGGGTGGAGGACATCTCCATCCCCATCCCCGTCGAGGACGGCTCCGGCAGGACGGGCTCGGTGGAGAGGAAGACCTCCAGGGGCTGCGCCTGCGAGGGCGCCTGGCCCTGGTTGCAGACGGTCACGGGGATCCGCATCGAGTTGCCGGGCATGACGCTGGCAGGTCCGCCCATGGACGTGATGATGAGGTCCGGTCCGGTTCCCACGCCGATGCGCGGGCCCAGGAAGGTGTTGTTGTCCTCGCGCAGCTCCTGGGTGAACTGGAGCGTGTCGACGGAAGCGCCCAGGAAGAACGGCAGGGAGTCCGTGGGCCCGGGGACGTACGCGTTCGCGGGCACCGGCGTGGAGACGCAGGTGTTCGGCTCCAACGGGTCGAGCGTGCTCCAACCCGCCGACTGCGAGGGGCTCGGCGCCATGCCCGGCGGCGGCATGGGCACCGTGGTGTTCGACAGCACGTACAGGTCCACGCGCGCCCCCTGCGGGGCGGGCTGCGTGCCCTGGTTGCAGACGGTGATGGTGGCGGTGAAGGACTGCCCCGGCAGGACGCTGGCGGGACCCGTCACCCCGGTGACGACCAGGTCAGGACCGAAGCCGTAGCCGATGCGTCCCTTCACGAAGACGTTGTTGTCCTCGCGCAGCTCGGGCCGGGACTGGAAGGGATCCACGGTGGCGCCCACGTACAGCGGCTGACCCGGCAGCGACGCCGTCGGTCCGTAGGAGGACATCGTCCCGAACGGGGCCGCGCACTGGCCGGGCTGCAGGGGCGGAACCGGCAGGGAGCCGATGTTCGCCTGGCTGGAGCTGATGGCCGGGGGCGGAGGCATCCCCACGACCGGCGGGCTCCAGGTGTCGTCCGTGGACAGGATGATCGCCACGTCACTGGAGGACGAGGGATCGGTGCCCACGTTGCAGACGCGCGCGGAAGCGGAGAAGGCACCGCCCGGGGTGATGCTGGCGGGGGCGTCCAGCGAGGTGACGACCAGGTCCGGTCCGCTGGCCAGGCTCATCATGCCGCCCACGAGCGTGTTGTTGTCCTCGCGCAGCTCCGGCTGACTCGACCCCGGATCGACGATGGCGCCCACGTACACCGGCTGCTGGAGCGACGCGCTGGGAGGCGGGACGGACTGCCCGGAGATCTCCCGCGTGATGCACGCTCCGACACCCAGCGAGGGCACCGGCACGCCATTCACGAAGGCCCGCGAGGAGTCGGGGCCCGGGGGGCTCGTCACGACCAGCGTGGGTTCGGACGACAGGTACACCTCCACGAGGGAGCTGGACGACGGCTGGGTGCCGACGTTGCAGACGCGAACGGAGGTGGTGAACGTGGAGCCGGACCGTGCGCTGGCGGGCGCCTTGACCTCGGTGACCACGAGGTCCGCTCCCTGCCCCAGGCCCACGCGTCCCGCCGCGAAGCCGTTGTTGTCCCGCCGCAGCTCGAGGGACGTCGTGTCGACGGTGGCGCTCAGGTACAGGGGCTGATCCGGCGGCGAGTTCGGCGGACGCCAGGCGGTGAAGAAGGACCGCTGCGAAATGCACTGTCCGGCCTCCACGTGGAGGGATGAATCCCAGCGGCCCTGGAGGGCGTAGCCGGGAGGCGGCATCCCATACGGCGGGGACTGCGGCGCGGGCGGCGCGGCTTCCGACGACAGGAACAGCGAGATGCCGAAGCCGTTCGTGGGCCACAGGCCCTGGTTGCAGACCGTGTAGGTCGCGGCGAAGGACTGGCCGTCCTGCAGGCTCGCGGGGGCCCGCAGCTCGGTGATGATCAGGTCCGCGTCATCCCCCACGCCCAGCGGCCCGGCCGTGAAGGTGTTGTTGTCCTCGCGCAGCTCCGGGTTGTTCCGCTGCGTGTCGACGGCGGCCCCCAGGTACAGGGGCTGGCTTGGCACGGCCTCCGGGGGCGGCTGCGCCCACGCGGACACCGACCGGATCACGCATCCCCCGGCCGACAGGGACGGCACGTCCATCCCGCCGACGGGCACCTGGGTGGACGTGGCGATGGGACCGCTCTGCGACGGGAACACCACCGGGCTCTCCGTGGAGAGGAACAGCTCCACCCGGGCGGAGTTGGACATCTCGGTGCCCACGTTGCAGACCTTCGCCTCGGCGGTGAACGGTCCGTTGCGCCTCGCGGTGGCGGGCGCCTTCAGCGAGCGGACCACCAGGTCCGAGCCGGTGCCCACGCCGACGAGCCCCTTCACGAAGGTGTTGTTGTCCTCGCGCAGCTCCGGGATCTGGAGCTGTCCGTCCACGCGCGCGCCCAGGTAGAGCGGCGTGTTCGGAACGGCGGCCGGAGGCAGGAACGCGTTGCCCTGCATGGACAGCGTGGTGCACCGTCCGGCATCGAGCCGCATCCCCTGCGCCGAACCGACGAGCGCCTCCGTCTGGGAGCCGGGATTCGTCGCTCCCGGGGACAGCGTGGCCTGGGTGGACAGGAACAGCTCCGCGCGCGGGTTGAGGGCGGGCTCGGTGCCCACGTTGCAGACCCTCACGGACGCGAAGAACGGCGCACTGGAGCGCAGGCTGTCCGGGCCCGTCACGTCGGTGACCACCAGGTCGGGCTGATTGCCGATGCCCAGGCGACCCGCGACGTGCGCGTTGTTGTCCTCGCGCAACTCGAGGACGGTGCGCACCGGGTCGGTGAAGGCGCCCAGGTACAGCGGCTGCTCGGGCGTGGTGGCCGCGGGCGGACGCACGGCGGAGGCCTGCGTCGGGAGCGAGAGGCACGCGCCCACGTCCAGCGAAGGCACGCTCACGTCACCCACCTGCGCGAGCGTCGTCGGCAGGGAAGCGCCAGGCGCCGGCAGGGTCAGCGTGGCCAGGGTGGAGACGTACAACCGGACGTTGGAGGACGATGCCGGCGAAGTCCCCACGTTGCAGGCGCGCAGCGTCACGGGGAAGCTGTCCCCGGGCCGTGCGCTGGCAGGGGCCTTCACCTCGGTGACCACGAGGTCCGCGAGGGTGCCCACGCCCATCAGGCCGCTGACGAGGCTGTTGTTGGTTTCGTTCACCTCCGTCACGACCTTGCGCGTGTCCACGCTGGCGCCCAGATAGAGGGCGCCGTTCGGAGTCGAGGCGGAAGGCCGGGTCGCGGTGACCGACAGGCTGGGGGTGACGCACTGCTCGGGCTCCAGCGGCATTCCCAGCGTCACCTCGCCCACCGTCACCTGCTGCGTGGTGGGCGGAGCGCCGGGCGCGGGCACCTGCTGGGTGGCCGTCGTGGACAGGTACACCTGGAGGGCCAGCGTGCCGCTGGGCGAAATGGGCGCGGTGCCCCGGTTGCAGACCCGGGCGCTGACGGTGAAGGGGTAGCCATCGCGAACGCTGGCAGGCCCCCTCAGCTCGGTGATGACCAGGTCTGGGCCCTGAAGCAGTGAATCTGTCTGGCTTTTCGAGAGGGCCGCCTCGGACGGGGCGTCGCCTCCGCAGCCGGTGAATACCAGCGTGCCTGCGATGAGCAGACACGAACGTCTCCATGACGGCGTGGGCCGTGGCATGTGAACTCCTTGGGGGTGTGTGATGACAGCCAGGAAGTGCCGGCCACCGTGCGTGGCGGCGGCGCTCCCGGTCGTCAAGACAGCCTCGACGACACCCGTGGGAATAAATTCTGACAATCCCACGCGAAAGTGGAGTCCTGCTTTTCCCAGCTTTTGGGAAATCAGCTCACGGTGACCTGTCCGTTCGCGACGAGCCACCGGGTGGTGGTGCACGCGCGGGCGAAGGGGGCGTCGTGGGTGACGAGCAGCAGCGCGCCGGGGTAGTCGCGCAGCGCCGCCTCCAGGCGTTCAATGGACGGCAGGTCCAGGTGGTTGGTGGGCTCGTCCAGCACCAGGGCCCAGGCGTGCTGGCCCAGGCCGCGGGCGATGAACAGCTTGCGCGCCTCGCCCGGAGACGGCTGTTCGGACGCGAGCAGCCGGTGCGGATCCACGCCCAGCGCGGCCACCAATGACAGCACCCGTCCGCGCTCCTCGGGGGGCAGCGCGCGCACCGCGTCGAGCGTGGCGCGGGCCTCGGCCTCGCCCAGGTCCTGCGGCAGGTACAGCAGCTTGTCGCGGGGCACGCGCGCCTGTTCCAGCAGGGCGCGCAGCAGCGTCGTCTTGCCGGCGCCATTGGGGCCCTCGATGCGGATGCGCGCCGCGCGGTCCACGTCCAGGCGCGTGGGGCCCAGCACCTCCACGTCACCGGCCTTCAGGCCCGGCGTGTCGAGCGTGAAGATCCACGGGTTGGGTGAGCGCACGTAGTCCACGAACACCGAACGGCCCACGGTCTTGTCCACGGTGAAGTCACCCACGGCGGCCTCGGCGCGCTCCAGCTCGCGGCGCTTCACGGTGACCTGGTGGCCCAGGCGGCTCTCCGCCCAGCTCGCGAGCGTGGAGGCCATGAGGCCGCGCGCGTCGCTGTCATACTTGTTCTTCATCCGCCGCCCGGTATTGCGCGACAGGGTGGCGCCCTGCTGTTCGCGCCGGGCGCGGTCGAGCAGCTGCGCGGCCCGGTCCCGCTCCGCCTTCGTCTGCTGGTGGGCGGCGACCTCGGCTTCGCGCTCCGCCTCCCAGTGGCCGCGCGCGGCGGAGTAGGCCCCGGGGTACAGCCGCGCGCCACCGCCGTGCACGCGCAGGGTGCCCTGCGTGAGCAGCTCCAAGAGCTCCCGGTCATGGGACACGACGACGCCAATGCCCCGGAAGCGGCGCAGCGCGGACGCAAGCCACGCGCGCCCTTCGGCATCCAGGTGGTTGGTGGGCTCATCCAGCAGCAACACGTCCGGCTCGCGGGCGAGCGCCGCGCCCACCTGCCAGCGCTTGCGCTCTCCTGGCGACAGCGTGGGCCAGCGCGACAGCGCGGTGACGTCCAGGCCCAGCTGGCCGTGGAGCCTGCGCGCCAGCGCGTCCCACGCCTCCGCGAACGCGGCGATGTCGGGCGTGAGGACCTCCACGCCCTGGGGACACAGACACACCAGGGGCGAGGGCGGGTCGAAGGAGAGCTGTCCCGACGTGGGCGTCAGCTCCCCGGACAGCAGGCGCAGGAGGGTGGACTTGCCGGCGCCGTTGGGGCCGACGAGGCCCGTCCAGCCCGGGGCCAGGTGGAAGTCCACGTCAGTGAGGACGGGGACGGCATCGGTGAACGAAAAGCAGACGCTGTGCGCGCGAAGGGAGGACGAGGGCATTTGAAGCGACTCCTGAATCCGGAAGCCAGCGCACACGCCCATCAGGACGCGCGGCGGCGGGGTACAGCCAGGGACCGGGGTTTCAGGCGTGCAGCTTCAAGGGTGTGCTGACCTCGTGTGGGGGAAGTCCTGTGACGACCTCCCGCGGGGACAACGGATGCGACGGCTGCAAGATGCGACAGGGCCCGTACGGAGTGCAAGCCCCGGGGCGCCGCGACGGCGGGCACCGACGTCTGGAACGTCGGTGCCCTGACAACGATTCCCCTGGGGACGCCTACTCGTCCGAAGGCGTGGGCGGCTGCACGCGGCGGGTGGCCGGCATGGGCGCGGTGGAGGCCGCGGCGGCGTTGCGCGCCAGCGCCTGGGCGCTCAGCGCGGCGGCCGAAGGGTTGCGGGCCGGAAGCCGCGGGGCCTCGGCGGGCGTGGGGGCAGGCGCGCTCTCACCGCCGAAGACGTCCTTGAGCATGGACAGGGTGCCCAGCGCGGCGGTGGCCTCGTAGGGGACGAACATCTTGTTGTCGCCCTTGCCCAGCTCCTGGAGCGTCTCCAGGTAGCGCAGCGCGAGCACCTCCGGGGTGGCGCGGCCGGTGTGGATGGCCTCGAAGGTGAGGCGGGTGGCCTCGGCCTTGCCTTCGGCCTCCAACATGACGGCGCGCTTGTGGCCCTCGGCGCGGGCGATCTCCGCGTCGCGCTCGGCTTCGGCGCGCAGGATGCGGGAGATCTTCTCGCCCTCGGCCTGGAGGATGGCGGCGGACTTGTCGCCCTCGGCCTTGGTGACCTCGGCGCGGCGCTCGCGCTCGGCGGTCATCTGCTTGGCCATGGCGGCCTTGATGGCCTGGGGCGGCTCGATCTCACGCAGCTCCACGCGGGTGACCTTGACGCCCCACTTCTCCGTGGCCTCGTCCAGCACCATGCGCAGCTTGGTGTTGACCGTCTCGCGGCTGGTCAGCGTCTGGTCCAGGGTGAGGCCGCCCATGACGTTGCGCAGGTTCGTCATCGTGAGCTGCTCGATGGCGAGCGCCAGGTTCTCCACCTGGTAGAGCGCGCGGCCCGGATCGACGATCTGGTAGTAGATGACCGAGCCGACCTCCATGTTGACGTTGTCATGGGTGATGACCTGGACGGTCTCGAAGCCCATGACCTGCTCACGCAGGTCCACCAGCGTGTTGCGCACGATGCGGACGCCGTTGCGCATCTCCATGGCGCGGGGGCTGTCCATGAAGGGGATGAGGATGTTGAGGCCGCTGGTGGCCACGTGGTGGAACTTGCCCAGCCGCTCCACGACCATGACCTTGGCCTGGGGAACGATGCGAACACCGGTGGCGAGCGCGAACACGACGGCGACCGCCGCGACGAACAGAACAATGGTCAATCCCATCCTACAGTCTCCTTCTTCTTGCGCCGCGGTTGAGGCAGCGAGACCTCGTGAGACGCCGACGGGCGCCGCACCCACAACTTGAGTCCTTCAATCTGTTCCACGGTGACGCGCTCGCCCTCGGGCAGGGGCCCCGACAGGGAGCGCGCCATCCACAGCTCCCCGTTGATGCGCACGGTGCCCCCGTGCGGGTCGGACAGCGCCTCCATCACCACGGCCTCCTGGCCCAGCATCGCCTCGATGCCCGTCTTCAAATGCACGGCGTCCCGCATGAAAACGTGTTTGAAGATCGTCCGGGACGCGGCGAAGAGGGCCGTGGACACCAGGGTGAACATGGCGAGCTGACCGTCCAGTCCCACGCCCGCGCCGGCGATGAGGGCGGACATCAGCGCGCCCACGGCGAACCAGAGCGTCACGAAGCCGGAGAGCTTGATCTCCATCGCTCCCAGGACGATCGCGGCAATCAACCAGAGCTGCCAGGCGGTGGGGTCCATGGGGTCCTTGTTTGGCAGCCGCTTCGGCTTCCTGTCAAACCGGGCGGCCGGGCGTCAGGAAGCAATCGGACGGCAGGGGGGTTGCGGGCGAGGACCCCGTGGTCCACTCCCGAAGGGAAGCCCATGCCGTATCTGTCCATCCGTGGCACCCGACTGTACTACGAAGACACCGGCGGTTCTGGTGAGCCGGTCCTCTTCAGCCACGGGTTGCTGTGGGACTCCCGCCTGTTCCGCGAGCAGGTGGCGGCCCTGCGCGGACGCTACCGCTGCATCGTGTACGACCACCGGGGCCAGGGCCACAGCGAGCCCCCGCCTGGCGGCTCGCCCATCGACCTGCGCACGGTGTACGAGGACGCGGTGGCCGTCATCCAGGCCCTGGGGCTCGCGCCCTGTCACTTCGTGGGGCAGTCCATGGGCGGCTTCGTGGGCTTGAGGGTGGCCGCGCGCCATCCGGAGCTCCTGCGCTCGCTGTCGCTGCTGGACTCCTCCGCGGCGGCGGAGCTGCCGCTGACGCTGGCGCGCTACCGGCTGCTGACGACGATGACGCACTGGCTGGGGTTGAGACCGGTGGTGGACCGGATCATGTCGCTCTACTTCGGGCGCACGTTCATGCGCGACCCGGAGCGGGAGGCGGAGCGCGCGCTGCTGCGTCAGCAGCTCGTGGACAACCCGCGCCAGGTGTGGCGCGCGATGCAGGGGGTCATCCACCGCCGCGGCGTGGAGGGGGAGCTGCACCGCATCGCGACGCCGACGCTGGTGATGGTGGGGGACGAGGACCTGGTGACGGCGCCGACGGCGGCGGCCCGGCTGCACCAGCGCATCCAGGGCTCCCGGCTGGTGACGCTGCCCTGTGGCGGGCACATGTGCATCCTGGAGCAGCCCGCGGCAGTCAACGCCGCCCTGGCCCGGTTCCTGGAGACGGTGGAGGTGGCACCCCTCCAGGGCGAGGCGCTGGCGATGGGCTGCTGATCCGGTGTGCGCTCAATGACAGCTCAAACCCCGCGTCCGCCGGGACCCAACTCATGAAGTCGCCCTCTCGCGGAACGAAGATCCAATCTAGCGCCTGAACGCCCGCTCAGTATCCTGATCCGGCGTGAGCTACGCCGAGCTGGTGTGCCGGTCCCATTTCTCCTTCCTGCGTGGCGCGTCCCATCCCGAGGAGCTGGTGGCGGCGGCGGCGCGGCTGGGCCTGTCCGCGCTGGCGCTCACGGACGGGGACGGCCTGTACGGCGCGGTGAAGGCGCACCTGGCGGCGAAGGAGCATGGCGTGAAGCTGCTCCTGGGCGCGGAGCTGACGCTGGAGGACGGCCCGCCGGTGGTGGTGTACGCCCGGGACGCGGCCGGGTACGCGAACCTGTGCCGGCTGGTGTCACACAGCCGGATGACGCACCCCAAGGGCGAGGCGGGGCTGCCCTGGCGCAAGCTGGCGGAGCACGCGTCGGGGCTGCTCGCGCTCTTGCCGGGCCCCGCGGCGCTGGAGGCGGTGGCCCCGCTGGCGGAGGCGTTCCCGGGAGGCTTCCACGTGGGCCTGAGCCGCTCGCTGTCGGCGGGGGACGCGGCCCGGGAGGCCCGGGCGGAGGCGCTGGCCCGCGCGCTGGGCGTGCCGCTGGTGGTCCACAACGACGTGCACACGCACCACCGTGAGCGCCAGCCGCTGCAGGACGTGCTCACCGCCATCCGCCACGGGGTGACGGTGGATCAGGCGGGCACGCGGCTGTTCCCGAACGCGGAGCGGACGCTGAAGTCACCCGGGGAGATGGCACGGCTGTTCGCGGATCGGCCGGACGCGCTGGAGCGCACGGTGGAGCTGGCGTCGCGCTGTGACGCCTCGCTGGACTCGCTGCACTACCACTTCCCGGAGGAGGACCTGCCCGAGGGCCGCACGGTGGACGAGCATCTGCGGACGCTGACGGAGGCGGGCCTGCGCGCGCGCTATCCGGCGGGCGTGCCGCCGGAGGTGACGCGGCAGATTGAACACGAGCTCAAGCTCATCGCGGCGTTGGACTTCGCGGGGTACTTCCTGGCGCTGTGGGACATCGTGATGTTCGCGAGGGGGCGGGGCATCCTGTGCC